>JBFXBH010000121.1:0-8283 GCA_050183355.1 Vicinamibacterales bacterium | reverse complement strand
GAGCCGACGCGCCGACGATGCCGCCGAGCTGCGCCGCGAACATCGACAGCAGCGCCTGCCGGTCCGCCGCGGCCACGCGGCCGGGCAGCAGCTCCGCGGACACGACACCGCGGCACCCGTTGGCGTCCGCCATCGGCACGACCACGACGCCCGGGGCATCGGCATCGCCCGCGATGGAGACCGCCTGGCCCGTGCGCCAGGTCTCCGCCGTGACGTTTCCGGCGGTCCGCGGAATCGGCCGCCGCAGGTGGCGCTCGTCGTAGCCGTGGGACGCCACGGCGAAGAGCTGTTCGTCCACGCCCAGCCACACCACGACACCCTTCGCGCCCAGCGCCGCGGCGCCGTGTCCGAGGGCAGCCTTGAGCGCGGCACCGTCGCTCGCGCGGGCGAGCGCGTCGCACGCCTGCGCCGCGGCCTGCAGGTCGACACCGGGGCCGTCGGCGGGGGCGAGCGACAGGTTGAGGATGTCCGCCGCGAGGCCGGTCGCCGCCGGGACGTCAGCGGCGGCCTCAACGGACGCCGGTGCCGGGCGCTTCCAGGCCAGCAGCAGGCTCAGCGCCCACGCCAGCACCATCACGCCGAGCGCGGCGGTCTGCTGGCGCTCGATCCCCGCGACGGCCGCGGCCGCCACGCCCTGCTGGCGTGCCCGCCAGTCCCGCAACGCCGCGACGGCGGCGCCCGTCGCGTCGCGCGCCTCGTTGAAGGCGAGGTCCGCCGCCATCAGGTCGTCGCCGCTCCGCAGATACTCCCGGACGCGGTCGTTGATCCTGGCCAACGAGTCCACGGCCGGGCGCACCATTTCCGCGGTCGCGGTGGCGTCCGGCAGGCGCTCGAAGGCGCCGAGGTCATCCCCGAGCTGCGCGAGCAGGGCCGTGGCGCGCTCGGCCCACGTGCTGACGCTCTGCCCCGGCGCCACGTACGCCTGGAGCGCCGCGCTCAGGTCGGCCATGCCCGTGACGAGCGCGTCGACACGCGCACCGGCGACGTCGGTCTGATTGTGGGTGGAGGCGATCCGTTGTCCGCCGAACCAGAGGAAGCCGGCGGACGCGATACCGGTCAGGATGAGAAGGGTGAGAACAACAGGCCTGACGATCCGATGCCGCATCGGTTCTGAACTATCGCAGAGTCCAGATCGATCGCCAAGGAAATTCTGCGCAGAAACGTGCCGCTACAAGGGGCAGCGGCTACTGGCGCGGCTTGAGGATCACGTAGGTCGGAAGGCCGACGGCGTCGAAGCGCTGCATCACGCCCTTCGCCGGTTCCTCGTCGGGCTGCTCCGCCTGGAACTTCACCTTCACGTAGCCGGCGAGCTTCTGCTTGACGTCCTCGTTCTGGAACGTGGTCTTGTCCATCGTCAGGCAGTTCTTGCACCACGTCGCCCACATGTCGATGAACACCGGCTTGCCGTCGCGCGCGGCCTGCTCGAGGCCGGCGGCCAGCGACGGGTTCCAGCCTTCCTTGAGCTTCTCCTGCACGCTCGCGTTGACCTCGGCGGCGTCGACGAAGCGGTCCGCGAACAGCGTCCACGCCGTGTACCCGTAGTAGCCCGCCATGACGAGGATGGCCACGCCGAACGCCTGCTTCACGCGCACCATCCACGCGCCCGGCTTCGGCAGCGCGGCGATGCCGGCCCCGGCCAGCGGCCACGGCACCGCCATCCCGATCCCCAGCAGGAACGGCAGCGCGAGCGCGGCCGTCGTGCCTTTGGCGTAGAGGTCGGAGGACAGCAGCACGACCTGGATCACGACCGGCGCCACGCACGCACCGGCCAGCAGCGCCGCGATGGTCCCCATGCCGAAGGCAAGCAGGTAGCTGCCGCGGGCCGCGCCGCCGACCGCCATGTTCGACGAGTACTTCGTGAAGTCGATCGTGATGACGTCGAACATCGCCAGCGCGAGCACGGCGAAGACGACCGCGATGCTGACGTTGAACCACGGCGAGGCGTTGATCGTGCCGAACGTGCCGGCCGTCAGGACGACGACGAGGCCCAGCACGCCGTACACGAGCGCCATGGCCGCGCCGTACACCCCGCCCAGCGCGAAGCCCTTGCCGCGCGACCCGGCCTGCGCGCCCGCGCCGATGATCGCGAGGTTGATGGGAATCATCGGCAGCACGCACGGCGTCAGGTTCAGTGCGAGCCCGCCGAGGAAGACGAGCAGCAGGATCGCCAGCGGCCCGCGGCCCTCGAACAGGCCCTGCTGCCTGATGCCCTGCTCCGCCGCGGAGACGAACCCGAGGAAGTCCGCGGCGTTGAGATACCCGCCGGTCGTGCCCTGCACCTCGAAGCGGTCCAGCACGGACAGGTCGAGCGCGCCGCCCGCCGCCTGAGCGGCAGGCGCGCGGGGGGCGGCGGGTTCCGGCACGGCGGACGGCTTCTCGCCTGTGCCCCACTGCACGCCCGCGAACAGCTCCGGCCGCTGCGGCGCGCTCTCGGCCGAGTCCGGCATGACGTGCAGCGTCCACGCGAGCTCGGCCCGCACGGGCGCGTAGCAGACGCTGTCGTCGCAGGTCTGGTAGCGCAGCATCGCGGGCACGACGAGGGGGCCTTCCGGGAGCGCGGCCAGTTTGAGCTGCACGCCGATCACGAACTCGCGCTCGAACACGGCGAGCGGCTCGGCCTGCCCGGCCTGCACGAAGTCGTGCGCCGGCGGAAACACGATCTCTTCGACCGTGACGCCGCCGGGCGGGTTCACGGTCAGGACGGTCGCGATGAGCGACGGGTCGCGGGGCTTGTTCGACTGCGTGTGGTAGCCCTCGGGCAGCCGCACGACGAGCACGGCCTTGACCGTGGTGCCCGCGTGCACGCCCGGGGCCTCGACCAGCGGCTCGAGTTCCGCCCGGATACCGCGCAGCTGGGCCGACAGGCCGGCCGCGCACGCCACGAGCGCCGCCAGCACCAGCAGTGCTGCCCCGGGTCCGCGCCGGATCGTCATCCGTACAGGTCGCATGTCAGCCGCACTTCGTGGGACGAATGCGGCGCTCCTGAGGTTCAGCCTACCGGCTTGAGCGGGATCACGCGACCCTCGACGAAGCCCTGTTCCGTCTGGACGTTGTGCCCCTTCACCGGCGGCAGGTCCTGGAACATGAAATCCCACTTCCAGCGCTCGGACGGGTTGGAGGCCTGAAGCCAGTGCTTCGCGGAGACCGGCCGCGAGAAGGACGCCGCGCCGACGCCCGCATAGGCGGTGCCGGGCATGGCCGCCGCGATGGCCTTCCGCACGTCGGCATCCGACAGGAACCCGGTCGGGACGCCGAGCGCGGCGGACAGCTCGCTGAGAATCTGCCAGTCCGGCCGGGCGTCACCCGGCGCGGAGAGCACCTGCGAGGCGGCCTGCACACGGCCCTGGTCGTTCGTATAGAGCGCGTCCTTCTCGAGCCACGCCGCGCCGGCGAGCACGATGTCGGCCTGCGCCACGAGCGGACTCATCTCGACGGCCTGCACGACGAGCAGCGGCAGCGTGCCCTTCGCGCGGGCGTCGACCACCCACTGGAAGTCGCCCGTCAACTCGGCCGGCGCCGGGTCGACCACGAGGAGCGCCTTGACGGTCCCGGCCTCGACGGCCGCCCGGAGCGCCGAGACGTCCGCCGCCGTGCCGTTGCCGGCGCCGACGTTGAAGCCGAGGTCGCGCGCGCCGTTGACGTTCGGGGCATCCGTGACCGGCACGACGAACTTCGTGTTCTTCGGCTGGCGCTTCTCGCCCGTCGACCACAGCATCGTCACGGCGGTGGTGCCGCCCAGCGCGCCTTCGGCCAGCGTCTTCAGCACGAAGAGCTCCTCGACGGACGCGTGCGCGGAGGCGAGGACCTTGGCCGACGACGGGTCGGACGCCGCCAGCGGCGCGACCTTCGCCTTGAGCGCGTGGAGCACGTCGCTCCAGCCGGTGGCGTCCAGCGTGCCCGCGGCGTTCTTCAGCATCGGCTGACGCAGGCGGCGGTCCCCCTCGACCCAGTGGTAGCCGAACCGGCCGATGTCGCACATCCAGTAACCGTTGACGTCGGGGTTGTAGGACGGCGTCACGCGGACGCGCTGTGAGCCGCGGGCCCACTCGGGCTTGGCCTTGATCCATTCGTTGGTGGCACAGCCCTTCGAGCAGAACGTGCAGATCGTGTCGCCGACCGACGGGTTGTCCCACGGACGGCTCTTGAAACGGTAGTCGCGCGTGGTGATGGCGCCGACCGGGCAGACGTCCATCAGGTTGCCCGAGATGAGCGAGTGCACGCCGGCTTCCTCGAACGTCGCGATCTCGCTGCCATTGCCGCGGTCCGCCACGCTGATCTGCGCGTCGCCGTCGATCTCGTCCATGAAGCGCTGGCAGCGCGTGCAGAGGATGCAGCGATTGCGGTTCAGCATCAGCGTGGGACCGAAGTCCACGTCCGCCTTGACGCCCTCACCGTCGAACACGCGCCGCGGGAAGTCCATCCGGCTGTCCGAGGGGCCGAAGCTGTACGAGAAATCCTGCAGCGGGCACTCGCCGCCCTTGTCGCAGACGGGGCAGTCGAGCGGGTGGTTCAGCAGCAGGAACTCGAAGACCGCCGCGCGGGCGTCCACGACGTCCCGGTCACGCGTCGAGACGACCATGCCCTCGGTGCAGACCGTCGAGCACGACGTCTGCAGCTTCGGCATCTTCTCGACCTTCACGATGCAGACGCGGCACGACCCGTCGACGCCGATTCCGGGGTGGTAACAGTAGTAGGGCACCGTGATGCCGGCCTCGATGGCCGCCTGCAGCACGGTCTTCCCCTTTTCGACGGTAATCGGCTGCCCGTCGATGGTCAGCGTGACGGTTTCCATAACCCCGTAATTCTAAATCGATCACGGGACTGGGCGCCTGATCGCCCGCCCCGCGAGAGCGCCCGGGGGCACAGGCCGGTGCGGGTGCTCCGGTTCCGCATGCCGGACAAATACACCTCCGGCGGACCTGACGCATCCGGGCGGGAACCCTGTCGCCGCCCGTCGCCTGATCGCCCGACGGGTCCCACCGGCGACATCCCGCCCGGCGCCTGCGGTGCATTTGTCGTGAAGACGGCATGCTCCACAGTCGCACCCGCACCGGCCTGTGCCCCCGAGCGCTCTCGCCCTACGGGCTCGCGCGCGGGACCGCGCCCTGACAGTGGTCCGGCACGCCGGGTGTGGGCGGGCGAGTGCGCGAGTCGAGCGCGAATCAGTCTGTACAGGAGCCAGGCGCGGTTTGCGGGCGCCCAGTGAGCGCACGACACGCGCATCGCCCGCCCGCGCCCGGGTCACCCGGACCGGGAACGCGGGTTACGGCCCTTCGAATACGGCCAGGGCGGCGTTGTCGCGGTTGATGCGCACCTGGCGGAGGGGGCCGTCGAGCGGCAGGCGGCGCTCCACGCGCTCCTCGGCGACCGGGACGACGGTGTCGACGGTCCGGCCGTCGGCGTAGACCAGCGAGACGGTGACCGGCAGGTCGAACACGCCGTCCAGGTGCTCGAAGGTCACCACCGCCTCCCGGTCCGCGACCGTCTGGGTCACGCGGAGGCGCGGCAGGCGCGCGCCGCCGATCCACTGCTCGAAGAAGCGGCCGAGCGGCCGGCCGGACGCGGCCTCGAAGGCCGCCTGGACCTGGGCCGTGCCCGCCTTCTCCAGCCGGTGCGTCTCGTAGATCCGGCGAAGCCCGTCGAAGAACGCGTCGTCGCCGATGAGGCGCCGCAGCATGTGCAGCACGCCCGCGGCCTTGTTGTAGACCAGCGCGCGGAAGATGCGCTTGTCACCTTTCATCTGGCCGAGGCGGTACCCGAGTGAGATCGGGCCCTGGTCGGAGGCCTCCAGCGTCCAGCGGCGGAACTGGCGGAGCATCTGCTCCAGCACGTCGGGACCGTGCCGGTGCTCGGCGTAGAGCGCGGCGAAGTACTGGGCGAAGCCCTCGCTCAGCCACTGCTCGTGATAGTTCGCCCAGCCGACACCGTGGCCCCACCACTGGTGGGCCAGCTCGTGGGCGAGGAAGAACTCCGGGAAGCCGTCGAAGCTGGCCGGGTCGTCGCGCCACGTCGGCATCGTGCCCGGGCGAGGGTTGAACACCAGCGCCGTGGCGGCCGGGCTGTGGCCGCCCGGTGTGGCGTTCTCGACGACGGCGAGCGTCAGCCGCGGGTAGGGCGCGTCGCCCATGCGGGACAGATAGAACCGGAAGATGTCGGTCGTCCACGCCGCCAGGTCCGCGAGCCGCCGCCGCGACACGCTCTCCGTCCCGAGCTGGTCGAACGGCATGTACTCGCGGACGCGGAAGCCCGGCTGGCGTGTCCCTTCGGCCGGGCGCGCGGCGGGCCCGGTGGGTTCGTCCACCAGCGGGAGCGTGCCGGCGATCGCCGGGCGGAAGCGGCCCGCCAGGACGCTCAGGTAGCGAACCGGTTCAAACGCGCGGAACGCCCAGGCGCGCATGGGCCGGCCGCTGGCCGACACGACCGTGCGGAAGCCCTCGAGCGGCTCGCCCGTCGCCGTGCACGTGAAGTCCGCGGGCAGCGTGAGCCGGAGCGTCGCCGTCGCGTAGCCGCTCGTCTGCGGCTGCGGATACCAGTAGGACTTCGTGCTGAGCAGGTAGTAGTCCTGCGGCCGCGTGAACGGCGTCGGCGAGAACCCGTCCTGCCCGAGCGCTTCCTGGTCCACCGCCTGCGAGCGGAGGCGGCCGCTGTAGTTCACGGCGACCACGAACTCCGACCCGCGCTGCAGCACGACGGGCAGGTTCAGGATCACCGAGTCCCGGCCCCGCACGCGCAGGTGCACCAACGGCCCGTACTGCGGGCTGACGGCACTGGTGACGACGAGCGGTTCAGCGAGCCTGATATTGATGGCGGCCACGCCCGCCGCCTGGACGCGAATCCTCAGTCGCGCGCGGGCGTCGATGAATTCGCGTCCCGGGTCGATCGTCGCGTCGACGTCGTAGTCGAGCACGGCGATCTCGTTCAGGGCGTCTTCGTTGTACGAAACGCCGCGCTGCTGTTCCTTCTCGACCGACGCGTAGCGGGCGATGTCGCGCCCCCTGGCGCGCTCGAACAGCGAGATGTCCTCCGCCTCGGTGAAGGACCGCGCGTACGTCAGGTGCCCGCGGCCGCGCGTGTGCAGTTCGGCCAGGAAGTCGCCGCTCGGCGGCAGCACGTACCAGGGCTCGCGGCTCAGGTCGCCGAGGTCCAGATTGAAGGACCGCGGAGCGTCGGCGTCGAAGAGTTCCCGGGCGCGCCGCAGGACGCGCGGGTCCACGGGCTGTTCCCGCAGCCCGCTGTCGAGGCCGTGCAGCGCCACGTCGGCCGGATTCAGCCGGATGAACGCCGTCTCGAGCGGCGCCGTCAGCGTGTCGGCGCCGGCGAAGAGCCGCACCTGCCCCTGCTCGGCGGCGGGCCGCGGCGTGAACGTCATCTGTCCCGTGCCGGCGATCACGAGGCCCACGAGCCCGCGCTCGCTCTCGACGGGGACCGCCGTCCCCTGGCTGAACGACAGCACCAGGTCCTCGGAGCGGATGGTGAGGCCCTCCACGGCGTACTGCGTCGCCGCGCTCGGCTCGAGGCGATGCAGCCCCTCGACCAGCGTGACGACCTGCGCGCTGACGAGCCGCCACGCCCCCGCCGCGGTGTCGCCGGGCGCGCGGCGGACGTCGAGCCGCGCGGTCACGATGCGGGCCGTCCGCTCGCTCTCGAGCAGGAGGTCGGCCGTCAGCCGGAAGCCGTCGCCGGGCAGCGCCCCGTCGAGCGGCTCGCGCTCCCGCTCGTGGACGACGGCGCGCCGGAACGGCGCCGTCAGCAGTTGCGGCGCGAACGTGTCCATCACACCCGGCGCCACGTTGGGTGAGAGCAGCGGCCGCAGCGCGGACGGGTCGCCGCCCGGCAGCACGCGCTCGATCCGGTTCAGCAGCGCGCCGATCCCGTCGCCGCCATCCTGCGCGGCCGCCGGCGCGACCAGCCCGGTCAGCGTCAGCGCGATCGGAAGGCAGCAGCGGCGCAGCATGCCTGCCTCTACAGCGGAGGCGCCGGCGGCGTCGGCGCGGGGACGGGGGCCGGCGGGCGCGTGGCCGCCAGGCGCGTGGCCGCAATCGCGTCCCGCATCACCGCGTCGACGCACCCGTCGTACGGCCGCGGAAACAGCAGCACGGCGTCGTCCGAGAGCAGCACGCCGCGCGGCAGTCCCTGCGTGAGCGGCGGATCCGGGTTGAGCGGCGGCGCCCCGGTCGTCGTGGCCACCGGGGGCGGCGCGGAGGCCGGCAGCCGGCCCCCGAGGCGCACGTAGTCGGCGCGGCCGACGATCACCGGCGTCTGCGCGCCGGGCACGTCGAGGCG
>JBFXBH010000120.1:0-8341 GCA_050183355.1 Vicinamibacterales bacterium | reverse complement strand
CTTCCGGAGGCCGCGGATCTGCATTAGACTCTGATTCTGAGACAGCTTCTCAGAGTTGAGACTCTTCCAATGTTGCAGGCATTTGTCATCACGCTTCGCGAAGGCCTCGAGGCCTTCCTCATCGTCGCCATCAGCCTCGCCTACCTGCGCAAGAGCGGCCGCGGCCACCTGACACCCGCCGTCCACTGGGGCATCGGCGTGTCGGTCGTGCTCAGCATCGGCATGGCCTATCTGTTTCAGCAGGCGTCCAACCAGGCGCTCTGGGAAGGTGTGCTGGCGCTGGCGGCGGCCGTGCTCGTCGCGACCCTCATCGTCCACATGTGGCGGCACGCCCGCACGATGAAGCGCGAGATCGAGACGCGCCTCTCCGAGTCGGCCGGGCGCACCGGCGCCGGCGCGGCGCTCGGCGTGTTCCTGTTCACGCTGCTGATGATTACGCGCGAGGGCATGGAGACGGCGCTGCTGATGGGCACGCTGCTCTTCCAGGTGAAGGCCGCGAACGTGATCGCGGGCGCGGTGCTCGGGGTGCTCCTGGCCGCCGGCCTGGCCATGCTCTGGTCGCGCTACGGCCACCGCGTCAACCTGGCCCGGTTCTTCCAGGTGACGGCCGTGTTCCTGCTGGTGTTCGTCGTGCAGCTCGTGATCTACGGCTTCCACGAGCTGACGGAGGCGAACGTGTTCGGCGCCAACAGCGAGGCGTGGCACTGGGCCAGCGAGCCCTACGGACCGGATGGGCAGTACGGCCGGTACTTCTCGTACCTGCTCGTGCTGCTGCCGATGGGCTGGCTGCTGTTCGCGTCGCTCCTCGGGTCGAAGGCGGCCGCTCCCGCGACAGCGGGCAAGGCCTCCGCCCGCTGAGGCGCGCCGGGCTCCGCCGCGGGCCGGCCCCGGCTCCCGGCGGCCGTTGACGCCCGCGGGCCGCTGGACCACACTCGCGTGACATGACCGGCAGGCGGCTGCCCTTCATCGACTGGTTCCGCGGTATCGGCGTGCTCATCATGATCGAGGCGCACGTGTTCGATGCGTGGATGCGCCTCCCGGATCGCGGGCTGCCGCAGTTCAGGTACGAACGCATCCTCGCCGGCTGGGCCGCGCCCACGTTTCTCTTCCTGGCCGGCCTCTCGCTGACCATGGTCATGGGCCGGCACCTCGCGCGGGGCCTCGACCGCGCCGCCGTCGCGCGGGCGGGGCTGAAGCGTGGCTGGCGGATCTTCGGCCTGGCCCTGCTGTTCCGTTCGCAGTCGCTGCTGATGGGCGGCGGGACGCTCCAGGCGCTGCTGAAGGTGGACATCCTGAACGTGATGGGCCTCGCCATGGTCGCGACGGCAGCCCTCTGGAGTCGTGGCCGGACGTCCCGGCGGCGGGGCCTGCTGCTGGTGTCGTGCGCGGCGCTGGTCGCGCTGGCCGCGCCGCTGGTGCAGCCGGCCGCATGGCCCGCGACGTTGCCCGATGCGCTGGAGGGGTACCTCCGGGCGCTGCCGGGCCGCTCCAGCTTCTCGCTGTTTCCCTGGCCCGGGTTCGTCATGGTCGGCGGCGCCGCGGGTCTCGCCATGGCGACGCTGACGGACGAAGCCCGCGAGCGCCGGACGATGGGCTGGTTCGCCGGCGTGGGCGCCGCTGCCGGGGCGCTCGGCTACGGGCTCTCGTTCCTGCCGTCGCCGTACGCGCAGTCGGACTTCTGGACCTCGTCGCCCGCGTTCTTCCTGCTCCGGTGCGGCGTGCTCCTGCTGGCCGTGGCCGCCACGTGGGCGCTGACACCCGTGCTCGCCGGGGCCGGTGCGCCGGCCGGCCGGTGGCTGGCCCGGCTCGGCACGTCGTCGCTGTTCGTCTACTGGATTCACGTGGAAATCGTCTACGGGATGGTCAGCGACCCCTTCCGCAGACGGTTTTCCTTCAACGAAACCATCGTCGTCTACGGGCTGTTCGTACTGCTGGTGTACGGAATGGTCCTGCTGAAGGACGCCCTGCTCGCCCGGTGGTCCGGAGGAGACTGGTTCGGAACCCGCGCGGAAACCTTGAGGGAGGCGTCCCCGTAAGCCACTGAATACAAAGGCTATAGGCCTGCGCGTCAAATAGCCGTTGAGATGGTGAACCAGCGGTCGTTACAATCCGCCATCTCTATGATCAACGTCTCCGCGATCCGCATGCAGCAGTTCGGGGTGCAGTTCTACCAGGCATCTCTCAGCGCCAGCGACATCGACAAGCTCGTGCGGTTCGAGGTCCTCAGCTACGGGGATGCCGGCCAGCAGCCCGTGCGCGGCGGCAAGAAGAAGTCGCCCAAGGTGAACTGGGACCTGCTGGAACGGCGGATCGCCTCCAACGAGAAGGCCTACCAGCGGCAGATCATCCGGCGGAAGATCGACGAGCTGGTCGACTACTACGAACAGTGCCGGCAGGCGCGCGACCTGCCGTCCATCGCCGGCGCCGTCATCATCTCCTGCGACGAGAAGCTGACGTTCGAGCCCGTCGAGCCGGGGTCGTGGGTGGGCCGGTTGAAGGTGCCCGAGCGCGAAGGCATCCTGCGCGCGATCGACGGCCAGCACCGGCTGCTCGCGCTGCATGCCGACATCGACCGCTTCGGCGACGAGCCCTTCACGGTGCCGGCCATCATTTTCGACCGCCTGCCCGAAGACCACGTCGTGCAGATGTTCGTCACGATCAACGCCAAGCACACGCGGCTGAACGCCTCGCACCTGGTGAGCCTCTCGGGCCGCCAGCTCTACCGCGACGAAGCGCTGGCCGCCGCGCACGACGTCGTCCGCGCGCTCAGCGAGAAGGACGACTCCGCGCTGCACAACGAGATCAAGCTGCTCGGCGTCGGCAAGGGCCGCGTGGGGCAGGCGCCCCTTGCGCAGGAGCTCAAGAAGCTGTTTTCGACGGAGGCCTTCGGCGGCCCGCGCAAGTCCGCCGAGTTTCTCCGCGACGACGCCCGGAAGTTCTACGTCAACTACTTCAAGCAGGTCGCCGTCGTGTTCGGCGCGGCGTGGGCCGGCCGGAAGTACAGCATCAAGTCGGCGACCGCGCTCCGGGCGTTCATCCGCGTGGCGCCGGACATCGTGCGGCGGCTGGACCAGGACCACGCCGACCGGTCCGACTTCCGGGCCATCGGCCGCGTGATCGCTCCGTGGGGCCGCCGCATCGGCGACCAGCGGTTCGAAACCGAAGGGGCGTGGAAGCGCAGCGGGACCACCGTCGACACGCTCACGCGCGAGCTCAAGCTCGCGCTCGAATATCCCGAAGGCGCGGGAGTCTAGGTCCGATTCCCCGCGTCATCGACCTGAACGTCGACGCCGGTGAGCTGCCGGGGCCCGAGGGCCTCGCGCTCGACCGGCGTCTTTTTCTGTACGCGTCCTCGACGAGCATCGCGTGCGGCGGGCACGCGGGGGACGCGGTGCGGATGGGTGAGACGGCTCGCGCCGCGCTGGACGCGGGCGTGGCGGTGGGGGCGCATCCCGGCTACGCCGATCGGGAGGGTTTCGGCCGCCGTGAGCTGGGGCTGACCCCGGCGGAGACGGCGGACCTCGTCCGGACGCAGTGCGCGGCGCTCGCCGACGCGCTGCCGCCGGCCGGTGGCGCGCTGCAGCACGTCAAACTCCACGGGGCGCTGTATCACCGGGCCGCGAGCGACCGGGCCGTCGCGGCCGCGGTGGCCGACGCCGTGATCGCTCTCGACCCCCGGCTCATCGTCGTCGGGATGCCGCGGTCGTATCTGGCGCTCGCCTGCGCCGAACGCGGGCTGACCTACGCGCGGGAGGCGTTCGCGGATCGGGGTTACGCGCCCGACGGCCGCCTGCTGCCCAGATCGGAGCCGGGCGGTGTGATCACCGGTGAGGCCATCCCTGCCCGCGCGGTGCAGATGGTGCGGGACGGCGTGCTGGCGCCGAACGGTACGCCCGTGCCCGTCGGGTTCGACACGCTGTGCCTGCACAGCGACACGCCGGGCGCCGGCGACGGCGCCGCCGGGGTCAGGCTCGCGCTGGACGCGGCCGGCATCAGCGTCGCACCGCTCGCCACGGTGCTCAGGCGGTAGCGGCGTCCGGCTGCGACGCGGCGCGGCCCGTCGCGGTGTCCCTGAGCGCCCGTCGGAGGATCTTGCCGACCAGCGTCTTCGGCAACGAGTCGCGGAACTCGATGACGGCCGGCACCTTGTATGGCGTCATCCGCTCCCGGCAGTACGCGCGCAGCTCGTCGGCCGTCGCCTGGTGCCCCGGCCGGAGCACGACCCACGCGTGCGGCACCTCGCCCCGCGCGGCGTCCGGCACGCCCGCCACGCCGACTTCCATGACGGACGGGTGCGTGGCCAGCACCTCCTCGATCTCGCGCGGCCACACCTGGAAGCCGCTGACCTTGATGAGGTCCTTCTTGCGGTCGACGATGAACAGATACCCGTCCGTGTCGCGGTAGGCGAGGTCGCCCGTGTGCACCCACGGGCCGCCCGGCCCGTGCTCGCGGAGCACGAGCGCCGTCTCCTCCGGGTTCTCCCAGTAGCCGGCCATCCGCTGCGGCGCGCGCAGGATCAGCTCGCCGACCTCGCCCGGTGCCAGCTCGACATCGCCGTTGTCGGCGTCCACGATCCGCACCTCGACGTCCGACACCGGTACGCCGATCGACCCCGGCTTCTGCAGGCCGCGCACCGGGTTGATGCAGGTGGCCATCATCGCTTCGGTCAGCGAGTAGCCCTCGATGATGCACGCGCCGGTCGCCGCCTCGAACTGCTTCTTCGTCTCGGCGAGCAGCGGCGCCGCGCCGGAGAAGCACAGCTTGATCGAGCGGAGGTCGACCTTGCCCTGCCTGACCTTCGGGTGGTTCAGGATCGCGTTGTAGAGCGTCGGCACGCCGTTGAAGCAGGCGGGGCGCAGCTTCTGAATCGTCGCGAGCACGTCGTTGATGTCACGCGGGTTCGGCACGAGCGCGAGCGGATTCCGGCCGATGATGGCCAGCGACTGCACGCCGACGTTCGCGTAGACGTGGAACATCGGCAGCGGCAGCATCACGATGTCGGTCCAGTCCTCGCGCGCGGGCCGCGTCCACGTCCGGAGCTGCTGCCCGGCCACGACGTAGTCGCGATGCGTGCCGAGCACACCCTTCGGCGTGCCGGTCGTGCCGCCGCTCGCGAGGATGACGGCCGGGTCTGACGGCGCGACGGTGACGTCCGGTCCCGCCGAGCCCGCGTGACGGCCGAGCAGGTCCCCGAACCAGTGATGCGACGGGTCGAGGCGCACGCGATGGCCGCCCTTCTTCTCGACGGCGAGCGTGAAGAGCACGCGCGTCAGGGCCGGCAGGTACTCCTTGATCGAGGTCGCGATGACATGGCGCACGCCCGTCACGGCCTGCAGCCCGCGGATGGACTCGTAGTACGGCGTCATCGTGACGACCGCGGCCGGCGTGGTGCCGCGCAGGGCCGTCTCCAGCTCACGCGGCGTGTAGAGCGGGTTGAGGGGCACGGCGATCGCGCCGGTCCGCCAGATGCCGTACTGGGCGACGAGCAGTTGCGGCGTATTGGGGAGCACGAGCGCGACGCGGTCCCCACGCCCGACGCCCAGGTCGGCGAGCGCGGCGGCAAACGCGCGGCTCTGGTCGGCGAGGGCCTTGCAGCTCAGTCGCGCGCCCTTGAAGATCGCCGCGGTGTGCGTCGGCTTCTCCGCGACCATCTCGTCGAGATAGTCGACGAGCGTGCGCTCGGGATACGGCGCGAGCGACGCCGGAACATCGGCGTCGTAGTGGGTGGTCCACGCGCGGGACATGCCCGGCGATTCTAGCCGAGCAGCATCAGCAGAAGCGCCTTCTGCGTGTGCAGCCGGTTCTCGGCCTGGTCGAAGACGACCGACGCCGGCGACTCGAAGACGTCCGCCGTGACCTCCTCGCCCCGGTGGGCGGGCAGGCAGTGCAGGAACTTCGCGCCCGGTGCCGCGGCGGCCATCAGTGCGGCGTTGACCTGGTACGGCGCGAAGAGCCGGCGGCGCTGGTCGGCCTCGGCCTCCTGGCCCATCGACGTCCACACGTCGGTGTAGACGGCGTCAGCGCCGCGCACGCCCTCGACCGGGTCGTGCACGGCCGTCAGCGTGGCGCCTCCCGTGGCGATCGCCGCGAAGGCGTCCACCGCGGCTGTGGGCAGCTCGTACCCCGCGGGGGTCGCGATCCGGAAGTGCATGCCCAGCCGCGCCGCGATGTGCGAGAGCGACACCGCGACATTGTTGCCGTCGCCGACGTAGGCCAGCGTGCGGCCCTGCCAGCCGCCCCAGTGCTCGCGCAGCGTCAGCGCGTCGGCGAGCGCCTGGCACGGGTGTTCCTCGTCGGTGAGCGCGTTGACGACGTGCAGGCGGCTCGCGGCCGTGCCGATGGCCAGCGCCTTGGCCTGTGCGAAGGTCCGCAGCACGACGCCGTGGACCCAGCGTTCGAGGTTGCGGGCAATGTCCTCGAGCGGCTCGCGCTGGCCGTCGATCGAGGAGGGCGGCACGTGCAGCGCGTCGGCGCCCAGCTCCCGCACGGCGATCTCGAACGTGGCGCGCGTGCGCAGCGAGGGCTTCTCGAAGATCAGCGCGACGTGTTTGCCGCGCAGGGCACCGGCCGTCGGGGCGTTCGCGCCGAGGGCCCGTTCCTGCTTCAGCCGCGCGGCCAGGTCCAGCAGCGCGACGAGCTCGCTGCCGGAGAGGTCCAGCACCGAGAGAAAGTCCTTGGTGCCGGCCCGCGGGTGACCCGGTTCGCCGCTCATGCCTCTCGCTCCTGTCTCCGGCCGCTACGTCCGGTACTCGCCGTTGATCCGGACGTACTCCGCGCTGAGATCGCACGTCCACACGGTGGCTTCCCCGGTCCCGGAGGCCAGGTTCACGTTGATCCGGATCGTGTCGCCCTCGAGATAGGTCGCGGCCAGCGGCGCGTTGTCGTCGTGCGGCAGGCCGTTCTCGAAGAGCAGCACGTCGCCCACGTGCACGGTCGCCTTGAGCGGATCGAAAGGCACCCCGGCCCGGCCGGACGCCGCGAGGATGCGGCCCCAGTTCGGGTCCGCGCCGTGGATCGCCGTCTTGACGAGCAGCGAGTTGGCGATCGTCTTCGCCACCCGGCGCGCGTCGGACTCCGTCGCGGCGCCGTGCACGCGGACGCCGACGAGCTTCGTGACGCCCTCGCCGCCCCGGACGATCGCGATGGCGAGTTCGTGCGCGACGGCCGTGAGTCCCGCGACGAGCGCGCCGGCGGACGCCTCGTCGACGGTCACGCCGCTCGCGCCGGACGCCAGCGCGAACAGCGAGTCGTTCGTCGATGTGTCCCCGTCGATGGTGATCGCGTTGAACGTGTCCTTCGCCGTCTCGATCAGCGCGCGGCGCAGGAGCGCGGGCTCGACCGCGGCGTCCGTCGTCAGGAAGCCGAGCATCGTGGCCATGTTCGGCTCGATCATGCCCGCGCCCTTCGCCATCCCGCCGACCGTGAACGTGCCCGCGGCCGTCCGCACGCGGACGGCGTGCTGCTTCGGGCCGCGGTCGGTCGTCATGATCGCCGTGGCGGCCTCGAGGCCCGCACCGCGCGTCAGGGCGGCGGCGGCCTTCGGAATGCCGGTGCGCAGCGCGTCCATCTTCAGGTTGACACCGATCACGCCGGTCGAGCAGACCATCACCTGCTCCGGCGGGCAGCCCAGCGCCGCGCCGACGAGCGAAGCCATCTCGGCCGCGTCGGCCGTGCCCTGGTCGCCCGTGCAGGCGTTCGCACAGCCGCTGTTCACGACGATGGCGCGCACACGGCCGCCGGACTGCTTCAGGTGCGCCTGGTCGAGCAGCACGGGCGCGGCCTTCACGAGGTTCGTCGTGAAGAGGCCGGCGGCCGCCGCCGGCTGGTCCGCCGCGAGGAGCGCGAGGTCGGGGTTCTTGAACTTGATGCCGCAGTGCAGCGCCGCGGACGAGAACCCGGCGGGCGCGGTGACACCGCCCTCGGCGGCGTCGATCGTGAAAGTCGGCGTGGAAAGTGTTGTCGTGGACATGGTCAGGCTGCGCCCAGCTCCGTGAAGATCGCGTCGAGGATGTCGACGGCCTTGTCGAGGTCGTCCCGGCCGACGGTCAGCGCCGGCAGCATGCGGACCACGGTTTCATCCGTGCGGTTGACGAGCAGGCCGCGGTCGCGGGCGGCGTCGACCACCGGCAGCGCGTCCACGCGCAGCACGATGCCGCGCATCAGGCCCGCGCCACGCACCTCGACGATGACCGCGTGCTTCGCGGCGAGCGCCGCCAGCCGGGCGTCGAGATGGGCGCCGACGGTCCGGACGTGGTCGATCAGCGTCCCGTTCGCGAGCTGTTCGAGCACGACGATCGCCGCGCGGCACGCGAGGAGGTTGCCGCCGTAGGTCGTGCCGTGG
>JBFXBH010000119.1:7256-8417 GCA_050183355.1 Vicinamibacterales bacterium | reverse complement strand
TGACCTTCCGGGCGGTGGCGGCCGCATCCAGGGTGCCGTTCGTGGGTGTGTCGGCAACCACGGCCGGCACGGTGGACCGGAAGGACGGCGTGACACGCTTCACGGAGATCGTGCTGAAGCCGACGATCACGTTTCCGGCGGGCACCGACATGGCGCGCGCCGCGCGACTCGTGGAGAAGGCCGAACGGAACTGCCTGATCTCGGCGTCGCTCTCGGCACCGGTCCGGCTCGAACCGGTGCTCGTCGAAGCCGCCCCGGCCTGATCGAGGCCCGGTCGCGTGACCGCCCCGCGTCTCAGGGCTGCGGGTTGCGGCGCCGCAGCGGCTGACTCAGCTTGATGGCCGCGACGATGCGGTAGGCGTAATCCCAGTCGCCGTCGATCTTGTAGAAGCGCAGGTTGGCGACGAGATTCGCCGCGGACCCGAGCGCGACCTTCCGCGAGACCGACATCTCCTTGTACGTCCGCTCGGCGACGTGCACGCCGGCGCGCGTGCGCGACCCGTAGTTCGGGTCGCCTTCCCACTTGACGAAGCCGTTCCCGGAGAACGCGAGGAACGCGCCGTGCCAGGGGCCGTAGTCGTAGACGACCTTCGCGAACGTGCCGGACCCGTCGACGCGGCTGGCCGGCGTGGCCCGATCGGGGTCGTGCTTCGACAGCAGGCCCAGCCCTTCGACGCGCAGCGTCCCGCCGAGCGCGGCGATGTCCACGCCGGCCCCGAGCGCGGCGGCCACCGAATCGCCCACCGTGCCGACGTCGTACAACTGGCCACCCTCGTGCACGACGTGCAGCTGGGCGACGCCGCGCACCGTCGCCCGGCCGCGCGTGAGGGCGTCGACCCGCGCGTTCAGGCCGGCGTCGATCCGCTCGCGCTGCTCGGGCGTGTTGAGCTTCTGCCACGCGAGCCACCCGTCGTGCTGCAGCGCACCCCTGGCCTTCTTCACCTGGAGTCCGGCTTCGTAGGAGCGCGTCATGCTGAGCGTGTCGACCTGGAGCGCCGGCACCAGGCCGTGCGGACCGGATTCCTCGGGCCAGAGGCCGGTGTCGACGTCGCGGCCCATCTGCCCGCTGCGGATGGTGCCGAGCGTGAAGGTGCCGAGCGCGGCCGAATCGACCTCGATGGCCACGACGGGCCGGAACTTCTCGAAGGCCTTCGCGTCACC
>JBFXBH010000119.1:4091-7156 GCA_050183355.1 Vicinamibacterales bacterium | reverse complement strand
GGATTCAAAGAGGGTGGCCTTGCCCATGGCGTCGGCGCGCCACACGGCGTGGTCGCCCGGCCGGATGACGGTCGAGTGCATGACCGCATCGTACAATTTCCAGCCGTGCCCGGGCCCGCAGTCGACCGCCTTGCACCCGTGCGCCACGTCCTGGCACGGGCCTGCGCCGCCATCGGCGTGCTCGCCCCCGTCCGCCGCGCGCGGGCACGGTGGGCGCTGCGGCGGGATCCGCTGATCCGGGAGCGCGCCGAGGCGGACGCGGGGCGCTACGCGACGTTCGCCAGCGCGACGGCCCACCTCTGGCGTGCGGACCCCGGCCCGCGCGCCGCGCGCCGGGCCCTCGTGCTCAGCACGCGCACGCCCGGCGTCGAGGCCGAACTCGGCACGTTGAAGGCCGTGCAGGCCGCCGGGTTCGACGTCACCGTGCTGCTCGAGGACGAACACCGGTCGCTCGCGCCGTTCTACCGGCTCGGCGGCGCCACCGCGGTGCATCTCTGGAGCCGCTTCATGCCGTCCGGGGCGTACGCGGGCCGGGCGCGGATGCTGATGCGCGAGGCCTCGTCGCTCGACGACGCCATGGCGCTGACGGCCGACGGCATCAGGGTCGGCCGCATCAGCGCGTGCACCGCCCTCCGCGACCTGCGGGTGGGCGCACTGGACCTCGCGCACGCCGGCGGCCGCGCGACGATGGTCCGCCGTCTGGCCGCCAGCCTCGCCGCCGTCGAACAGGCCGCCGCCATCCTGGACGCCACGGCGCCGGACCTCGTCGTCACCGAGCCCGAGTACACGCCGAAGGGCGAGCTGTTCGAGCTCGCGCTGGCCCGCGGCCTCGACGTGGTCTGCTACGCCGAGGCGCATCGCCGCGACACGCTGATGTTCAAGCGTTATCACGCCGGCAATCGGGACGACCACGTCACGACGCTCTCGCCGTCCACGTGGACGGACCTGCGGCAGGCCCCCTGGACGCCAGCCCGCCGCGCGCGCGTGGCGGACGAGATCGCCCGCGGGTACCGCGACGGCGACTGGTTCAACCCTCGTCCCGCGCCGGCCGGGCCGGCCCCTGCCGACGCGGCGCGGGCGCTGGATCTGGACCCCTCGAAGAAGACGGCCGCCGTGTTTCCGCACGTGCTGTGGGACGCGCCCGTGATGTGGGGCACCCCGCTGTTCCCCAGCTACCAGGAGTGGCTGCTCCGGACGATGCAGGTGGCCTACGAGAACACCGCGCTGAACTGGGTGGTCAAGCTGCACCCCTCGCACGTGTGGCGCCGCGCGGACGAGGGCTACACCGAGACGGAAGAGCGGCGCGTGATCGAGCGCCGCCTGGGCCCGCCACCGCCGCACGTCCGCTTCATCCCGCCCGAGACCTCGCTGACCACGGACGGCCTCCTGCGGTGCGTGGACTACTGCCTGACGGTGCGCGGAACGGTCGGCGTCGAGGCCGCGCGGCTCGGCATCCCGGTGCTGACGGCCGGCCGCGCCCGGTACACCCATCACGGCTTCACGGTGGATTCGGCCAGCGCGGGCGAGTATCTGGACCGGCTCCGTCAGCTGGAATCCCGGCCGGCGCTCGACGAGGCCACACGGGAGCTGGCGGACCGGTTCGCGTACGGCGCGTTCGTGCTGCGCCCCTGGCGCATGCAGAGCGTGACCGTCGGGCGCGACGGCCGGCCGGGCATCGCCGTCACCTCGGCGGCCGGCTGGGACGCGGCTCCGGACATCCGCGCGCTCGCGGCGTGGCTCGCGTCGGCGGACGAGGACTTCCTGGCACCGGACGCCGCATGAGGCCGACGCTCTCGCTGATCCTGTGCTCGCGCAACGACGCGTACATGGGCAACTCCCGCTTCCGGCTGGAGACGACGCTCAACTACACGGCCGACGCCGTCCGCGCGCTGGGACTGGAGGACGACGTCGAACTCGTCGTGACGGACTGGGGCAGCGACGTGCCGCTTGCCGGGGCCGTGCGCCTCGGGCCGGCCGCGGCGGCGCTGACGCGGTTCGTCACGGTGCCGCCGGCGATCGCCCGCGCGCGTCAGGGCGAGAGCCCGTTTCCGGAGGTCCTGGCCCTCAACGCGGCCGCCCGCCGGGCACGGGGCGCCTTCATCGGCCGCATCGACCAGGACACGCTGACCGGCGCCCGCTTCCTCGGCACGTTCGTCGGCTGGGCACGCGGCACGCACGCGCTGCCACCGGCGTTCTCGAAGCCGCTCGCGGACACGCTGCTGTTCGCGAACCGGCGCAGCATCCCGTATCGCCTCGCGGTGCGCCTGCCGCCGCTCCGGCCCCTGACGCGCTTTCTCGCCGCCCACGGCGGTGAGCTGGTCGTCGAGACCGCGCGGGTCTTCTACAAGTCGGACGTCGGCGTGTGGCTGGCCCACCGCGACCTGTGGGACGCCTGCGGCGGCTACGACGAGCGGATGATCTTCATGAACGAGATGGACCCGGACATGGTGGAGCGGCTGATGACGCGCCACCCGCTGGTCGATCTGGGCCCGCTGGTCGGCTGGGACTTCTACCATCTCGACCACTACCACCCGCGCGGCTCGCGGTCGTCCTCCACGCATCGCGAGGTGAACACGACCCGCGTGTTTCCATCGCTCGGGTTCCGGCCCTCGGGAGACGGCTGGGGTCTGGCGGATGAGGACCTCCCCGTCCGCCAGGCGCCGGCGACGGCCGGGGACGCCGACCGGGGTCCGCGGCTCGACCGCGTGTGGTGGCTGGCCGCGCACGGCGTGGCGCGCGTGCAGATGGCGATCGATCGCGTGGTCTACCCGTTCGCGCCGCGCTGGCGCCGGCGGGCGCGTCTGGCGGTCGCGGGGGTGCGGGGCCGGCCGGTCACGGCATGGCCGGGCATTCTGCTCGCGCTGTGGCGGGCGCGCGGGACCGCGAGCCGTGCCGACGCGCTAGACTGACACCACTCGACCCTCACCTATGCGCATCCTGATGGCCGGCCTCGGCAGCGCCGGACAACGGCACGTACGCAACCTGCGTGCGATGTTCGGCGGCGACGTCGAGCTCCACGCGTACCGCGTCCGCGGCCTCGCGCGGGTGCTTGGCGCGGACGGCAC
>JBFXBH010000119.1:0-3991 GCA_050183355.1 Vicinamibacterales bacterium | reverse complement strand
CAGCCGCAGACGCGCACGTGCAGCATCATCGGCACGACGGGCCGCATCGAGGCGGACTTCGTCGCCTCGCAGGTGACGGTCATCCGGCCCTCGGGCGCCGTCGAGGCGCCGCACGTCGTTCCGGTGGAGCGCAACGCGCTGTTCGTGGACGAGCTGCGCCACTTCTTCCGCGCGGTCGCCGGCCGGGGCCGCCCGCTGGTGACGCTCGACCAGGCCGCCGCCACGCTGCGCGTCGCGGTCGCCGCGCTCGAGGCCATCGGTACGGGTGAGCCGGTCGCCGTCGGGTAGCATGCCGCGCCCCGAGATCCTCGCGCTCATCCCCGCCCGCGGGGGCTCCAAGGGCATCCCGCGCAAGAACCTGCTGCCGGTCAGCGGCCGGCCGCTGATCGTCTATCCGATCGCGACCGCGCTCGGGTCGTCGCGCATCACGCGGACGATCGTCTCGACCGACGACGAGGAGATCGCCGCGGTGAGCCGCGCGCACGGCGCCGACGTACCGTTCCTGAGGCCCGCCGAGTTCGCGACCGACACGGCGACGGACCTCGACGTCTTCCGCCACGCGCTGACGTGGCTGCGCGAGCACGAAGGGTACGCGTGCGACCTGGTCGTGCACCTCCGGGCCACCGTTCCCGTCCGCACGCCCGAGGTCGTCGACGACGCCATCGACCAGCTCCTCGCGCGGCCGGACGCACACGCGCTCCGCTCCGTCAGCCTTCCCCACCAGAGCCCGTTCAAGATGTGGCGGCCCGCGGGCGAGTTCATCGAGCCGCTCATCCGCGTGCCCGGGCTGCCCGAGTCGCACAGCCAGCCCCGTCAGCTCCTGCCGGACGTCTACTGGCAGAGTTCCTACGTCGACATCGTGCGGTCCGAGGTCGTGCTCGACCTGGGCATGATCGCGGGCCACCGGGTGCTGCCGTTCGTCGTCGACCACCCGTCCCCCGACCTCGACTACCTCGAGGACGTTCCCGCCGTCGAGGCCGCGCTCGACGCGCTGGCCCGCGGCGCGTGGCCGGCGGCCCGCCGCGGCGACCGGCATCCGGGCTGACGATGCCGCGGCCCGGTGTGCTCATCCTGCTCTATCACCGGATCGCGTGTCCGGACACGGACCCGCAGCGGCTCGCCGTGCACCCGGATCGGTTCGCGGCACACCTCCGCGTGGTCCGTGACGCGGCGGAGGTGATGAGCCTCACCGAGCTCCTCGCCGCGCGCGCGGATCGGCGGCTGCCGGGGCGAGGCCTGGTGCTGACCTTCGACGACGGCTACGCGGACAACGGCGCGGTGGCCGCGCCGCTGCTCGACCAGGCCGGCGTGCCGGCGACGTTCTTCGTGACGACGTCGGTGCTCGACGGCGGACGCGAGTTCTGGTGGGACGAACTCGAGCAGCACCTGCTCGGGCCGGGTGTGCTGCCGGACACGCTGCGCCTGACCATCGCCGGCTCGGCCTGGACGGCCGCACTGGGCGCGGCCGCCTCGTGGTCCGAAGCCGAGGCCGCCGCCTGGCGCGACTGGACGGTCGAGGAGCCGGACCCGACGCCCCGGCACGCCGCGTACCGCCAGCTGTGCGGCGCGCTGAAGCCGCTGGCGGGAGACGCGCGGCGGCGGGTGCTGGACGACCTCGCCGCGCAGGCCGGGACGCCGTCCACCGTGCGCGAGACCCATCGCGCGATGACGGCGGCGGAGGTCGGCGCGCTGTCCCGGCGACGGGGGCTGGACGTCGGCTCCCACACCGTCACGCATCCGTCGCTCGCGGCGCTTCCGGCTGACGCGGAGCGCGCGGAACTGCACGACAGCCGCGCGACGCTCGCGGCGATGACGGGCCGGCCCGTCGAGCATGTTGCGTATCCGTTCGGCGGACGCGGCGACCACTCGTGGCGCACGCGCCGCGCCGCGCGCGCGGCCGGCTACACCGCGGCCTGTGCCAACGAGCCCGGCGTCGTGCGGAGCCGCACGTCGCCGTTCCGCCTGCCCCGAGTGCTCGTCCGCGACTGGGATGGCCCGGCCCTGGCCCAGCGGCTGGAGCGGTGGTTCGATGGCTGAGCCGCTCCCGGCCGGCCTGTGGCGGCGCCTGCGGCAGCGTCTGCGCCGCGCGCGCAGTGGAGGCGCGCCCGGCTCGCACCCGTGGCGGACGCCGGGGCCGGTGAGCCGGACGTTCGGCTTCGACCGGGGCACGCCGATCGACCGCGTCTACATCGCCCGATTCCTGGCGTCGCATGCCGGCGACATCCGGGGCGCCGTGCTCGAGGTCGGCGACGCGACGTATACGCGCCGCTTCGGGAACGGCGTGACCAGGAGCGACGTCGTCCACCACGCCGACGGCGCGCCGGCCGGCGCGATCGTCGCGGACCTGATGGACGCCCCCGCGCTGGCCTCCGGCGCCTACCAGTGCGTCATCGCCACGCAGACGCTGCAGCACATCCCGGACGTGGCGGCGGCCGTCGGAACGATCCACCGGATCCTCGCGCCGGGCGGCGTGGCCCTGATCACGGTGCCGGGCATCGGGCAGATCAGCCGGTTCGACGCCGACCGCTGGGGCGACTTCTGGCGCTTCACGTCGCAGGGGCTGCGCCGCGTGCTCGAGGCGTCCTTTCCGGCGGCGCAGGTCGACGTGCACGCGTACGGCAGCGCCTGGACGGCTGTCGCCGCGCTGCAGGGCCTGGCCGCCGAGGACCTCGAGCCGGACGAGTTCGCGTGGCGGGACGCGGACTACGAAGTGGTGCTGACGGCGCGGGTGGTGAAGTGAGCGGCCCGCAGCCGCCGCTGCGCGTGCTTCAGGTCGCGGCCGGTGACGGCGACGGCGGCGCGGACCAGGTGGCGGTGCGGCTGACCGCGGGTCTCCGCGCGCGAGGGCATGAGGCATGGCTGGCCGTCGGGCGTCGCGCCTCGCACGACGCGCACATCCTCGCGCTGCCCCACGACCACGCAACCACGGCGATCGGATCCGCCTCGGGGCGGATCTACGACAGCCTCCTCGGCATCGCCGCGCGCCATCCCGGCTCCGGGGCGGGCCGGCTGGCGCGGTGGCTCAGGCTGGCGACACATCCCGACGCCTTCGAGGCCTGGCGCACCGGGCTCGAGGATTTCGACTTTCCCGGCACGGCGCGCCTGCTGGACCTGCCGCCGTCGCCGCCCGACGTGCTGCACGCCCACAACCTGCACGGCGGCTACTTCGACCTCCGGCAACTGGCGCCGCTCAGCGCACGGCTGCCGGTCTGCCTGACGCTGCACGACGCGTGGCTGCTCAGCGGGCACTGCGCGCACGCCTTCGACTGCGACCGCTGGCGCACCGGCTGCGGCGCGTGCCCGGACCTGACCATCGAGCCGGCGGTCCGCCGCGACCGCACGGCCGAGAACTGGCGGCGCAAGCAGGCCATCGCCGCCGCGAGCCGCCTCCATGTGTCCACGCCGAGCCAGTGGCTCATGGATCGGGTCGGCCAGTCGCTGCTGGCGCCGGCCGTCGCGAGCGCCCGGGTCATCCCGAACGGCATCGACACCGCGTTCTTCGCGCCGGGTGACCGTGCCGCCGCGCGCGCGGCGCTGGCGCTACCGGCCGACGCCGCCGTGATCCTCGTCACGACGGGCGACACCGGTGCGCCGTGGCGCGACGGCCCCCTGCTCGTGGAGGCGCTCCACCGCTGCGGCGCGTCGGTCGCCGGGGCGCCGGTGCGCGTGCTCGCGGCAGGCCGGGCGCCGCTCGACGCCGGCCGGCTGCCGCCGGCGGGGACGGCACAGGTCACACACCTGGGACACCTGACGCCGGCGCGGATGCGGACCGCGTATCGGGCGGCCGACGTGTACGTGCACGCGGCGCGGGTGGACACCTTTCCGACCACGGTGATCGAGGCGCTGGCGTGCGGGCTCCCGGTGATCGCCACGCGCGCCGGCGGGATCCCCGAGCAGATCCGCCCGGTGCCGCTGGCCGCCGTGGCCGGCCGCGACGGCCTCCACCGCGCGGACGGTACCGGCGTGCTCGTCGAGCCGGGCGACGCGGAAG
>JBFXBH010000118.1:0-8429 GCA_050183355.1 Vicinamibacterales bacterium | reverse complement strand
CGTGCAGGTGGAACGGGTGCGACCACGGCGTCTTGTTGACGAGCGTCCAGATCTGCGTCTCACCGATCTTCGCCGTGAACGGCGTCGTCGCCCAGTGCGGCTTGCCGTTGATGCCGTACTGGAAGGTACCGTCCTGCAACTGCGTGATCGTGAAGTTCATCGTCGTCTTCGTGGCGCCGTCCGGTGAGATCGGAGGGACCGGACGCGAGATCGGCGCCGGCGCCGGCCCGGCGTAGGCCGGCAGGTCGGCGAACTTCAGCATGAACAGCGGCTCCTCGGCCGGACGGAACTCCACGCTGCCGTAGCCGCGGTTGAAGACGTAGGAGCGGAACTGCAGCTCGGAGCCCGGCGCGCCTTTCGGCGACACGATCAGGTCGAGACGTTCACCGCACCCGACCACGATGTTCGTCTCGGTCGTCGGCGCGGCCGTGAGGCCGCCGTCGGACCCGATCTTCGTGAACGGCTGGCCGTCGAGGTCGATCGCGAAGAACCGGCTCTTGGCCACGTTGACGATCCGCCACCGCTGCGGCGCGCCGCTCCTGACTGTCAGCGCGCCGGTGCCGACCTTGCCGTTGATCAGGACCACGTTGCCCTCGCGGCCGAAGGCCATGCCCGTGGTGCCGCCGCTGTTCGGGTCGTCCAGCTTGCCCTGCTCGTCGACGCCGATGTCGCTCAGCACGATGACCAGTTCTTCCGAGAAGCCGAGGCGGGCCTTCTCCGCCGGGTCCTCGACGAGCAACGGGCCGGCCAACCCGAAGCCGACCTGCTCCGCGGACGAGACATGGGGGTGGTACCAGAACAGACCCGCGTCCGGGACCGTGAAGGAGTAGGTGAAGTGCTCGCCCTTCAGGACCGGCGGCTGCGAGATGCCCGGCACGCCGTCCATCTCGATCGGCACCCGCAGGCCGTGCCAGTGCACGGTGGTCGGCGCGGGCAGGTGATTGGTGAAGTGCACGATCAGCCGGTCGCCCACCTTCGTGCGGATCAGCGGGCCCGGCAGGCCCCCGTTGTAGGTCCAGGCCTCCACGCTCTGCCCGTTGCCGAGGTCGACCTTCGCCACGACCGCGTCCAGGTTGATCTCGACGATGTCGGGTGCGGGGTTGATGTCCACGGCTTCCCGCAGGCGCAGTGACGCGTCCCACCCGGCCGGCTGATTGGATGCCTGCGCGCGGGCGGGATGGGGCGCCAACGCCGCGAGCGCGGAGGTCAGGGCGACGGCAAGCACCGCGGCGGGGGCGGACCGCCGTCCCGTTGCCGTGACGCGTGAACGCGAGGTGCGTGCGCAGGTGGAGTGGGCCATAACAACCTCTGGAGCAATCAGCGTGCCTGGCTCAGCCGTGCGAACCAGGGGCACGCGACGGGTTTCCGGGGCCCGCAGGTGGGGAAAAACCCGCGGCGCGTGAACTTCCCCGGGACGTGGATCAAAAAACATGTATTGTAAATATGACTTTAATGACGGCCCCTGTCAAACGGAGGGTGGCGCGATGCAGTTGACACAGTTTTCGGACTATTCCCTGCGGGTGCTGCTGTATCTGACCGCGAATCCCGACCGGGTGGTGCCGCTCCAGGAGATCAGCCGGTCGTACGGCGTGTCCCACCATCACCTGGTGAAGGTGGTGAGGCGGCTGACCGAGCACGGCCTCGTCACGAGCGTCCGGGGCCGGACCGGCGGGGTGCGGCTCGCGCGGCAGCCCTCCGAGATCAGCGTGGGGGCGCTGGTGCGGGTCACGGAGCCGCACATGGACCTGGTCGAATGCTTCGACCGTGAGACCAACACCTGTCCCATCGACGGCGTCTGCGGGTTGAAAGGTGTGCTGAAGCGGGCGACCGCGGCGTTCGTTCAGGTACTGGACGGACACACGCTCGCCGACTTCGAGCCGAAGGCGGCCACACTCGTCAAGGTCTGGCGACGGCATCGAGATACTGTCGATGCCGGATAGAATGCTCAGGTTACAGACTCTGGAGGACTGATGCGACAGGTATCATGCGCCCTGCTGTTCGGACTGGCCGTGTGTGCGGCTGCGTGCGGAGGGGCGGAACAACCCAAGCCGGCCGCGGCCGTCCCGCCGTGGGAGGCGGAGAACGCGCTGCAGCCACTGCCGATGGCTCCCCTCGGCACCGACATCCGCCTGTCGGCCGTGACGCCCGCGCCGACGCCCGAGCGCGTGCGCCTCGGCCGCTGGCTGTTCTACGACAAGCGGCTCTCGAAGGACGGCACGATCTCGTGCGCGTCGTGCCATCGGCCCGAACACGCCTTCTCCGAGCCGACGCCGCATTCGACCGGCATCAACGGGCAGCAGGGTGGCCGCAAGTCGCCGACGTTCCTGAACGCGGCGGTGACGCTCTACCCGAACTTCTTCTGGGACGGCCGCGCGGCGTCGCTGGAGGAGCAGGCCCTCGGGCCCGTGGCGAATCCGATCGAGATGGGCAACACGCACGACGGCATGGTGCTGGCGCTCACCAACATCAAGGGGTACGCGCCGTACTTCAAGGACGCCTTCGGAACGGCCGAGGTCACGGCCGAGCGGATCGCGCAGGCGATCGCGGCTTACGAGCGCACGCGGATGAGCGGCAACTCTCCCTACGACCGCTGGCGCCGGAACAAGGACGAGTCCGCGGTGAGCGAGCAGGCGAAGCAGGGGCACGAGCTGTTCTTCGGGAAGGCGGCGTGCAACCAGTGCCACCTCGGGAACAACTTCACCGACAGCCTGTTCCACAACCTGGGTGTCGGCTGGGACGCGAAGACGAAGGCGTTCAAGGATGAGGGCCGGTCCGCGATCTCGAAGAACCCGGCCGACACCGGCGCCTTCAAGACGCCGACGCTGCGGGACGTGACGAAGCACGCACCGTACATGCACGACGGGTCGGTCGCGACGCTCCGGGACGTGGTGGTGCTCTACAACCGCGGCGGCGACAAGAACCCGTATCTCGACCCGAAGATGAAGCCGCTCGGCCTGACCGACGCCGAGATCGACGCGCTGGTCGCCTTCATGCAGGCCCTCGACGGCGAGGGGTACCAGGACACGGCGCCGACGGCGTTTCCGCAGTAACGCATCGCGCGCGGGGGATGGCGTCCGTCAAGGTGCCGTCCCCCGCGGGGACTCCCGTCAGCCGGTCCGCTCCGGCACCCACCGCAGGCCCAGCGCCACGATCCGCTCCAGCAGTGCCTCGTAGGACAGGCCGCTCTTCTCGGCCGACTCCGCGAAGTCCTCTCCGTACGCGAGATTCGGGTTCGGGTTCGCCTCGAGCACGTAGACGCCGCCGTTCGCGTCGAGGCGCAGGTCCACCCGGGCGTAGCCCGAGAGGTCCAGCGCGCGGTAGACCCGCGTGGCGATGTGGGAGATCCGGGCGACGTCCGCCTCGGAGAGCGCCGCGGCGTCGGTCGTGACGCCGTGCTTCTTCTGGTACTGCTCGCTCCACTTGACGCGTTCGGTCGCGATCCGCCAGCGGTTGTCCGGCATGCGGGCGAAGGACATCTCCCAGACCGGGAACGCCCGGAGGCGTTCGTTGCCGAGCACGCCGACGTAGAGTTCGCGCCCGTCGATGAACTGCTCGACGATCGCAGCCGTGCCGACCCGTTCGTGGATGAACTGCACCCGCCGGTGCAGCTGCTCCTCGGATTCGACGACCGAGGCCTGCGAGATCCCGACCGAGGCTTCGTAGAAGAGCGACTTCACGATGAGCGGAAAGCCGAGGCGCTTGGGGAGCCTGGCCGTCCGGCCTCTCGGCACGACGAAGAAGTCCGGCACCGGGATCCGGTGGTACGCGAGGAGCTTCTTCGAGAGCGCCTTGTCGCGGGCGAGCATGAGGCCGCGCGGATTGCAGCCCGTGTAGGGCACGCGCAGCAGTTCGAGGAAGCTCACGACGTTCTGATCGAAGGTCGTGATGTCCGCGAACGCCTCCATCAGGTTGAAGACGATCTGCGGCTTGAAGCGCGCGATCGTGCGGCGGATGCCGGCGAGGTCATCGTCGACGCCGAGCACCTCGACGTCGTGGCCGCGTTCCTGGAGCGTGACGATGACGTCGTGCTCCATCTTCCACTCGGCGTTCACGACATCCAGGCCCGTCGTGTCGGCCGGCGGCACCAGGTGGTCGTGCACGAGCGCGAGAATGCGGGTCTTCTTCACAGCACCAGCCTGTGGCCGCCACTGTGCATGTGGTTCATGACCTGTACGGTGAGCAAGACGGTGAATTCCTGACGGGCCTGTTCTTCCGGAAGCGCGAGCCGCAGCTTCAGGTGCTGGCAGCGCGCGATCATGTCTTCGATGACCTGGTCGATAGTGTATTGGTAGATGCCCGTCCACTGCGCGACGGCCCGGCGGACCGGCCGGCGCATCCGCGCGATGAACTGTGCTGCCGTGATGTTACCCGAGGCGTCCGGCGCGTCGGAGAAGAGCCGTCGCAGCTCGCGGTCGTGCATGCCCGCCGGCTCGACGCCGTAGTGCCGGCGCTTGCGCCGGTAGTGCTGACGGAGCGTGGTCCGGATCCGGCGCAGGGGATCGACCTCCGTCGTGTTCTGGACCGGCGGGGTCCGGCCCTTGAGCGACGCCATCAGCGTCTCGACATACTCGAGCTTCTTGGCCGCGGGCCAGCCCGCATACCGGGCCTGCCACTGGTTGTTCGGCGTGAGCCAGACGGCGAACGTCTCCGCGAAGTCCTCATCCGGGTGGCTCTGCGCGTACCAGCGGTCGAGATGCTGGACGAAGCTCTTGCTGTACGGCCGCGGCGTGTAGGTCTCCGGGTATTCAACGGATGGGGACCCGAAGATGGCCCGGCGCTGCCGGCGGAGGCGAAGGCGATACGCGTTGTCGACGGCGTGTCCCGTCTCGTGCCGGAGGATGCGCATGCACCACTCGTGCTCGCCGCCCTCCACCTCCAGCATCTGCGCCTCCTCGAGCTTCTCGAGGCGCGGGTGGGCAAGATAGAAGGGAATCGCGACGGCGGCGATGCCATCGGGCGTGAACCACTCGTCGGCGAGGTAGAAGTGCACGCCGACGCGCAGGTCGCGGCCGGCCAGTTCCGCACGGAGCTGGTCGATGCGTCCGGCCAGCGCGCTGCCGTCGATCGTGAGGGGCAGGTCGCAGAGGCGCAGGTCGAGCAGCTGCTCGTCCGGGAGGGACGGCCAGTCGGCGGGAACCGGGGAGCGGCCGGGCATGGGACGGGATCATACCGGGCGTGCCGGCGGTTTCCGCTGCGGTACAATCGCCGACTGCCGGCGCGCGGTGACGGAGTGTTCACCGTGGGGACCTCACGCAGCCGGCGAGGCACACGATGACCACCGAGCACACGGTCCCCGCGGCGCGCGACCGGGCCGCCGTTGACCCTTCGCATACCTGGAACACCGACGACCTCTTTCCGTCCGTCGACGCGTGGCGCGACGCCGGCGCGGCGCTGGCCGCCCGCATCGACGGCCTCGAGGCCTTCAAAGGCCGGCTGCTGACCGCGCCGGCCGTCCTGGCCGACGCGCTGGAACTCCGGTTCGACCTCGACCGCGCGGTCAGCCGGCTCTACGTCTACGCGAGCTGTCTCGCGGATCAGGACACGCGCGTGGCGGCCCACCAGGGCATGCAGCAGCAGATGATGCAGCTCTACACGCGCATCGGCGCGGCGGCCGCGTTCATCGAGCCCGAGCTGCTGGCCGCGGAGGCATCGGCCGTCGACGCCGCCCTGGTGCAGGAGCCCCGCCTCGCCCCGTTCCGCGTGTACATCCAGGACATCGCGCGCCGCCGGGCGCACACGCTCGGCGTGGCGGAGGAGAAGCTGCTGGCGGACGCCACGCTGATGGCCGCCGCGCCGGCCGACATCTACGGCATCCTGACCAACGCGGACTTCCCGTACCCGACGGTGACGACCGCCGGCGGCCGGAGCGTGCGTCTCGACGCGTCGGGCTACGGTGAGCTGCGGACGAGCGCGGTCCGCGAGGACCGGCAGATGGCGATGGAGCGGTTCTTCGCCGCCCTCGGCGCGTTCAGCGGCACGCTCGGCATGTCGATGAACGCCAGCATCCAGCGGGCCCGGTTCTTCGCCACGGCCCGCCGCTACCCGACGACGATCGCCGCGGCGCTCGACGGCCCGAACATTCCCCTGGCCGTCTACGACCGGCTCGTCGATGGCGTGAACCGGCACCTGCCGTCGTTCCATCGCTATCTCGAGCTGCGGCGGCGCCTGCTCGGCGTGGACCGGCTCCAGTATCACGACCTCTACGCGCCGCTGGTGCCGGCCGTCGACCTCGCCTACACGCCGGACGAGGCGGTGACACACCTGCTCGCGTCGCTGGCGCCGCTCGGCCGGGAGTACGTCGACGTCGTGGCGCGCGGCTGCCGCGAGCGGTGGATCGACTGGTACCCGAACGACGGCAAGCGGTCGGGCGCCTACTCCGAGGGCGCGGCGTACGACGTGCATCCGTACGTGCTGCTCAACTACCTCGGCAAGTTCCACGACGTCAGCACGCTGAGCCACGAGATCGGCCACGCGATGCACAGCTACTTCTCGAACCGCACGCAGCCCTATCCGACCGCCGGCTACCAGACGTTCGTCGCCGAGGTGGCCTCCACCTTCAACGAGGAACTGCTCGTCGACTACATGCTGGAGCGGCTCACGGACCCGGCCGCGCGGCTCGCCGTGCTGGGCAGCTATCTCGAGGGGATCAAGGGCACCGTCTTCCGGCAGACGCAGTTCGCCGAGTTCGAGCGCGCCCTGCACGCGATGGGGGAGCGGGGCGAGCCGCTGACCGGCGAGAGCATTGCGGCGCTCTACATCGGCATCACGCGCCGCTACTACGGCCACGACCAGGGCATCTGCCACGTGGCCGACGTCATCGCGCACGAGTGGAGCTTCATCCCGCACTTCTACCGGGATTTCTACGTGTTCCAGTACGCCACGTCGTTCACGGCGTCGACGGCGCTCGCCGCCTCGGTCCGGGCCGGCGACGGGGATGCGCGGGCGCGCTACCTGCGGTTCATCAGCGCGGGCGGGTCGAAGTATCCGATCGACCTGCTGCGCGACGCGGGCGTCGACATGACGACGGACGACCCGCTCGACCGCACGATTCGCAAGATGGAGCGGGTCATGGATGACGTGGAGGCCCTCGCCGCCGCCGGCGCGGTGGCCCGGTGACCGCGGCAGGGGCGCATCAGGCGACGGACGACGGCCGCGAACAGCGGTTGCTCGGCGTGGTCCGCTGGCGGCTCCTGCCGTTCATGTTCGTCCTCTACATCGTTTCCTACATCGACCGCGTCAACGTCGGGTTCGCCTCGTTGCAGATGAACCGGGACCTCGGCCTGAGTGCCTCGGTCTACGGGCTCGGCGCCGGGATCTTCTTCATCGGCTACTTCCTGTTCGAGGTGCCCAGCAACCTGCTGCTGGAACGGTTCGGCGCGCGGCCGTGGATCGCCCGGATCATGGTGACGTGGGGCGTCATCTCGACGGCGATGATGTTCACGACCGGCGTGACCAGCTTCTATGTCCTGCGCTTTCTGCTCGGCGTGGCCGAGGCCGGCTTCTTCCCGGGCATGATCCTGTACCTCACCTACTGGTTCCCGGAACGCGAGCGGGCGAAGACCGTGGCCCTGTTCATGACGGCCAACGCGCTGGCCGGCGTGATCGGCGGCCCGCTTTCGGGCGCGCTGCTGACGATGGACGGCGCATCCGGCCTGGCCGGCTGGCAGTGGCTGTTCCTGCTGGAAGGGCTCCCGGCGGTCCTGCTGGGCGGTGCGGTGCTGCTGTACCTGCCGAACGGGCCCCGCGATGCCCGGTGGCTCGCGCCCGCCGACCGGGTCTGGCTGGCCGAACGGCGCGAGGCCGAGCGGGCGGGCGGCGGGCACGCCAGCGCGTGGTCCGTGCTGACCAGCGGGCCGGTCTGGCACTTCGCGCTGCTGTATTTCGCCATCGTCGTCGCGCTCTACAGCGTCAGCTTCTGGCTGCCGCAGATCCTGAAGCGGCTCTCGGGCCAGAGTGACCTCGTCGTGGGGTTCCTGTCGTCGCTTCCGTACATCATCGCCGCGATCGGCATGGTGTTCGTGGGCCGGCACTCGGACTCGACGGGGGAGCGTCGCTGGCACGTGGCCGTGCCCGCGCTGGCAGGCGCCGCCGGGTTGATGCTCAGCGCCCTCGTGTCGTCCCCGGTCCTGGCATTCGCGGGCGTCTGCCTCGCGGCGCTCGGTATCTGGGGCTCGCTCGGCCCGTTCTGGGCGCTGCCGACCGCCTGGCTGCGCGGCAGCGCCGCGGCCGCCGGGATCGCGTGGATCAACTCCGTGGGCAACCTCGGCGGGTTCGTCGGCCCGTACGGCGTGGGCTACCTGCGCGACGCGACGGGCAACTTCGCCATCGCCCTCGGCGCGCTGGCCGGCATGCTCGTCATCGCCGCCGTGCTGGCCGTGCGGGCGCCACAGGGATCGCCAGCACTAGTCCGGGCGCCGTCGTCCTGACCG
>JBFXBH010000117.1:0-8546 GCA_050183355.1 Vicinamibacterales bacterium | reverse complement strand
GTGCGGAACACGACGCGCGTCACGCCGCGGGCCCCGGCCCTGACAGGCGCAGCAGGACGAGCGTCATGTCGTCGTGCTGCTCGGCCTCGCCCACGAACGCGCGCAGCCGGCGCAGCAGGCCGCCCTTGAGCGCCGCGAGCGGCTGGTCCCGCATGGCTTCCAGCGCCGCCACGAGCCGCGCCTCCCCGAAGTACTCCTGCCGGCTGTTCATCGCCTCGGTCACGCCGTCCGTGAAGAGCAGCACCACATCGCCGGGCGCGAGCGCCAGCACGTCCTCCTCCAGCAGCCGCGCGAACATGCCGGAGTCCGAGAGATCCAGCCCGAGCACCATGCCCTCGGGCGCCAGCAGCCGCGGCGTCCGGTCCGCGGACCCGGGCCCCGGCAGGAACAGCAGCGGGCAATGCCCGGCGCGCGCGTAGGTGAACGTCCCGGCGGCCGGGTCCACGATGCCGTAGGTCATCGTGACAAAGCTCCGGCCGTCGAGATGCTTCGCGAGCGCCCGGTCGGCTTCGATGAGCAGCTCACGCGGCGACGTGTAGCGGGCGGAGAGCGCCAGCATCAGGCCCTTCAGCTCGGCCATGTAGAGCGCGGCGCTGGCGCCCTTGCCGGCCACGTCCGCCACGAGGATGCCCACGCGGCCGTGTTCGAGGGGCAGCACGTCGTAGTAGTCGCCGCCGACCTGTCGCGCGGGTTCGCAGACGCCCGCCACGTCCAGGCCGGCCACGGACACGTCGCCGCGCGGCAGCAGCGACGTCTGAATGCGCTGCGCGACGAGCAGCTCCTCGTGCATCCGATCCTTCTCGGCCTTCTCGCCGAGCAGCGTCTCGATGCTGGCCGTCATCTCGTTGAACGACTGCGCCAGCTCGCCGAGCTGGTCCTCGGTGCGGATCGGGATCTTGTACGTGAAGTCGCCGCGCTTGACCTGGCTCGTGCCCGTGACGAGCTCGTGCACGGACCCCGTGATCGACCGCGCCAGGCTGAGGCCGGTGAAGAACGCGATGGCCTCGATGACGAGGAACAGGCCGCCCACCACGGCCAGCAGCGCGAAGAGGATCTGGCTGATGCTGTAGTCGCCGATGCGTACCGGCGTCGCGGACACGCGGCGGATGATGTCGGCCGGGCTCATGGTGATCGTCGCGGCGACGTAGCCCGTCTGGCCGGTCTCCCAGTCGAGCATGTCGAGAAACGCGAACCACGCCCGCGGCTGCTCCAGCCAGCCCCGCGGCCGCGCGGGCGCCACCTCGGGCGGCGTCTCCTCGGCCAGCCGCCGGCCCGAGGCGCGCGGCTGCAGCGCGTCGGGCGTCGCAATGGGCAGAAACGCCGCGATGGTGATGCCCGTCTCGTCCCGGAGTTCGGCGATGAGGGACGCCGTCACCGGAATGTCGACGACGACGGCGAAGCCCGGCACGGCTTCGTCCGGAAACGCGAGCGCCCGGACCACGATCTGCACCGGCACGGGCGGGCCGCTCGTCGCGGGCGGCGCCGTGTTGTAGGCCACCACGGCGGCCGTCCCGTCACAGGGCACCCACGCGGGCACCGCGGGCGGGTCCATGTGCCCCCAGGGCCCCTTCCGCATCGCGGGAACGGTCACCGGGCGCTCCGTCCGCCCCGGTCCGCAACTGCGTGTGACCGGCACGACGGCGAACGACACGCGCGGATACCGCGCGGCCTCCACCGCGCGTCGCCGGGTGATGATGTCGTCCGCCTCGGTGAGCGTCCGCGCGCCGTCCAACTCGAACGCCGCGGCGCGCGCGACGAACTGCGCCTCCTCGACGAGGTTTTTCACGCGTCCTTCGATGAGGTAGGCGCTGAGGTTGAAGAACAGCAACAGCCCGCCCAGCGCGAAGAACGCGAGGATGAGGGCGATGGGCACGAAGCCCAGGAAGATGTAGGACGCCGTCAGCTTGCGGCGGACGTACCAGAGCAGCCGCTGGCGCCGGGCTTCGCGGACGAGCTGGACGAACCAGCCGAACCCGGCGGCGACGAGCGCGAGCGTGCCGACGCCGTCGATCCAGCCCGGCGGCACGCGCGCCGCTTCGCGCAGGCCGGCGGCCACGATGCGCAGGGCAATCGCCAGCAGGAGCAGACGTCCGGGCCAGGAGCGGAGCACCCAGCGCCGTGCCCGCGCCCAGGCGAAGGTTTCAGGCTCGGTCGTCACAGATCCGGGTTACAGCATACAGGCGCCCGGAGTACGCTCGTCAGGTGAAGCTTTCCGACTCGGCCCGATTCAGCACGCTCTGCATCCACGCCGGCCAGACACCGGACCCGTCGACCGGCGCCATCACCACGCCGATCTACCAGACGTCGACCTACGTGCAGGACGGCCTCGGCCGGCACAAGGGCTACGAGTACGCGCGGACGCAGAACCCCACCCGCGCGGCGCTCGAGGCGAACCTCGCGGCCATCGAACACGGCCAGGCCGGGTTCGGCTTTGCCTCCGGCATGGCGGCCATTGCGGCCGTCCTGACGCTGCTCGAGGCGGGCGACCACGTCGTGGTCACGGATAACACGTACGGCGGCACGTACCGGCTCTTCGAGCGGGTGCTCCGGAAGGGCGGACTGGACTTCACCTACGTGGACACGTCGCGGCTCGACGCGATCGCGGCCGCCATCCGGCCCACGACGAAACTGCTGTTCCTCGAAACGCCGACGAACCCGACGCTCCGGCTGACGGACCTCGCCGCCGCCTCGGAGCTGGCACACGCGCACGGTGTGGCCGTCGTCGTGGACAACACGTTCGCGAGCCCGGCCCTCCAGCGGCCGATCGACTTCGGCGCGGATCTGGTGCTCCACAGCACGACGAAGTACCTGAACGGCCACAGCGACAGCGTCGGTGGCGCCGTGATCGCCACGCGGCCGGACCACATCGAGTGGCTCCGCTTCGTGCAGAACGCCGAGGGCGCCATCCTGAGCCCGATGGACAGCTGGCTGGTGCTGCGCGGCACCAAGACGCTTCCCGTCCGCATGGAGCGTCACACCGCGAACGCGATGGCGCTCGCCGAGATGCTCGCGGGACACCCGAAGGTCACGAAGGTCATCTACCCCGGGCTGACGTCGCACCCGGAGCACGCGCTGGCCCGGCGCCAGATGCGCGGCTTCGGCGGGCTCGTCTCGATCGACCTCGGCAGCCTCGACCGCGCCCGAACCCTGCTCGAGTCGGTCCGGCTCATCGCGCTGGCCGAGAGCCTCGGCGGCGTCGAGTCGCTCATCAGCCACCCGGCCACCATGACCCACGCCTCCGTGCCCGCCGAACGCCGGCAGGCACTCGGCATCACCGACGGGCTCGTCCGTCTCTCGGTGGGCATCGAAGACCTGGACGACCTGCGCGAAGACCTCACCACCGCGCTCGCCCGCCTGTGAACGGCACCGCCGGAATCCTATGGACCTGATCGCCACGTTCTTCGAAACCGTCTACAACGTCCCCGAGCTCATCAAGGCCGTCGGCCACGTCGGGCTGCCGCTCATCATCTTCGCGGAGACAGGTCTGCTCATCGGCTTCTTCCTGCCCGGCGACTCGCTGCTCGTGACGGCCGGGCTGTTCGCCGCGAAGGGCGACCTGAGCCTCGGGCTGCTGCTCGTCACGCTGATTCCCGCGGCGATCGTCGGCGACGCCGTCGGCTACTGGATCGGCAAGCGGACGGGCACGGCGCTCTACAGCCGCAAGGACTCGTTCTTCTTCCGGCAGGAGCACGTCCGGATCACGCGCGCCTACTACGAGAAGCACGGCCCGATCACGATCGTGCTGGCGCGGTTCATCCCGATCGTGCGGACGTTCGCGCCGATGGTGGCCGGCGTCGCCGAGATGGGCTACACGCGCTTCGCCACCTACAACATCCTGGGCGGCGTGATCTGGATCGTCTCGACCGCGGTGGGCGGCTACTGGCTCGGCAGCGTGGTGCCCGACATCGAGAAGCAGATCCACTACCTCGTCGCGGGCGTGATCCTCGCGTCGCTGATCCCGCCGTTCATCGCGTGGTGGCGGAACCGGTCGGCCGCACCTCCACCGGCGCCCTGAGCGGCCCGGTTACACCGCGCGAGCGGTTCCGGCAGCCTGCCACGCATCCGCTGGCTCTCCACGGCGAAGGATGCTCCGCTGGAACGCCCGTGCGTGCGCAACCAGCAGCGCGACGTTCGCGCCGGCCAGGAGCACCGTCAGCGGCAGAAACATCCCCACACGGGGAATCTCGGGCCAGTCGCGTCCCACGCCGTAGAACAGTAACATGTTCGCGGCGGTGAGCAGATTCAGCCCCAGCGCCAGCCGCCGGTACTCGCGGTGCTCGACGGCCGCGATCAGCGCCGGGACGGCGGCGTAGACCAGATGGTTCTCGTGCACGCTGATCGCCACGACGAAGTACAGGTGCACGACCAGCGCAACGTACGCCGCAAGGTCCGCGACGTGTCGCCGTCCGCGAATGCTCCATCCCAGCCACGCGGCGGTGCCGATGACGATGGCCGCCATCCACGGTCGGGGGTTCACACCGGCCAGACCGACGAAGTGGGAGACCGAGACCAGGGACAGGCGCACGTCGAACACGTCCCATCCGTAGTGGCCGATCCGCATGACGGCCGTCACCATCCACCAGAGGTTCAGCGCATTACCGGAGAGCATGTCCTCGCGGAAGTTCACGAGCATCGCCCTCCCGAAGTGCAGGGGGCCACTCCCGATCACAAACGGGAGACAGAGCCCAACGCCGGTGGCGCCTGCGGCGGTCGCGGCACGAGCGACCCGGCCGCTGTCCCACAGCGTGACGGCCACCGGGAGCAGAAAGAACAGCCCCTGCGGCTTGACCAGGGCCGACAACACGGCCAGCACGGCCGCGGCGACGAAGCGCCGCCGGCCCGCGCAGACGATGGCGGCCAGACCTAGCGTCAGGCACAGCGGGTCCAAGTAGCCGAGCAACGGACCGTTGACGATGTGCGCCGGATTCAGAAAGTAGATCGCGCCCCAGAAGAACGCCGTCGAGACATCGGGTGTCAGCGTGCGCACGTGCCACCAGAGGACGCCGGCTCCGGCAAGCCCGCCCAGGAGGGTCAGCAGCTTGATATAGAAGGTCAGCAGGCGCGAATCCACCGACACGGCACCGAAGACACGCTCGACCACACCGGTCGCGGCGGAAATCAGACTGACGCTGATCGGCGGGTAGTCGGGTGCCGCGTACGGGTCGTCGGGGTGCTCGCGATAGACGGACGTGAGGCCGCTCGCGAGTGAGGAGACGCCCCACTCCTTGAAAGTCCGCACGTCACCCGTACCCCGAAGCGGCAGCATCGCGACCTGCGCGACGAACGCCAGAAGACAGGTGCCCGCCAGGGCCACCTGCCACGGACGGCGGGACGGTAGCCACTCCGGTCTCCAGCGATAATGCGGGGCGGGCTTCATGGGTGCGCCGTCATGCTATGGAGCGCGGCGCGCCCACACCATCCGGCCTGAACAGGACGGCAACGAGGGTGGCGCTGTGCCTATTCCACCGACGCCATGATCCACGCCAGATAGGCGCTGCCGCCGTCGGCTACGGGCAGCACGAGCAGCTCCGGCACGGCGTAGGGGTGGTTGGCCGCTAACCACGTTTTCAGATCGTCAAGCCGGGCCGCAGTCGTTTTGATCATGACCTGCTGCTCCATCGCCCGCTCGATCACGTCCTGCCCGGCGTCGTTCGTCCACCGGTAGACGGAGCGCATCCCCGGCAACACGCTGACACACGCGGCCAGCCGGGCCTCCACGAGACGGTGGCCCCAGGCGGAGGCGTCGAGCGAGTCCGGTAGTGTCGTCAGGACGATCAGCGCGTCAGTCATGGGTCGGGGCCTTGTACTTTTCGTGCCGGCTTGGTACTTTGGACTTGTACTTCGGATCGAAACGCGGTACTTAGCAGTTGTACTTCGATCCAGGACGCGGTACTTTACTCATCGGACCCCCGTGACGCCGCCCGCTTCGGACCCAGCAGCCACCCTGACGGCCCTCGCCCGCCGCATCGGGAAACGTGCGCTCCCGGCGCTGGTCACCCTCGTGGCCGCCGCGGTGGTCGTGGACGCGGTCGTGGGCGACAAGGGTCTGATGGCGATGCTGAAGGCGCGCCGTCAGTATCGCGCGCTCGAGCAGGCGCTCACCCAGGCGACGACCGAGAACGCCAGGCTCCGGGAAGAGGCGCGCCGGCTCCGCGAGGATCCGGCGGCCATCGAGGAGATCGCGCGCCGCGAACTCGGGCTCATCCGGCCCGGCGAGAAGCTCTTCATCATCCGGGACGTGCCGGGTCCCTCGGCGCAGTAGGCCCGCGGCCGCGGGTCAACCACGGAGGCCCAGCCGCCGCACGACCTGCGGATAGCGGGCGTCGGCGCGCAGCGGCGCCAGGCGCGGGTCGACCGCCACGTTGGCCACCCACGTCTCCCTCGCGTCGCACGCGGTCTCGACCGCCCGGAACGCCGCATCCAGATCACCCAGCCCGGTCCACGCGATCGCCAGATGCACGTGCGGCAGCGGGCGCGCGCCACTGGCCGGACCCACCTGGTCGATGCAGCCGACCGCGGCCGCGCGCTGCCCGGTCACCGCCAGCGCGTGGGCGAACCACGCGATCGAGATCGGATCGCCGTGCTCGCCTGCCGCGGCTTCGAGCACACGCAGCGCCTCCCTGCGCTGACCGGCCGCGAGCAGCACGGCCCCCAGCAGGCGCCGCGCACCGGCGTAGTGCTCGTCCATCTCGAGGTTGTGCCGGCACAGGTCGATGGCCGTCTCCAGGTCGCCGGCCAGGTACCGGACCCACGCGGCGATCGTATTCATCGTCAGGCATCGCGGGTCGAGTTCGCGCGCCACGTCGGCTTCCCGGATCGCCTGCGCGAACAGCCCCTGCGCGGCCAGGAACTTCGCGTAGCCGCCCCGTGCGCCCTCGTGGCACGGGTTGAGCGCGATGGCCTGCCGATACGCCTCCCGGGCCCCCGTCCAGTCCCAGTCGCGCAGCCGCGCCACCTCCGCCGTCGCGTAGTGGGCCGCGGCGAGGTCGGGCTCGAGCGTCAGCGCGCGCCGGGCCGCGTCGGCCGCCCTGTCCAGCGCGAGCCGGGGCACCTCGTGGTGGTGATCGGCGCGGAGCACGTGCACGGTCGAGAGCACGGCCCAGGCCGCGCCGAACGCCGGATCGAGTCCGACCGCCTCCTCGAGAAACGCCCGGGCCTGCGCGGCGCCCGTGTCCGCCGTCCGCTGCCAGTGATACCGGCCCTTGAGGTAGGCATTCCACGCGGCGGGGTTCCGCGCGGCGCCGTCCGCCATCCCCTGCTGGGGTGCCAGCTCCAACGCCAGCGACTGCGCGATGCGCGCGGCGACGTCGGCCTGCACGGTCAGGCAGTCGGCCACCTGCCGGTCGTAGCTCCGGACCCAGAGCTGCGTGTCCGTGGCCGACGAGATCAGGCGCGCCGAGATGCGGACGCGGTCGCCCTCGCGCCGCACCGTGCCCTCGAGCAGCAGGTCCGCGCGCAGCGCCTGCCCGATCTCGCGCGCGCTCGCCGTCGCGCGCCGGAACGCCATCGACGAATGCCCGGACACCACACCCACGCAGCCGCGGCACAGCCGGCCGAGCTGCGAGATCATCTCGTCGGTCAGCCCCTCGCCGAAGTGGTCCGTCTCGCCGGAGTGCCCCAGCTCGGTGAACGGCAGCACGGCGAGGCGGACGGCCGGTGTGGCAGGGGTGTCCAGCGGCTCGTCCGGGGCATCCACGGCGCCGATGAACCGGTAGCCGCGCCGCGGCAGAGTCTCGACAAACGCCGGGTTGTCGGCGTCGTCCCCCAGCGCGGCGCGCAGGCGCTTCACGGCCGCGTTCAGGCTGTGTTCGAAGTCGACGAACGTCCCCTGCGGCCACAGGCGTTCCCGCAGTTCGTCGCGCGTGACCACCCGGCCGCGGCGTTCGAGCAGCAGGTGCAGGATCTCGAACGGCTGCTCCTGCAGGCGAATCGTGCGCCCGGCCTGCCGCAGTTCGCGGGCGCGCAGGTCGAGCTCGAAACCGCCGACCCGGAGGACGTCGCGATCCGCTGTACCCGGCATGCTCCCCAAGGGTGCCGTACGACAACCGCCGGTGAAAAGACGCGGGGACGGCCGGCCGTGCGATGTCACCATCAAGTCACCCGCCGCCCGCCGGGGCCGTTATAATCCGCCACTGGAGGACGCCCGCATGGAACGCCGCACCGCCACCGAATTCCCACAGGAACTGCTGAACCTTTTCGACCAGTACGTGCACGGCGGCATCGACCGCCGCGGTTTCCTGGACGGCGCCGCCCGCTACGCGACCGCCGGCGTCACGGCGGCGGCGCTCTTCGAGATGCTCCGCCCGAACTACGCGCTGGCCCAGCAGGTCGCGAAGGACGACAAGCGCATCACGACCAGCTACGTCACCTACCCGTCGCCGCAGGGGTACGGCCAGGTGAAGGGCCTGCTTGCCAAACCGGCCACTGCGAAGGGCAAGCTCGGCGCCGTGCTCGTGATCCACGAGAACCGCGGGCTCAACCCGTATGTCGAGGACGTGGCGCGCCGCGCCGCCGTGGCCGGCTTCCTGGCCCTGGCGCCCGACGCC
>JBFXBH010000116.1:0-8606 GCA_050183355.1 Vicinamibacterales bacterium | reverse complement strand
ACCCTGGTCTCGCGCGCGACGGGCGCCGGCGACCGGGCCGACGGCATCCGGTGGCTGGGTAACGGGCTCTGGCTGGCATGCGCGGCGTCACCGGTCCTGCTGCTCGTGGCCGCGGGCGTCTTCCTGACGATCGACCGCTGGGGCCTGCACCCGGACGTGCTCGAACTGGCGCGTCCGTACATACGCACGCTGCTGCTCGGCCTGCCGCCGCTGCTCGTCTACGCGGCCTGCCGGCGGTACCTGCAGGGCATCCACGTGGTCGCGCCGATCGTCTGGGCGCTGGTCACGGCGAACCTGCTGAACGCATTCGGCAACTGGGTGCTCATCTACGGCCACCTCGGCATGCCGGCGCTCGGCGTGACCGGCTCGGCGTGGGCCACCAACCTCGCGCGCGTCTACCTGGCCGGGGTGCTGTGGTTCGCCGTGCGCCGCGTGCATCGCCGCTGGGGTCCGGACACGCCGGCCGTGCGCGTCTCGATCTCGCGGACACGGCTGGTGGAGCTGCTGCAGCTCGGCGGGCCGGCCGCGCTGCAGGTCACGCTCGAGGTCGGCGTGTTCTCGATGGCCAGCGCGATGGCCGGCATGCTGACGCCGGTCGCGCTCGGCTCCCACCAGATCACGATGAACATCGTGTCGGCAGCGTTCATGGTGCCCCTCGGGCTCTCCTCCGCGGCCGCGGTGCGCGTCGGGCACGCGGCCGGCGCCCGCGACCCGAGGCGGATGGCGGATGCGGGCTGGGCGGCGCTTGTGGCCGTCACCGCCATCATGCTGACCATCGCGGCCGTCTTCGTCGTCGCGGCGGCGCCGCTGGTCCGCCTCTTCACGCGGGATGTCGCGGTGGTGGCGGTCGGCGTCCGGCTGCTCTGGCTCGTCGCGCCGTTCCAGTGGTTCGACGGCGTGCAGGCGGTCGGCACGGGCGTACTGCGGGGCCTCGGCGACACGCGGACGCCCGTCTTCGCCAACGTCGTCGCGCACTGGATCCTGGGGCTGCCGCTCGGCTACGCCCTCTGCTTCCGGTGGGGATGGGGCATCTCGGGCCTGTGGCTGGGGCTCTACACCGGCCTGACGGTGGTGGGGGTCTTCCTGCTGCTGGTCTGGATGGGCCGGGCCCGGGCGCTGACGGCGCAGGCCGCCCACCCCTGAGGCGGCGGCGCGCGCCGCGGCGGCCGGGGGAGAGCTTACTTGCCGGCGCGCGCGAGCTCGTCGTCGATGATCTCGGCGAACACCTCGTAGGGGTGCGCGCCGGTCACGCGGCGGCCGTTGATGAACGCGGTCGGCGTGGAGTCCACGCCGAGGTCGCGCCCGAGGCCGGCGCCTTCCTTCACGCGGTCCGCATGGCGGCCGGAGTCGAGGCACGTCGCAAAGCCCTTCGGCTCGAGACCCACGGCCGTCGCGTGCTGCTTGAGCCCCTCAGATCCGAGCGTCGACTGGTTCACGAACAGCCGGTCGTGGAACTCCCAGTACTTCCCCTGCTCGCCGGCGCACCACGCGGCCTCCGCGGCCTTCTGCGCCAGCGGGTGGATGTCGTAGAGCGGAAAGTCCTTCCAGACGATCCGGAGCCGCTCGCCGTAGGTGTCGCGGAGCCGCTTCAGCGTGGGCGTCACACGCGAGCAGAACGGACACTGGTAGTCGGAGAACTCGACGAGCGTCACGGCCGCGGTGGCCGGCCCGCGCACGGGGTCGTGCGGCGCGATGCTGACGACGACGCGCGGCGGCTCGAGCGCCACTCTGACGGGCGCGGCGCCCTTGCGCAGCTCGGCGATGATCGCGGTGTGCGCGGCATCCTCCTGCTGCTCTTCCAGGAAGCCCCGGATGCTCGACGCGACGTCCTCGAGCGGACGCCCCTGCATCTGGTTGGTGTTGGCCTTGAAGAACGCGCTGACGTCGGCGTCGGTCACGGGCTTCACGCGCTTCGCGACCTCGTCAGCCATGTACTTGCCGGCGTCCACGCCCCGCTGCTTCGCGGCCTGCTCGACGAGCATCTCCGCGACGAGCCGGTCGAGCGCGTCCTTCCGGCCGTCGTAGATGGCCTGCTCGGCCTCGGCCTTCGACTTCGCGTCGGACGCCTTCCAGGCCTCGTCCAGCTCCTTGACGGTGAACGTGCGGTCGCCCATCCGCGCGGCCACGTCCCCCGGCTGCTGGGCCGCCGACGGCGCCGCGATGCCGAGCACGCCCGCGACGCACAGGGCGCCGACTGTCGTGGTAAGACGAACCCCGGTCATACCGCCACCATCCTGTACCGCCCGGCCTCGGGCGCCCCGTCGATGAACGCACGCGCCTCGCCCAGCATCCGCTGCAGCTCCGCGCCCTGAACGTGCTGCTGGAGGGCCTGCTCGCTCTCCCACCGCTCGAAGATACACAGATCGCGCGGGTCGGCCGGGCTCTCGAGCAGGTCGTACTGGACGCAGCCCGGCTCCCGGCGCGTCGGCGGCACGAGCTTCGAGAGCGCGCGCCTCAGCTCGTCCGCCTGCCCGTCCTTCGCCCTGAACCGCACAACGACGAACACGGATGCCGGCATACCCGAATATCCCCCGGATTCCCTGGTGCCTAGCGCCCGACCTGGAGCCGGATGCCCACGTTGACCAGACGCGGCGTGCCGATGGTCGTCGGGTTGGTGCCGACGTAGTACTCGGTCCCGAACAGGTTCTGCACGCCGACGAAGAGGCTCGCCTGTCGGGTGAGCCCCCGTGTCGCGGTCAGGTTCGTCATGTGGAACCCGGGAAGGCCGACCACCGTGCGGTCGGGCAGCCCCGGCAGGATGCGCGCGATGTTCTGGTCGTCGTCGAACTGATGCCCGACGAACTGGTGCTCCAGCGAGACGATCGCGATCGCCGGATTGACGTAGTTGACCTCGAACGACGCGCGGTGCCTCGGGACCTGTGCCAGGTAGCGTCCCGTCAGGTCGAGCCCGGTCGCGTCCGCGACGCCGCGGTGGACCTTCGCCACGTCCAGCACGTAGGCCGCCGAGGCGTTCCACTGCGGGCTGAAGCGGTACGAGCCGTCGAGCTGGACGCCCGAGATGTTCGTGCTGCCCACGTTGCGGACCTGCCGGGTGAGGCCGTTGGCGGTGACCGACGCGTTGGCGATGGCATCGCTGACGCGGTTGGTGAACACCGTGCCGCGCACGGTGAGCTGTTCCGTCGGCGCCGCGCTGATCCCCGCTTCCCCGCCGGTCAGCCGCTCCGGGTCCAGCGCCTCGTTCGAGAGCGTCAGCACGGCGCCGACGCGGAACGGGCTGTAGAGCTCCTTGAGCGTCGGCGCGCGGAAGGCCCGGCTGACGCTGCCCCAGAGCGAGACATTGCTGCGGAGCCGGTAGAGCACCGCCACGCGCGGACTGACCGCCGTATCCGACTTGTCCGGCAGCGACTCGCGATGCGCCGCCGTCGGGAGGCCCGTCGCCAGCGTCGTCTCGCGGTTGTGGGCGTCGTAGTTGCGCCACGAATCGACGCGCGCCGAGAGCGTCAACTGCCACCGCTCGTTCAACTCCACGATGTCCTGGCCGAACACGCCGACGAAGCGCTGCCGGCCGCCCGCGACGCGGTGGATCAGTGGCGTCAGGCCCGTGGCCAGCGCATATGTCCGTTCGTCACTGTCGCCCACGATCCGGCGGAAGTCCGTGCCCGCCGTCACGACGTGCGGCTTCCCACCGAACGTGAGCACGCGCGACCACGTGGCGAGCGACCCGATCGCCCGCGACGGCACGGTCTTGTCCAGCGTCAGGAAGGTCACACTGCGCGGGGGCGTCGCCGCTGGCACCGCGAATGCGTTCTGGTGGTAGTCCTCGTGGTCGTAGAACAGGCGGGCCTGCACCGTGCTGCCCTCGCGGAGCTGCACGCGGGCGCCGCCCTGCGCGGTGGTCCACGTCGTGTCGTTCAGCTCGCCGATCTTGCCGTTGTCGCGCTTCTCGTCGAAGTACCCGGCGCGGAAGAACACGTTCACGCGGTCCGAGACGCGGTAGTCCGCCCGGCCGCTCAGGTTCTGGAAGCGGACGTTGGCCTCGTTGTCGATCGCGCCGCGCTCCTCGGGCGCCGCGATCGCGTAGCCGTCGGTCTGCAGCGCACTGGCGTCGACGGTCACGCCCAGGCGCCCCCAGACGTCGCTCGCGAACAGGTCCATCTTGGGCGTGGCGCGGTTGCCGTACTGCGGCTTGAAGATCAGCGTGCGCGGCGACGGCCGGTTCGTGACGATGTTGATCACGCCGCCCATCGCGTAGTTGCCGTACAGGCTCGACGACGGCCCCTCGACCACCTCGATCCGCTCGGCGTTCATCAGCGGCACGCGGGTCCAGAACACGTTGCCGCCGAACGGGTCGTTGAACGGCACGTCGTCCAGCAGCACGAGCGTGCGGCTCACGCCGCTCGGCCCGATGCCGCGCAGCGAGACGCCCTGGGCCGTCGGATTGGCGGCGATGCTGCTCGTGCGGCGGAACAGGCTGAAGCTGGGCACCTGCCGCAGCACGTCGTCGGCGACGACGGCGGCCGACCGCAGGATGTCCTCCTGGCTGACGACGCTGACGCTGGCCGGCACGTCGGCCACGCGCTGCTCGGATCGGGTGGCGGTCACGACGAGCTGCTCGGTGATGCCCGCGAGCTTCAGGTTGACGCTGAGCGCCTGCTCCGCCTGCGACGCGAGATCCACCGTCAGGACCTGCGTCTCGAATCCGGCGGCGGAGACGCGCACGGTATAGCTGCCGGCCGGCAGGTCCGCCAGCACGATCTGGTCCGACGCGCCGGTGGCCGACCGATCGATGTTGCCGGCGGCCAGCACGGCCGTCACGCGGGCACCGGAGATCGGCAGGCCCTGCGTGTCGAGGACGGTCACGACCAGGCGGCGGGCCGCCGGCGCCGACGGCGCGCTCTGGGCGAACACCGGCGCCGCGGCCAACCCGGACAGACCGGCGGTCAGCAGTACGGCGGGAAGCAGGAGTCGGCGCATTCAGATACCTCGAAGACCCGGAGCGTTGACACCGGGCGGGGACATGGCCCGTTGAAAATACTCCAAAACTCCCGGCCGCGGGCGGTTAGGCGCACGGAACGGCGCTTGCTACCATGACGACTGTGTCGCGCACCGTCGCCGCCCTCACGTTACTGGCCGCCGCGCTCGTCATGCCGGGCCGCGCGCAGGAACCCACCACGTTCAAGGCCGGCACGCGCGTCGTCCCCGTCATTGCCACCGTGACCGACGCGGACCGGCGCCTGGTACCCGGCCTCGAGCAGGCGGATTTCACGCTGCTCGACAACGGCAAACCGCAGGAGATCACGTTCTTCCAGAGCGAGGTGACACCGTTCACCGTCGTCGTGATGCTCGATACCAGCGCGAGCATGACCGCCAACCTCGACCTGCTGAATCGCGCGACCGAGCAGTTCCTGATCCGGATGCTCCCCGCCGACAAGGGGCAGGTCGGCGCCTTCAACGACAAGATCCAGTTCAGCGGCACGTTCACGAGCGACCGCGACGACCTGATCGGCGCGCTGCGCGACCTGCAGTTCGGCAACCCCACCCGGCTGTACGACGCCGTCTGGGAGAGCATGGCGGTGCTCGAGGGCGTGACCGGGCGCAAGGTCGTGCTGGTCTTCACCGACGGCGACGACACGTCGAGCCGGCGCAGCCTGGGAGACGTACTGAAGCGCGCGACCGCGGACGAAGTGATGATCTACGCCATCGGCCTCGAAGCCGACTTCTTCAACGGACGGCAGCGCGTGCGCACGCAGCCGGACCGCGGGCTGCGGAAGCTCGCCGACGAGACCGGCGGCGGCTACTTCGAGCTGAAGAAGACGGACGACCTCGGCCCCACCTTCTCGCGCGTCGCGCAGGAGCTGCACAGCCAGTACACGCTCGGCTTCTCGCCCACCGTGCTCGACGGCAAGGAGCACAAGCTCGACCTCCGCCTGAAGAAGCCGGGCTTCACGGCCCGCGCACGCAAGTCGTACATCGCCTCGAAGGAATAAGCCGCCCGCATGTCCGAGCTGACCGACCAGGAGTTCGCCGTGCAGGCGGACCTCGCCATCGAAGCCGCGCAGAAGGCGCTGCTGCCGCTGGCCGACGCCGAGGACTTCGAAGTGGAACTGCAGAACAGCGTGCTGCAGGTGATCTTCGAGGAGCCGAAGCCCGCGAAGTTCGTCGTGAGCCCCAACGCGCCGGTGCGGCAGATCTGGGTCTCGGCCCTCTCGCGCAGCTTCAAGCTGGGTTGGGCCGGCCCGGCGGACGGCTTCTGTCTCGATGGCGAGCGGCTGCCCGCGCTGCTGGATCGGCTCGCGCGGACGCAGCTCGGCCTCCTATAGCCTGAAGCCCTCGGGAAACGGGTCCGCGTCGTCGACGTGGAACGTGTGCTCGCCGGTAATCCAGGCCGAGCCTTCGATCTCCGGGACGATCGCCGGACGCCCGCCCACCTCCAGCCGGCCCGCGACGCGTGCCGTGAAGCGGGAGCCGATCAGGCTCTCGTGCACGAACGGCGTGTCGTCGAGCACGAGCCCCATGGCATCGAGCACGGCCAGCACGGCGGCCGTGGCCCCGCCGCCCGGCGAACGGTCCACCGCGCCGTCCGGATACACCGTCGCGCTGGTGAGATGCGCGTCCTCCCGGCCCGGCGGCCCTGTGAACACCACGGCCTCGACGGCCGGACGGGCGCCGTCAGTCGGGTGCGCCAGCACCGGCGACCCGGCGAGCCCCTCGGCAATCAGACGGCCGGCGTGGCGAATCCCGGCCACGCCCGAGACGTCCAGCACGAGCCCGGCCGACTCGGCGTCGACGATCGCGTAGGCGCCGCCGCACCAGGCAACATCCGCCCGCACGGGCCGGCCGGGCCCCTGACAGACCACGGCGGCGTGGACGACGAACGCCGGGGGCAGCGTCACGGCGACGGAGGCGACGCCACCCGCCGCGGCCATCCGCGCCCGCGCGACGACGAGGCCGGCCGCCGTGTCGAGCGTCACCGCGCGGGACCCGCGCGCCTCCGCCTCGCGGTCGAACAGCAGGCCGTGCGCGATGCCGATCGTCACCGCGCCGATCAGGCCGTGGCCGCACACGTCGGCATAGCCGTCGCCGTGCCGGAACAGGACGCCGGCGTGCGCCCCGGGGGCGTCCGTCACGGTGAAGCAGCCCGCCGTCACGCCCTCGTGGCCCCGCGGCTCCCGGACCAGCGCCGCCAGGAGCGCGTCCGCGTGGTCGCGCATCCAGTCCTGTCTGCGGCGCACGGACGAGCCGGCCGGCGTCGGCACGCCATCGATCACAAGGCGAAGGAGTTGTCCTCCCACGTGGGCGTCGATGGTGCGGAGGGTGCGTCCCATACGGATGGCGTCCGGCGAGGATAGCCCGGGATCAGGCCCGATCAGGATTCCCTTCCGTGGCCTGCCGCTTGCACAATACCGGGCGACGGCTCCCATGCGACCGCTGCTGCTTCTCGCCGCCGCCCTGCTCGTGCCGGCCCTGCCGGGAGCCACGCCCGCGTCCGCCCAGCCGCAGGGGCTCCCGCCGGACGCGCGCCCCGTGGCGCCCTACGACGAGGCGTACGAACGCGGCTTCCGGGAAGGCGTCGGCGATGCGCGGCGGGGGCGCGCGCCCAGGCTGGAGGAGCTGGCGCCGCCGAGGGGGCTCCGGGGTGGCGTGGGGCGTGGTCCCGGTCAACGGCCCGGGCGCGGCCTGCGGCGCGACTCCCCGAGCGGCGTGCAGCGCAACCCGCGACGCGGCCGTCAGGACGAAGTGCAGCGGGGCTACCTCGACGGCTACCGCGCCGGCTTCACGAGCGAGCGGAACGCCCGCGTGGCGCCGGCCCCGGGCCGGTCCGGCTGGGCGCCGCGCGGCGCGGCGGCCGACCCGGCCTACGCACGGGGTCAGGCGGATGGCTACCGCCGCGGATTCGACGATGGCCACGACCGCCATCGCTACGACGCCACCCGCGAGGGCGCCTACCGCGACGGCGACGCCGGCTACTTCAAGGACTACGGCTCGAAGGACGCCTACCGCCGCAACTACCGCGACGGCTTCCGGCAGGGTTACGAGGACGGCTACCGGGACGGCACGCGCGCGCCGCGGGAATAGCCGCGGCAGACGCGCACGGAGCCGGATGAGCCCCGGCCGCTTTGCGGAACCACCGGGGATCGCGTACCATCTGAAGGTTCTCGCCTGCCACGACGGCGCAGCCGTCGAAGCCCCCGTGCCGGTATCGTCTAGGGGTCAGGACACGTGGTTCTCAGCCACGGGACCGGGGTTCGAATCCCCGTACCGGTACCACTCGTTGCGCGCACCTTCTGCATGGCGCCTTCCCGCTCGACGTTGATCGGCACGGTGCTTCGGCGCGGGCTGCGCAAGCGCTGTCCGCACTGCGGCGAAGGTCCCCTGTTTTCCGGGTGGACACAGTTCGAACGCTGTGCGATCTGCGGTCTGGTCTTCACACGCAATCCCGGGGATACGTGGGCGTTCACGATCATCGGCGACAGGCTGCCCGTCGGCGCGATCATCGTCTTGATCTATGTCGGTGTGGTCCGTTCGCATCCCCTGGCGGGCCTGACGATGGAACTGGTGTTGATCGCGCTGCTGGTCTGGACGACACCCAACCGCTGGGGCGCGGGCATCGCGCTGCATTACCTGTCCCGCGTCTACTGGCCCGA
>JBFXBH010000115.1:0-8620 GCA_050183355.1 Vicinamibacterales bacterium | reverse complement strand
TCTCGCGGCGCACGTCCTCGCCGAGGTCGATCGGCGTCAGGTCGAAGTAGCCGCCGGCGTCGTGCGTCTCGGTGGTCGGCTCGCCGCTGCTGCGCTGGAACAGGAAGAACTCCGCCTCGGGCATCGCCCGCAGCGTGTAGCCTTTGGCGGCCGCGTAGGCGACGGCCCGCTTCAGCGCCGAACGCGGGCAGCCGGCAAAGGGCGAGCCGTCCGGCGCGGTGATGTCGCAGATGATGCGCGCCACGCACTCGGCGCCGTTGTACGTCCACGGAAACACCTGGAACGTGGCGAGGTCCGGCTGGAGGAACATGTCGGACTCTTCGATGCGGACGAAGCCCTCAATCGAGGAGCCGTCGAAGAGCACGTGCCCGTCCAGCGCCTCGGCCACCCGGCCGTTGGGCACTTCGACGTTCTTGACCTGGCCGAGGATGTCGGTGAACTGCAGGCGCAGGAACTTGACCTTCTCGCGCTCCACGCGCTCGAGAATCCGCGCCTTCGCGTCGCTCTTCGGCATGGCCGGGCCTATGGCCTACTTGGAAACAGACGTGCGGGGCCGCCCGCCCTTCCGGCCGTTCTCGCGAGCAGCGGCAGCCTTCCGAGGACTCCGGCGTCGCCCCATGAGAGCACCCAGGCCAACGAACCCAACTGTTGTCGCGCCTCCACGCCCCGGACGAATCCTGGCCACGCGAAGGGTCGTCCGTACGGCCGAAGGTGTGATGCCCAGGGCTTCGATCGCCACCAGATGTGCACGCAGGGCCTTGCGAATTTCGATTGCTGCCCGTCCCTCTGTGTCGGCCGAGGCGTACACGCCTGGAAGGCCGACCACAAAAGCACTCACGGTGCCGTTGGCTTCGTGTTCGAGAACGACAGGGTAATGACTGGTCATAGGCGTTTCACCGTCCGGGACTCTTGATGCCAGCGTCCTTCAGGATCCGATTCAGCAAACCCGAGCCGACCTCTTTCTTCGTATGCACGGCCACTGTGACGATCCGGCGCGTGACCGGATTCCAGAACTGTCGGTGGCTGCCCCGCCCGGCGCGGAGTTCTTCGAAGCCGTTCTCTTTCAGGAGGCGAAGGAGTTCGGCCCACGTCACGATCCGATTCTGAAACCAAACGTTGGGTTTCGTCAACCGGACCGCGGCGCGGCCGGTGAGTCGAAGGAGTGTCGACGTCGCGTTGTCCCGCCGGCTATGGCCACACGGACTTCGCGGCGGTATGCTGACGGGGAGGAAACGCATGGTTCGTCCCGTGAGTGTCAAAGCGCTCTCTGACTACCGGATCTGGCTTTGCTACGACGACGGAGCCGAGGGCGAGGTGGACTTGTCGGACATCGCCGGCAAGGGAGTGTTTGCCGCGTGGAATGACCCTGCGGTGTTCGACGCCGTTCGCCTGGGTATACATGGCGCGATCGAATGGCCGGGCGATCTCGACCTGTGTCCGGACGCAATGTACTTGCGTCTTACGGGCCGATCGGTTGATGCACTGAAGCCCGCCGTCCGGCAGTCTGTCAGTGCCTGAGATCTGCCGGTTCTACGGCATCGTGATCAAGATGTACTTCGCCGATCACGCGCCGCCACATTTCCATGCCGAGTACGGCGAGTTCGAAGTCCGCGTAGCGATAGACACGCTTGCGGTGATCACAGGCTCGCTGCCTCCGCGGGCGATGGGTCTGACCGTGGAGTGGGCGGCGCTTCACCGTAGCGAGCTCCTGGAACTCTGGGCACGAGCCCGGGAGTTCCAGGAACTGCATCGTCTGGAGCCGCTTCCGTAGGGAGGCTGCTCGTCGGCGCCTAGATCAGGTGCGAGAGGAGCCCGTCGCGCAGCTTGGGCTCGAACCACGTGGACTTCGGCGGCATGATCCCGCCGGAGTCCGAGATCTCCATCAGGTCGCTGACGCGTACCGGGAACATCGAAAAGGCGACGGCGGCCCGGCCGCTCTCGACCAGTGACTCCAGCTCCGTCGTGCCGCGTGCCCCTCCGACGAAGTCGATCCGCTTGTCGCTGCGGACGTCGCCGATCTTCAACAGCGGCGTCAGCACGGTGTCCTGCAGCACGCTGACGTCGAGCCGATCGCTCGGGCTCGCCGAGGCCGGGGCAGGCGTCAGCGTGATCTCGTGCCACGCGCCGCTGAGATACATGCAGACGACGCCGGGCTTCGAGGGCAGCGCTTTGCCGGGCACCACGGCATGCACGGCCGAGATCTTCGCCAGCAACGATTCCGGCGTCTCGCCCGCGAGGTCCTTCACGACGCGGTTGTAGGCGAGCACCTGCATCTGATTGTCCGGGAACGCGACGGCGAGAAACGTGTCCCACTCGCCGGGCGTCTTCGCCGCGCCGCCGAGCTCTGTCCGCGCGCGGGCCGCGCTGGCCGCGCGGTGGTGGCCGTCGGCGATGTAGAGCGCCGGGATCCGGCCGAACGCCGCCACGAGCGCGTCCTGTTCCGCGGCCGGCACCGTCCAGATCGTGTGGACGATGCCGTCCGCGGCCGTGAAGTTGAAGAGCGGGAGCTGCAGTGTCGCCCGGACGATGATGGCGTCCACGTCCGCCGAGGCCTTGTAGGTCAGGAACACCGGGCCCGTCTGGCCGCGCGTGGCGAGGATGTGTCGCGTGCGGTCGTCCTCCTTGTCGCGCCGCGTGCGCTCGTGCTTCTTGATCAGGTCCCGGTCGTACTCGTCGACCGAGAAACAGGCCGCCACGCCGGTCTGCACGTGGGCGCCCATCCGCAGGCGGTAGACGTAGAGCGTCGGCTCGGCCTCGACCTCGAGCGGGGCGGCCGCGCGCAGCGCCGCGAAGTTGGCGACGGCCTTCTCGTACACCGCCGGCGAATAGGGGTCCGTGTCAGCGGGCAGGTCGATCTCGGCGCGCGACACGTGCAGGAAGCTCAGGGGCTGGCCGCCGGCCAGGGCACGCGCCTCGTCGGTGTTCACGACGTCATAGGGAACAGCGGCCACCGCGGCGGCGGCGGCGGGAGCGGGACGAAGGGCGCGAAACGGAAACAGACGTGCCATGTACGAGTGCTCTCCAGTCTTGGGGCGAGACCGCCCTAGGGGTGTGAAGCCAGCCAGTCCGAGAAGTGCCGCAGGCCGGTTGTGAAGTCGGTGCCCGGGCGATAGCCGAGCAGCCGCGAAGCTTTCTCGACCGACGCCCACGTCTGTGGGACGTCGCCCGGTTGCTCGGGCATCCGTTCGACGCGCGCCGGCACCCCGAGCACGCTCTCGAGTCCGGCGATCAGCTCGGCGAGCGCGACCGTCCGGTCGTTGCCGAGGTTGATGATCTCAAACGGGGTCGCCGTGTAATCAGCAGCGGCCAGCACGCCCGACAGGATGTCGTCGATGTAGGTGTAGTCGCGCCGCGTTGACCCGTCGCCGTACACCGGAATGGTCTTCCCTGCCAGCATGCGTCGCGCGAACTTGTGGATCGCGAGGTCGGGCCGCTGCCGCGGGCCGTAGACCGTGAAGAAACGGAGCGCGATGAAACGGATGCCGAAGAGCACGGAATACACATGCCCGAGGAGCTCGCCGCTGACCTTCGACGAGGCATACGGACTGATGGGTTGGAGAACGTGATCCTCTTCGCGCCACGGAACGCGCGGGTTGATGCCGTAGACGCTGCTCGAGGACGCGAAGACGAACTGCGGGCTCCGGTGCGCTCTCGCCAGCTCGAGCACGTTCTGCGTGCCGATGACGTTGGTCTGCTGATAGCCGAGGGGGTCGTCGATCGACGGTCGCACACCGGCCCGCGCCGCCACGTGGAAGATCACGTCAAATCGGCGCCGTACGGCGTCGGGCCACGTCGCCGGTGAGCAGATGTCCGCCTCGACGTTGGTGAAGCGCGCGGAGGCCAGCGCCGGAGCGAGGTTCCGCCGCTTGATGGCCTCGGGGTAGAACGGGTCGAGATTGTCGATGCCTGTGACTTCCCAGCCGTCGTGAAGCAGACGTTCGACGAGGTGGCTGCCGATGAAGCCTGCCGCCCCGGTGACGAGTGCCGTTCTCACGTTTTCTGGCCCTTGAGCCGGACCCAGATGATGAAGTCCGTGTCAGGAGGCCGGTGGCCGGCCTGGCGCAGCAGGGTGGTCACCTGGCCGCGGTGATAGGACGAGTGGTTCACGACGTGCCGGAACAGGTCGGCCAGCGGGGTGGCGTGCGCCCGGCCGGCAAGGTCCCGGTACGCCAGCACGCGCGTGAAGTCGCTGGCCGTGAGCCGGGCGAGCCACGCCTGGCGCTCGGCCTCCACCGCCAGCAGCTGACGCCGCAGTTCGGCGAGGTCCTCGCCCGACGTCCAGACCGGCACCGCGGCCGGGCTGTCGCCGAGCCACCGGCGCAGCCACACCCACTCCGCGCCGACCAGGTGCGCCAGCGTGGCGCGGATCGACGGGAAGCTGCTGACGACGGGCGCGTCCGCCACGCCCGCGGGCAAGGCGAGTGCGGCGTCGAACGTTCGCCCGTTCGCCCAGGCGTCGTAGGCGTAGAGGTCGTGCAGCTCGGCGAGCGTCACGCGTGCGATCCTGCCACGGCCTGGCGCCGAAGCCACCACTCGACGGCGGCGAGATTCACGAGCCACGACGCCCACGACACGACGCGGTAGGCCGTCCCGAACGAGAGGCCGGTCACGATCAGCAGCGGCAACAGGATGCGGAGCGTGACGGCGCCGAAGCAGAAGGCGTAGCTCCGGCGCATCCAGCGCTCGTGCGTGGCCGTGTCGCCCCGGAGGATCGCGCGGAGCGCGGCGGCTGTCGTGGCGAGCCAGCCGACGGCGAGCACGCCGAACCCCCAGTGCGTGACGGCGCCGCCGTCGGAGACGAACGCCATCAGCAGCCCGCCGATGCCGGACACCAGCACGGACGCGGCGTACACCCACCCGAGCCGCCGGTGCACGACGGGCCGCGTGGCCCGGATGCGGGCGTTGAACTGCAGCGCGCCGGCGGCCAGCGCGAACGGACCGAAGAAGAGATGGGCCGCGGTCGGCGCGAAGAGCGTCGCGAAGCGGTCCGCCAGGAACGGCGCGCCGAGGCCGGGCGCGGCCAGCGTCGCCAGACCGTAGGCGGCAACGAGCACGGCGGGCACGACCAGCGCCAGGGGGGCGCCTCGGCCGGCGTGGCGGAGCGGCGGCATGCCCAATTCTGTCCCATTCTCCTCCTTGCTGGCCCGCGGAAGCGTGGCTAGACTCAGACCTTCCGTGCCGCACCGCTCCCGATGACCGCTCTCCGTCTCCGTCGTGTGCCGCGTCTCGCGGCTGTCGTGGCCGTGGTGGCGTTCGTCGCCACGGCGTCGCCGCGCTCGGAATCCACGGACGTCCCGGATCCGGCCCTCGTGGCCCGTCTCCAGGAGGAGGGGCTGCAGCGCTCGCAGGTGATGGACACGCTCGCGTGGCTGACGGACGTCCACGGCGCGCGGCTGACCAACTCGCCGCAGTTCCGGGCGGCGATGGCGTGGGCGCAGACGCGGCTCTCCGACTGGCAGCTCGCGAACGTCCACACGGAAGCGTTTCCGTTCGGCCGCGGCTGGTCGAATGAGCGCGTGGTGGTGCGGGCCGTCTCGCCGGCGCCGTGGACGATCACGGCGATCCCGAAGGCGTGGACGCCGGGTGTGGGCCCGGTCACGGCCGAGCTCGTCCGCGTGAGCCTCGAGACGGACCAGGACTTCAAGACCTGGACGGGGAAGCTCAAGGGCCGGGTCGTGCTGATGGAGCCCGCCCGCGCCGTGACGGCGTTCTTCGAGGCGCAGGGGACGCGGCGCACGGACAAGGAACTCGCCGACCTCGAGGCCCAGCCGCCGCTGACCGCCGGTCCGCTGCGCTCGTACAACACGAATGCGGCCGACTTCGCGCGCAGGCGCACGGAGTTCCTGCTGCGCGAGGGCGTGGCCGCCGTCTTCGAGAACGGAAACGGCCGCGGCGACCACGGCGCGGTGCTGGTTATGGGGCCGTCGGGCGCGCGGGACGTGAAGGCGCCGCCCACCGTGCCGCAGCTCGTGCTCGCCTCGGAGCACTACGGGCGGCTGGTCCGGATGCTGGACCGGCGCGTGCCGGTGACCGTGCACCTCGATGTCGAGAACCGCTTCCACGCCGACCGGCTGGACGCCGAGAACCTGCTGGCCGAGATTCCGGGCTCGGACCGGAAGGACGACGTGGTGATGCTCGGCGCGCACTTCGACTCGTGGCACGGCGGCACGGGCGCCACGGACAACGCCGCCGGCGTGGCCGTGATGATGGAGGCCATGCGCATCCTCCGCGCGGTGAACCTGCCGCTGCGGCGCACGGTCCGGCTCGCGCTGTGGGGCGGCGAGGAGCAGGGCCTGCTGGGCTCCACGGCCTACGTCCGCGAGCACTTCGCCGACCGCGCCACGATGGCGCTCAAGCCCGGTCACGACCGGCTGTCGGTCTACTTCAACCACGACAATGGCGCCGGGGCGATCCGCGGCGTGTTCCTGCAGGGCAACGACGGCGTGCGGCCGATCTTCCAGCAGTGGATGGGGCCGTTCAAGGCGTGGGGCGTCGGCACGACGACCATCCGCGCGACGGGCGACACGGACCACACGCCGTTTGACGCGGTCGGGCTGCCGGGCTTCCAGTTCATCCAGGACCGGCTCGAGTACTTCACCATCTCGCACCACTCGAGCATGGACCTCTACGAGCGCGTCCAGCCGGACGACGTGAAGCGGAACGCCGTCATCGTGGCGACCTTCGCGTACATGGCCGCGACGCGCGACGACCTGCTGCCGCGCAAGCCGCTGCCGGCTCCCCGAGTCGCCCGATGACGCTCGTGCTGACGGCGATCCTCGCGGCGCTTGCCGCGGCGGTCGTCACGGCGCTGGTGCTGCGGTCGGTGCTGGCGATGGGCGCCGCCCAGACGGCGGCGCAGGGCAGCGCCGCCTATTCCGAGCGCACCGACCAGCAGGTGCGCGACACGTTCCAGGCGTTGGCCGCCGAGGCGCTGCACGCGAATCGCGCGGCGTTCCTCGACCTGGCGAAGACGACGTTCGCCGGCCTCCAGCAGGAAGCGGCCACGGACCTGGCCACGCGGCAGCGCGCCATCGACGAGCTGCTGAAGCCGATGGCGTCCACGCTCAAGGAGGTGGACCAGCGGCTCGTCCAGGCGGAGCGCGAGCGCGAAGGCGCCTACGCGCGGCTCAAGGCGGAGGTGGCCTCGCTCGGCGACGCCACGCGGACGCTGTCGCGGGCCCTCGGCACGCCGGCCGTCCGCGGCCGCTGGGGGGAGATGCAGCTGCGGCGCGTGGTCGAGATCGCCGGCATGCTCGAGCACTGCGACTTCGAGGAGCAGGCGGGGCTGGCCTCGGATCGCGGCCGGCAGCGGCCGGACCTCATCGTCCACCTGCCGGCGGGCAAGCGGATCGTCGTCGACGCCAAGGCGCCGCTCGGCGCCTTCCTCGAAGCGCAGGAGGCGCAGGACGACGCCACGCGGCACGCCCGGCTCACGACCCACGCGCGTCAGGTGCGCGACCACATTGACGGCCTCGCCGGGAAGGCGTACTGGGAGGCGCTCGACGACTCGGTCGAGATGGTGGTGCTGTTCCTCCCCGGTGAAACGCTGTTCGCGGCGGCGCTCCAGCACGACCTGACGCTGATTGAGTACGGCCTCCAGCAGCGCGTGCTGCTGGCCAGCCCGATCACGCTCATCGCGCTGCTGACCACGGTGGCCCACTCGTGGCGGCAGGAGGCGCTGGCCGCGAACTACCGGGAGGTGGCGCGGCTCGGCAAGGAGTTCTACGACCGGCTGACGACGTTCACGGGGCACTTCGACGACGTCCGCAAGCGGCTCGACGGCGCCGTGCAGGCCTATAACGCCGCCGCCGGATCGCTCGAGGCACGCGTGCTGCCGACGGCCCGGAAGCTCCGGGAGCTGGAGGTGACGACCAGCGCCGAGATCGAGCCGGCCGAGACGATCGACACCGTGCCGCGTGTGCTGAAGCAGGCGAATCTGCTGGGAATACCCGATGAAGCGCTGGTTGGCGACCAGGATGACGCCGCAGCCGTGAAATAATAGGGTTTTCCTAGAGATTCCCGTGCCTGACGCCCCGTCCGCGCCGCCCGTCGACGCCGCCCCGCCCCTGGACTTCATCCGGGAGGCCGTGACGGCGGACCTGCGCGCGGCCGGTCCCGGTGCCCGCGTGGTCACGCGGTTCCCGCCCGAGCCGAACGGCTACCTCCACATCGGTCACGCCAAGGCGATCTGCCTGGACTTCGGCGTCGCGAAGGACTTCGGCGGCGTCTGCCACCTGCGGCTGGACGACACCAACCCCGTCAAGGAAACCCAGGAGTACGTCGACCAGATCATGCGGGACATCCGCTGGCTGGGTTTCGACTGGGGCGACAAGCTGTTTCACGCGTCGGACTACTTCGAGCAGCTCTACGCGTGGGCGCAACAGCTCATCCGCGACGGCAAGGCCTACGTGGACGACCTGACGCCGGACGAGATGCGCGAGTACCGCGGCACGCTGACCGAGCCCGGTCGCGAGAGCCCGTACCGCAACCGTCCGGTCGAGGAGAGCCTGGACCTGTTCGCCCGCATGCGCGCCGGCGAGTTCCCGGACGGCTCGCGGACGCTGCGCGCGAAGATCGACATGGCGTCGGGCAACATCAACATGCGCGACCCGGTGATGTA
>JBFXBH010000114.1:0-8626 GCA_050183355.1 Vicinamibacterales bacterium | reverse complement strand
GGCGCGAGCCGGGTGCCGCGGCGGATCCAGAGCGCACCCGCGCCCTTCGGCCCGTTGAACTTGTGTGCCGAGAGCGACAGCAGGTCCACGCCGAGCTCCGTGACGCTGACGGGAACCTTGCCGGCCGTCTGGACGGCGTCGGTGTGCATCACTGCGCCGCGGGCCTTCGCGATCGCGGCCAGCGCCGCGACCGGCTGGATCGTGCCGACTTCGTTGTTGGCGTGCATGGCGGACACCAGCGCCGTGTCGTCCGTGATGGCGGCCGCCAGCGCCTCGGGCGACACCACGCCGGTGGCGTCGACGGGCAGGTACGTCGTCCGCCAGCCGCGCTTTGCCAGCGCCTTGAACGTGTTCAGCACGGCTTCGTGCTCGATCGCGGTGGTGATCAGGTGCCGGCGGCCCGTGGCTTCCAGCGCCTCGGCCACACCCCGGATCGCCGCGTTGTCGCTTTCGGTGCCGCTGCCCGTGAAGACGACGTCGCCGGGCTGGCCGTCGATGAGCCCCGCCACGGCGGACCGCGCGTCATCCAGCAGACCCTTGGCGCGCTGGCCGAAGTGGTGGACGCTGGACGGGTTGCCGAAGTCGCCCGTCAGGACCGCGGTCATCGCGGCGGCGACGGCGGGATCCACGGGCGTCGTGGCGTTGTGGTCGAGATAGATACGCACCCCTCCCATGATCGCACCATTGGCGGCTGGACACCCCTTTTCGGCGTCACCTATACTGCCCGGCACGCCCCGTACGCCACCCGCAACCGGTGGGTTCGCGGGTCCGAGGTACTGGTTATGTGGAAGCGCGACGAGGCAGTCAAACCCCCATCTCCCCCTGCCGCGGCCGGCGGCGCGCCAGCTCCGGCGGCGGCCGTCCCGGGCCCGGCGCCGTTGCCGTCCCAGGAGCTGCGGCGCCAGTTCGAGCGCGACCGCGTGCAGATCGGCCGCTCGGTCATCCTGAAGGGCGAGTTGACGGGCAGCGAGGACCTGGCCATCGAAGGCCAGATCGACGGCAAGATCGAGCTGCGCGAGCACGTACTGACCATCGGTCCGAACGGCAAGATTCGCGCCCAGATCACGGCGAAGTCCGTGGTCGTGCTCGGTGAGGTGGTCGGCAACATCCTCGCGACGGAAAAGGTCGACATCCGGGACAACGGCTCCGTGGACGGCGACATCACGGCGCCGCGCGTGGCCATCGCCGAAGGCGCGCAGTTCCGCGGGAAGGTCGACATGCAGCGCAAGGCCGGCGCGGCGTCGGCCGGTCTGAGCCTGCCGCCGATCGACCCGAAGCCGTCCGGCGTCTAGCACCGCCGGCGGCGTCAGCCGCGCGGGGATACGCGGCGCACCCATCCGCGCCGCACAGAGAGGGCACGCGATGGCCAGACCGATCATGGCGTTCCTGACGGACTTCGGCACCCGCGACCACTACGCGGGCACGATGAAGGGTGTGGCGCTGGGGATCTGTCCGGACGCGACGCTGGTCGACATCACGCACGACATCCCGCCGCACGACGTGCTCGGCGGCGCGCTCGAACTGGCCGCGGCGGTGAAGTACTTCCCGACCGGCACGATCTTCCTGGCCGTCGTCGACCCCGGCGTGGGCTCCGCGCGCCGGGGCGTGGCCGTGGACACGGGTGACTACCGGTTCGTGGCGCCCGACAATGGCGTGCTGACGCTCGCGCTCCGCGACCATCCGGCCCGGCGCATGGTGGAGCTGACGGACCGGCGCTACGCGCGGCCCACCGTGAGCCGCACGTTCGAGGGACGGGACCGCTTCGCCCCGGCGGCCGCGTGGCTGGCCAAGGGCACCGACCTGGCGGCGCTGGGCCGCCCCGTCAGGGAGATCCAGACGCTGGAGGTGCCCGAACCCGTGCAGGATGGCGAGGTCCTGTGCGGACAGGTCATGCGGGTCGACCGGTTCGGCAACCTCGTGACGAACATCGACCGGAAGCTGTTCGAGAAGCGCGCGGCCGGTGGGGCGCTGCAGATCCGCATCGGCAGTCATGACGTGGCGCGTCTCGTCAACACCTACGCCGAGGCCGCAGCCGGCGAGGTCTGCGCACTCTTTGGCAGCACGGACCACCTGGAAGTGGCCGAGAACGGCGGATCCGCGGCCGAACGGCTCGGCCTGGCCCGCGGTGCGGACGTGCGCGTGGCGCAGACCTCACGCACGGCCTGAAGTCAAGCCTCGCCGGGCGCCTCGATCCTCGGGTATCGTACCGAGGACATGACCGAAGACCTCTCGCTGGACTTCCTCCGCGTCGTTGAGCAGGCCGCCATCGCGTGCGCCCACACGATGGGGCAGGGCAACCGCCACCACTCGGACCAGGTGGCCGTCGAGGCCATGCGGAAGGAAATGGACTCGCTGCCGATCGACGGCACGATCGTGATCGGCGAGGGCGAGCGGGACGAGGCGCCGATGCTGTTCATCGGCGAGAAGGTCGGCCTGGCGAACAAGGGGCGTGGTGGCGACTACCCGGCCATCGACATCGCCGTGGACCCGCTCGAGGGCACGAACCTGTGCGCGACCGGCGACAACAACGCCATCGCCGTGCTCGCCGCCGCGCCGAAGGGCGCCCTGCTGCACGCCCCCGACCTCTACATGGAGAAGCTGGTGGTCGGCCCGGCCTCGCGCAGCGTCGTCGACCTCGACGCGCCGGTCAAGGAGAACCTCCGGAACATCGCGAAGGCCAACGGCCGCGACGTCCGTGACCTCGTGGTCATCGTGCTCGACCGCCCGCGCCACGAGAAGCTGATCGAGGACATCCGTTCGGCCGGCGCGCGCATCCGCCTCATCGGCGACGGCGACCTGTCCGCCGGCATCACGGCCGCCGTGATGGGCAGCGGCGTGCACGCCGTGATGGGCAGCGGCGGCGCGCCCGAAGGCGTGCTGACGGCCGCGGCGATGCGCTGCCTGAACGGCGAGATCTTCGCCCGGCTGGTCGTCGCGAAGCCCGAGGACGAGGAGCGGTGCCTGGCCATGGGGATCACCGACTTCAAGAAGGTCTACCGCTCGGCAGACCTGGCACGCGGCGACAACATCATCTTCGCGGCGACCGGTGTCACCGAGGGCACGCTGATGAAGGGCGTGCGCTTCTTCGGCGACGGCGTGCGGACGGCGTCGATGGTCATGCAGACCAAGCCGCACCAGGTCCGCTTCATCGACAGCATGCACGTGCTGTCCAATCACGACAACGTCAAGCTCCGCTTCTAGCACCGTCGGCCGCGTGTCGCCGCCGACCACGCCTCCCTCCACGGAGCGCGCGGTCCTCGTCGGCCTCGCCACGCCCGCGTTCCGCCGCGATGCGGCCGAGCGGTCGCTCGATGAGCTGGCCGGCCTCGCGGATGCCGCCGGCGCGGCCGTTGTCGCGCGCGTCCTGCAGGAACGGCCCGGCCCGGACAAGGGCACCTATGTCGGCGCCGGCAAGGCCACCTCGATCGGCGCGATGGCGGCCGAACTCGACGCGACCGTCGTCATCGTCGACGCGGAACTGTCGCCCGGGCAGTTGCGCCGGCTCGAGACGGTCGTCGGCTGCCGGGTGATCGACCGCACGCAGCTCATCCTCGACATCTTCGCGAAGCGCGCGCGGACCCGGGAAGGGCAGTGGCAGGTCGAACTGGCGCAGTTGCAGTACATGCTGCCGCGGCTGGCCGGGTCGAGCGAGGCGCTCTCCCGCCTCGGCGGCGGGATCGGCACGCGCGGCCCCGGCGAGACCAAGCTCGAAACGGACCGCCGGCGCGTGCGGACGCGGATCGCCGCGATCGAGCGCGAGATCGCGCGGGTGCGCGACCGCCGCGCCCAGCTTCGCGACCGCCGGCACAAGGCGCGCGTGCCCACCGTGGCGCTCGTGGGCTACACGAACGCCGGCAAGACGACGCTGTTCAACCGGCTGACCCAGGCCTCGGCCGTGGCGTCGGACGCGCTCTTCGTCACGCTCGACCCGCTGGTGCGGCAGGCCCGGCTGCCCGACAACCGCGTTCTGCTCGTGTCCGACACCGTGGGCTTCATCGACCGGCTGCCGCACGGCCTGGTGGCCGCGTTCCGAGCCACGCTCGAAGAAGTGGCGGCGGCCGACCTTGTGCTGCACGTGATCGATGCGTCGAACGAGGACCGCGACCGCCAGGTCGCCGCGGTGCTGCGCGTGCTCGACGAGGTGGACGCCGGCGATGTGCCCCGGATCGACGTGTTCAACAAGGTGGACCGGCTGAACGCGGAAGAGCGCCGCCACCTGACCGGCCGTCACCCGGAGGCATGCCTGCTCTCCGCCGCGACCGGCGACGGCGTCGCGGCCTGTCTGGAGCAGGTCGTGGCGCGCCTGGGGCTGGACACCGAGCGCGTCGTCGTGGAGTCGGCCGAGGGAGACGCGGCCGGCGCGGCCGAGATCGCCCGGCTGTATCAGACCGGGCGGGTGGTCCGGCATGAGGTCGTTGACGGGCGCGTGGTGGTCGAGGCCGACGTGCCGCGCCGGGCCGTGCACCGGCCCGCGGGCTGCTAGTATCGAAGAAACCCGAATCGTCCCGTGCGTCTCACCGTTGCCAACCAGCTCACGCTGCTCCGGATCCTGCTGATCCCGCCGTTCGCCGTCCTGACCCTTTACGGTTACATCGGCGCGGCGCTGGTCGTCTTCGCGGTGGCCGGGCTGACGGACCTGCTGGACGGCTTCACGGCCCGCCTGACGAAGGAGCGCAGCAGCCTGGGTGCGTGGCTGGACCCGATGGCGGACAAGCTGCTGCTGCTGACGGCGCTGATCCTGCTGACGCTGCCCGGCACGAAGGTCGTCAACCACATGCCCCTCTGGCTGACCGTGCTCATCATCAGCCGCGACGTCGTGATCGTCGGCGTCGTGGCGGTCGTGAACCTGGCGATCGGCCCGCGGACCTTCCACCCGTCGATCTGGGGCAAGCTCGCCACCGGCACCTACATCGGCACCGGCGTGGCGTTCATGGTGTTCAACTACCTGGAGCGGACCTCGGCGATCATCGACCTGGGCATCTGGCTCTCACTGGCGTTGACGGCCATCTCGAGCGCCGACTACTTCCTGCGCGCCCGCCGCATCATCAACGAAGGGCACTGACCGGCGATGGCTCAGGCGAGGCCGAGCCTCGTCCTGAAGTAACCGATCGTCCGCTCCAGCCCCTCGCGCAGGTCGACCTTCGGCTCCCAGTGCAGCAGCCGGCGCGCCCGGGAGATGTCGGGCTGGCGCTGCTGCGGGTCGTCGACCGGCAGCGGGTTGTAGATGATCCTGCTCGTCGACCCGGTCAGCTCGATGATCGTCCGCGCGATCTCCTCGATGGTGACCTCGTGCGGGTTGCCGATGTTGACCGGCTCGACCACGTGCGACTCCATCAGCGCGACGATGCCGGCGATGAGATCGCTCACGTAGGTGAAGCTGCGCGTCTGGCTGCCGTCGCCGAACACGGTGACGTCCTGGTTGGTCAGCGCCTGCGACATGAATGCCGGCACGGCGCGGCCGTCCTTGAGCCGCATCCGCGGGCCGTACGTGTTGAAGATGCGGACGATGCGCGTGTCGAGGCCGTGGTAGCGGTGATAGGCGGCCGTCAGCGCCTCGGAGAAGCGCTTGGCCTCGTCGTAGACGCTCCGCGGGCCGATGGGGTTCACGTGGCCCCAGTAGCTTTCCTTCTGCGGGTGCTCGAGCGGGTCGCCGTAGACCTCGGAGGTGGAGGCGGTCATGAAGACGGCCTTCTTCGCCCGCGCCAGCTCCAGCGCGTTCCGCGTGCCGTAGGAGCCGACGTCGAGCGTTTCGAACGGCAGCTCCATGTAGTCGATCGGGCTGGCCGGGCTCGCCCAGTTCAGCACGTAGTCCACCGTCCCGTCGACGGCGAGCGGCTGGCAGATGTCCTGCCGGACGAACGTGAACGCCTTCCCGGCGAGGTGCGCGATGTTCGCCTCGTCGCCCGTCACGAGGTTGTCGATGCCGACGACGGTGTGCCCCTTCGCGAGCAGGGCGTCCGTCAGGTGCGAGCCGAGGAAGCCGGCGGCGCCGGTGATGACGGTGCGGGGGCCTGATGCCATGGATGTCCCGGCGGCGCCAGGCCGCTAGTAGGCTTCGCCGCGGCTGAACAGGCCGCGGACGAGCGTGAGCCACATGATCTTGATGTCCAGGCTCACGGACCAGTGCTCGATGTAGTAGAGGTCGTACTCGATGCGCTTCTCGAGCGACGTGTTGCCGCGCCAGCCGTTGACCTGCGCCCAGCCCGTGATGCCCGCCTTGACCTTGTGCCGGAGCATGTACTGCGGGATCCGGTGCTTGAACTGCGAGACGAAGTAGGGGCGCTCGGGCCGGGGCCCGACGATCGACATGTCGCCTTTGAGCACGTTCCAGAACTGCGGGAGCTCGTCGAGGTCGAAGCGGCGAAGGAACCGGCCGACGGGCGTGCAGCGCGGGTCGTCGTCGCGGGCCCAGACCGGGCCGCTCGATTCCTCGGCGTCCTCGTACATCGACCGGTACTTGTAGACGGCGAACGCACGGCCGTCGAGGCCCATCCGCTCCTGCTGGTAGAACACCGGCCCGCGCGACGTGTACTTGACGAGCAGCGCGAGGATCGCCATCGGGATGCCGAGCACGAGCAGCGCGGCAGCCGAGAGCACGATGTCGAGCGCGCGCTTGATCCAGGCGTTGACGCCCTGGAGCGGCACGTCGTTGACGTTGATGATCGGCAGGCCGTCCAGGTCCTCGAGGCGTGCCTTCAGCGCGATGAACTGCAGGAGGTCCGGCACGACCTTGACGTCGATGACCTCGCGGCTGGTGGCGTCGAACAGATCCAGCAGCTTCGAGTGCTCCTCGAGCGGCAGCGCCACGTAGAGCTGGTCCGCCTTCTCGCGCTGCGCGACCTCCACGACGTCCTTCAGCGTGCCGAGCAGCGGCAGCCCCCGGTAGCCGATGTGATCCCCGCCGGCCCGATCGTCGATGAAGCCGATGACCTGATAGCCCAGCTCGCGGTGCTGCAGCATCCGGTCGGCGACCATCCGGCCGAGGTCCCCGGCCCCGGCGATCAGGATCCGCTTGAGGCCGATGCCCGCGCGCCAGCGCCGTTCGAGCAGCTCGCGGACGAACTCGCGCGAGGCGGAGGCGAAGACGACGTTGATGGCGAGGAAGATGCCCCAGACCATCTGGGAGACTTCGTAGGCGCCCTGCGCCTTGGCCGCGTCGGACACGTAGTACGCCTGCACGTACAGCGTGGAGACGACGCCGAGCACGACGGCGATGACGCTGCCGACGAGCACGCCGAAGAAGTCGTCGACGCGCGTGCGGCCGCGCCGCAGCCGGTAGATCCCCTGCAGGTGGAACGCGACCGGCGTGAGTACGACCACGAAGGGCAGCACCCGGAAGTACTGGTCGATCGGGGGATAGCCCTTGGTGACCGGGATCAGGCCGCTCTCGAAGCGGATGCCGTAGGCGAGGATGAAGGCCCAGCCGGCGAGGAACGCGTCGGTCAGCACGTACCAGGCGACGAGCAGCCGGTTGTAGCGCTTCACCACTGCCGGCCGGCTCCCGCGGCGACCGTTTCGTCGATGACCTGCTTGAGGTGCGTCAGACAGACCTCGCGGCTGAATCGTTCGGCCTGGCGCCGCGCGGCGTCCGGCGAGAACGCGAGACCCTCCACGCGCGCGAGCGCCGCGGCCCAGGTCCCGGGGTCGCTGTCGGGTACGAGCACGCCGGTCTGCCCGTCCAGCACGGTTTCGAGCGCGCCACCCCGCGCGAGCGCGACGACCGGGCGCCCGCAGGCCTGGGCCTCGAGCGGCACGATGCCGAAGTCCTCCTCGGCGGGCAGCAGCACGGCGGCGGCCTGCCGATACTCCGCGCGCACGGCGTCGTCCGGCAGCCGGCCGAGGAACGTCACGTGCGGGTGCCCCTCGGCCTCGAGCCGGGCGCGCTCCGGGCCCTCGCCGACGATGCGCAGAGTCCGGCCGGCGCGACGGGTGGCGTCAATCGCGAGGTCGATCCGTTTGTAGGGAACAAGGGCGGACACGATCAGAAAGTGAGGTCCAGGCGCGGTGGCCGATGGCTCGTAAAACGTTGTATCGACAGGGGGATAAACCACCGTCGATGCCCGATTATAGTAGCGCGCGATCCGCCCGGCAACGTAACGGGAATTGGCCACGAACCGGCCCACGCGGCTGGCGGTCCTGGCGTCCCAGCGCGCCAGGTGGCGCATGACCGGCCGGTAGAGCAGGTAGTGCGCCGCGGCGCCCACCCGCTCGACGCCGAAGTAGGCCTCGAACTGGTCCCACGCATACCGCATCGGCGAGTGGCAGTAGCAGACGTGCACCGTTCGCGCCGGCGCGATGACTGACTTGGCGACGCAGTGGCTGCTGCTGACAACGAGGTCGTAGCCCGAGAAGTCGAACCGCTCGATGAGGGCCGGGAAGAACGGGAGGCAGTGGCGGTAGCGGCGCTTGAGCGCCGGCACCCGCTGGAGCACGCTCGTCGTGATCCGATGCCGCTCGATCCGCGGGTTCAGGCGCCCGGGTTCGTGGATGAGCGTGAAGATGTCGGCGTCCGGGTACAGCTCGCACAGGACGTCGAGCACCTTCTCGCCGCCGCGCATGCCGGTCAGCCAGTCGTGGACGAGGGCAACGCGCATCAGCGGCCGGCGGCCTCGTGGTAGACGGCCAG
>JBFXBH010000113.1:3329-8691 GCA_050183355.1 Vicinamibacterales bacterium | reverse complement strand
GGCGTCGGCAAGACGCACGTGGCGATCAACGTCGGCGTCGCGCTGGCGCGCCTCGGGTACCGCACGGGCGTCATCGACGCGGACTTCGCGCTCGGCAACGTCGACGTGCTGCTGGGCCTGAGCGGCGAGCACCACCTCGGGCACGTGATGACGGGGCAGCGCGGTCTGCGCGACGTGGCGCTGACCGGGCCGCAGGGCCTGCAGGTCTTCCCGGCCAGTTCCGGCGTGCAGAGCCTGGCCACGCTGTCGGCCGGTCAGCAGGGCACGCTCGCCGACGCCGTCCGCGATGTCCGCGGCGGCTTCGACTTCCTGCTCGTCGACACCGCGACGGGTATCTCGGACGGCGTACTGCAGGCGATCGGCCTCGCGGACCAGGTGCTGCTCGTCGCGTCGATGGAGCCGGCGGGCCTGGTCGACGCCTACGCGACGATCAAGGTGCTGAACAGCCGCTATCCGACGCGACCCATCGGCGTCGTGGTCAACGGCGTCGTGGATGCCGCCGAGGCGCAGCTCGCGTTCCGGCAGCTCGACACGGCGGCCGACCGCTTCCTGAAGCGGAGCCTGCGGTATCTGGGCTTCGTGAGCCGGGACCCGCTTGTCCAGGATGCCATCCTCGCGCAACGGCCCGTGGTGGACCACAACCCGCAGGCGCCGGCCAGCCGATGCTTCCGCGTCCTGGCGTCCCGCATCGCCGGCCTGGCACCGGGACACGGCCGCGGCACGCACATCGGCGCGCGCGGGGCGTCCGGGATGGAGATGCCGCAATGCGCCTGACGACCGGCACCTCGACCGCGGAACGGGACGCGCTCGTCGTCGAGCACGTGGGACTCGTGAAGACGCTCGCGCTGCGGCTGGCGCAGCGGCTGCCGCCGCAGGTCGACATCGGCGACCTGATCAGCGTCGGCACGATCGGCCTGATCGACGCCGCGTCCCGCTACAAGGCCTCGACCGGGGTGCCGTTCGACGCCTTCGCCCGGCGCCGCGTGCACGGCGCGATGCTCGACGCGCTGCGCGAGATGGACTGGGCGCCGCGCTCGGCCCGCCGGATGCGCCGCACGGTGGACGCGACGGTGGCGAACCTCCGCCACACGCTGCAGCGGGAGCCGACCGAGGCCGAGATCGCGAAGGCGATGGATCTGGCGGAGCCCGAAATGCAGAAGGCGCTCGACCAGCTCCGGACGCTCGACCTGGGCGTCATGCGTCAACTCGATTCGGCCGGACCGGACGGGACACCGCTCATCGAGCTCTGCGTGGACCCCTCGGAGGGCGTGGTCAGCCAGATCGAGCGGGCCGAGATGCGGCGCCTGCTGGCGACGGCCATTGCCGAACTGCCCGAACGGGAACGGCAGATTCTGGCGCTCTCCTACGAAGAGGAAATGACGCTCGCCGAGATCGGTGAGGTGCTCGGCGTCTGCGAGTCCCGGGTCTCGCAGCTCCGGACGCTCGCCATCTCCCGCCTGCGGACGTCGCTGCGCGCGGTGCTGGCGGAGACCCCCGGGAGCGGCCAGACGACGGGGAGGGCCGCATGACCGGCCGCATGCTGTCGCAGGCGGAAATCGACGCGCTGCTGCCGGCGTCGCGGGAGCCGTCGGGCAAGCCCGTCTCCGGCGGCGCCGTGCCGTACGACTTCAGCCGGCCGGACCGCATCACGAAGGACGAGCTGCGGTCGCTGCACCTGCTCCACGACCGGTTCGCGCTGAACGTCTCGACGACGCTCTCCGCCTACCTCCGGGCGGTCACCGAGGTCACCGTCGTGTCGGTCGAGCAGTTCCTGTACTCCGAGTTCCTGATGTCGCTGCCCGACGCGACGGCCTTCTACGCGGTGGACGTCGACCCGGCCCGCGCCACCGGCGCCCTCGAGATCAGCCCGGTCGTCGCCTTCACGGTGATCGACCGGATGCTCGGTGGCAGCGGCGCCGGCACGACGCCGAACCGGGCGCTGACCGAGATCGAGCTGAACGTCATCGATGCCATCACGAAGGTGCTGCTGAAGAACCTCGCCGATACGTGGCGGCCGATGGCGAGGATGCAGCTGCGCGTGACGGGACGGGAGACGCGGCCGCAGATGCTGCAGGTCGCCGACGCCAACGAAGTGATGATCCTGCTGGTCTTCGACGTGCGGGTCGGCGAGAACCGCGGCGCGATGCACATCTGCTTCCCCGCGGCGTCGCTCGAGCCGATCGTGCAGGCGATGGCATCGGGCAACCAGCGCACGCGGGAGCTGAACACGCAGGCCGACGCGTGGCTGCAGAAGAACCTGTCGCGAGTGCCGCTCGCCGTCTCGGCCCAGCTCGAGACCACGCTGCCCGCGCGGGACCTCGTGCTGCTCGCGCCGGGGCAGGTCATCGAACTGCCGCACGCCGCGGGCCGCCACGTGGACGTGCACGTGGGCGGGCGGACGCGCTTCCGCGGGCGGCTGACGATCCAGGCGAACAGCATGGCGGGCGTCGTCGTCGAGCAGGTGGCGTATCGCGCGGAACCGCTCGCGGAGGCGGCGTAGCACATGGCGGAGCACATGGAGGACATCGGGTTGCCCGTGGCGGCGCCCGGCGGCCCGCGGCCCGGACGGCCGGGCCGCATGGGACGCCAGCTCGACGTGATTCTCGACATCGACCTGCCGATGGTCGTGCGGTTCGGCCACACGGAGATGACGGTCGAGTCGCTGACGCGCATCGGCGAAGGGTCGGTGATCGACCTGGGGCGGTCGCCGCATGAGCCGGTGGACCTGCTCGTGAGCGGCCGCCTGGTCGCGCGCGGGGAAGTGGTGGTGGTCTCGGGCCATTACGGGGTCCGGATTCTGGAACTGGTCGGCGGAGTCCGGCCGGACGTGGGATTGGAGGCGTGACGTGGTGACGATGGGCATTCTGCTCGTGGGGATCGTGGTGCTGGCCGGGCTCGAGGTCGTGCACATCCGGGGTCTGCTGTACCAGCAGCAGGCGATGGCGCGGCTGACGGAGCGGGTCGAGCAGTTGCGCGCGGCGATGGCGCTGCTGACGGACACCGCGGAGACAGGGTTCCGTGACATCGCGCTGGAAGTCGGCAGAAGCGCGGCGGTGCCGCCCGCGCCGGCGGCCAGGGCCCAGGTCGCGCGGCGGATTACGACGGCCACGCGCCGCGGGCGCTCCGTGCGCGACATCGCCGCGGCCGAGAAGATGTCCGAGGGCGAGGTCCGCCTTCGCATGACGCTGGCCGACGCGCCGGCCGGACGAAAGGGCAACCGCCGTGCCTCGCTGCAGTGATCCGCAGTGTGGGCGCTGGCGTCCGGAGCAGCCGAAGCTGGGGCTGGGCCGGGGGGTCCGGCTGAACGGCTCGTGGTACTGCTCCCGTGACTGCCTGGACGCCGCCGCGCGGCTGACGCTCGGCGCGGGCGGCGCGCCCGCACCCGCGGCGACCGGCCTGCCGCCGCTGCGCCTCGGCGTCCTGCTCCGCCACCATCGCGTGGTCAGCGCCGAGCAGGTGCAGGCCGCGCTCGACGAACAACGGTTCAGCGGGCTGAAGCTCGGCGCGCAGCTCCGCGCGCTCGGCATGGCCTCCGGGGAATCCGTCCTGAAGGCGCTCGCCGTGCAGAACGGCGTCAGCTATCTGTCGTCGCTCGACATGAGCCGCGTACGCGGGGCCTGTCCGCTGCCGGCCGCGACGGTCCGCGCGCTGGGCCTGGTGCCGTTCGACTTCGATCCGTTCCAGCGCCGCGTGCTCGTGGCGATGACGGCGCCGCTGGCGCGCGCCGCCGTGCGGGCCATGGCGACGCTGACCGGCTGGAGCGTCGAGCCGTTCCTCGTCGACGACGCGGTATGGGCCGTCGCGCTCGAAAACTATCGCCCGCGGGAGGCCGACGAGGGACAGGCCTGGGCCGTGACGGCCTCGAGCCCGCGGGAACTGGCCGACCATGTGGCCGCGCTGGCGGTCGACGGCCGCCCGGTCACGATGCGCCACGCCGCGCACGACAGCCGCACGTGGGTCCGGCTCGAAGCCGGACGTGACACGCGTGACGTCATCGTCACGCCTCCCGGAGGGACACCGTGGCCGGTGCAGCCTACAGCGCACTGAGCGGCATGCGGAACCGGCTCGAGGAGCTGGACCGCATCGCCGTGGACCTCGCGAACCTGAGCACGCCGGGCTACAAGACCGAGCGGCGCGGCAACGCCTCGTCCTCGCGGAGCGCCTTCGAGGGCGCGCTCGAGTCGGCCGTGGACGTGACCGGCGGCCCGGTCAAGATCGATTTCCGGCAGGGCACCATCGCCACCACCGGCCGCGGCCTTGACGCGGCGATCGACGGCCCCGGCTTCTTCGTGATTGACGGTCCTTCCGGGCCGCGCTACACGAGAAACGGCTCCTTCACGCGCAGCATCGACGGCACGCTCGTCACATTCGACGGTCTACCGGTGCAGGGCGAGAGCGGGCCCATCCGGCTGGGCCGAGGTCCGGTGGTCATCACCGGCGACGGCACCGTCAAGGTGAACGACGTGCCCGCCGGCAAGCTCGCCGTTGTGGACCTGCCGGAGGCCGATGCCGTGCGCGAGTCCGGTGCGCGGTTCATGGCACGGCCCGGCGCGACGCCCGAGCCGGTGGCGGGTCCGCGCGTCGTGGGCGGATCGCTCGAGAACGCCAACGTCTCGCTGGTCGACTCCCTGGCGCACCTCACCGAAGTCTCGCGTGGATTCGACTCGATGCAGCGCGGCATGTCGGCCGTCTTCAACGAGATGGACGACCGCGCCATCAGTGAACTGGGACGCCGGTAACCGGCACCTCGGAAATCGGCACAGGAAGGACGGACTCCAGTGATTCGAGCGCTTTACACAGCGGCCAGCGGCATGAACGCCCAGCAGGCCAACATCGACACCGTCGCGCACAACCTCGCGAACGTCAACACGTCCGGCTTCAAGAAGAGCCGGATCGAGTTCGAGGACCTCGTCTACCAGCAGATGAAGGTTGCCGGCACGCCGAATTCGCAGGAGGCCGAGGCGCCGATCGGCCTGGAGGCCGGCCTCGGATCGAGGCCGATCGCGACCGCGCGGAACTTCTCCGTCGGGAACCTGCGGAGCACCGGGTCGCCCCTCGACATCGCGATCGAAGGCCAGGGCTTCCTGCAGGTGACGCTGCCCGGCGGCGAGACGGGCTACACGCGCGCCGGCAACCTGCACCTGAACGGCCAGGGGCAGATCGTGACCGCCGAGGGCCTCCAGATTCGTCCCCCGGTCACGATTCCGCCCGGCGCCACGTCGGTCAGCATCTCGAAGGACGGCATCGTCTCGGCCGTCGTGCCCGGGCAGCCACCGCAGCAGGCCGGCACGATCGAGCTGGCGAACTTCCAGAATCCCGCGGGCCTCGAAGCCCGGGGCGGCAACGTGTTCGTCGCGACGAC
>JBFXBH010000113.1:0-3229 GCA_050183355.1 Vicinamibacterales bacterium | reverse complement strand
ATGCAGATCGTGGCCCGCGCGGTCGCCTCCGGCACGGGGCGCATCGGCGACGTGATCCGCATCCGCAGCCTCGGGGCCGCGCGCGTCGTGTCCGGCCGGATCACCGCGCCGGGTGAAGTGGAGGTACTTCCATGACAACGCACCAGACGCTCCGTCGTCGCGTGGGCCTGGCGGTCGTCGCCGCCGTGCTCGGGTTCGCGACGGAGGCCGTCGGCAAGGACAAGAAGGCGGCGCCGCCGCGACCGTCCTCGAACTACGACGAGCTGTACCAGCACTATCTGGCGCTGGCCCGGGCCGTTCCGACCACGCCCCAGACGCCCGGCAACCTGTGGGTCAGCAACCTCTACGCGGACTTCCGCGCGCGCCGGCTGAACGACCTCGTCACCGTCCGGGTGTCGGAGACGATCTCCGCGTCCGGGTCGGCTGAATCGAACCTCGACAAGGACACGCAGACCGGCGCGTCGCTCTCGAAGCTGTTCGGCCTGGAGACCAAGTACTCCGGCTTCCTCGACCCGTCGAGCCTCGCCGCGCTGACGGCGCAGTCCACGTTCAAGGGGGCCGGCACGACCACCCGCCAGGGCCTGCTGACGGCGACCGTCACGGCGCGCGTCGCCGAGGTGCTGCCGAACGGCGACCTGGTGATCGAGGGCATCCGCGAGCTCGAGATCAACGGCGACCGCCAGATTCTCGTGCTGACGGGCGTGATTCGCACGGCCGACGTCGGGCCCGGCAACGTCGTCGAGTCGACGGCCGTCGGCCAGATGCGCATCCGCTACTTCGGCCAGGGCCTGATGCGCGACCACCTCCGCCCGGGCTGGATCGCCCGGGTCCTGAACCGGATCTTCTGAGATGCCTGCACATCGCCTCGTCATCGCGTCCCTCGTGCTCGCGGCCCTGGGGTCCGCGGCCGCAGCGCCCGCCGCCGCGCAGGAGTCGGTCGCGCCCGTCCGGCTGAAGGACGTCGCGGCCCTCCAGGGTCCGGCCTCGACGCCGGTGGTCGGTTACGGCCTCGTCGTCGGCCTGAACAAGACAGGCGACCGCCGCCAGGCCATGTTCTCGACGCAGTCACTGGTCAACATGCTGCAGCGGTTCGGCGTGGTGGTGCCGCCGCTCGAAGTCCGGGTCGAGAACGTCGCGGCCGTGATGGTGATGGCCGACATCGGCGCGTACTCGCAGCAGGGCAGCCGCGTGGACATCACGGTCTCGTCGATCGGTGACGCCCGGAGCCTACAGGGCGGCACGCTGCTGCCGACGCCGCTCCACGCCCCGGACGGCACCGTCATCGCGCTCGGGCAGGGGCCGCTTTCCATCGGGGGCTTCGGCGCCGCCGGCGGCGAGAACAGCGTGTCGGTGAACCACCTGACGGTGGGACGCGTGCCGCGCGGCGCCACGGTGCAGATTGCCCGGCAGACGGCCATCGAGCCGACGGACCTGCTGCGGCTGACGCTGCATGAACCGGACTTCACGTCGGCGAGCCACATCGCGTCCGCGATCAACCAGGAACTGCGGACCGGCGTGGCCCGCGTGATCGACCCGGGCACCGTGCAGGTGCAGGTGCCGAGCTCGTATCGGACGTCCGTGCCGGACTTCATCGCCCGTCTGGAGCCCGTACCCGTGCTGATGGACGCCGTGGCGCGGATCGTCATCAACGAGCGTACGGGCACCGTGGTGCTCGGCGGCGACGTCCGCCTCGGCCCGGCGGCGGTGGCGCACGGCAACCTGTCGGTGAAGATCGCGACCGAGTACGACGTTTCGCAGCCGGCGCCGATGTCCAAGGGCGGCCAGACGGCCGTGACGCCGAAGGTCGACATCAACGTCGAAGAGGGCCGGGCCCAGCTCGTCACGCTGCAGAGCGGCACGACGCTCGGCGAAGTCGTGCAGGCGCTCAACACACTGGGCGTCTCGCCGCGCGACATCATCTCGATCGTCCAGGCGCTGAAGGCCGCCGGGGCGCTGCGCGCGGAGATCGTCATCCTGTGAGCGTCGACCGCATCGAGGACCTCGTCTCCCGGGCACGGGCGGCCGCCAGCGGCCTGACCGACGCCGCGCCGGAGGACCGGAAGGCCCAGCTCGCGTCGATCGCGGCGGAGTTCGAGTCGATGCTGATGGGCCAGATGCTGAGCGCCATGCGGCAGTCGGCGAAGTGGGGCGGCGACAGCGAGGACGGCGACGGCCTGGGCGGTCAGGCGCTGTTCGAGGTGATCGACGTCGAGCTGGTCGCCGAGCTGTCACGGTCGGGCGGGCTCGGCCTCGGCCGGGAACTGCAACGCAGCCTGGAGCGGTCGTTCGCGCCGGATGGCTCCCGCCCGCCGAACCCGCTGCTGCCCGGAAGCCCCGGTGGCGGCGCCCCGCTCGGCCGTGTGCCCGACTCACCACTGCCGGCCATGGTCCCGGGCCGGGCCGCGTCGGTCGACCCGGCGGCGGTGGCCCGGCAGGTCACCTCCGGCTTCGGCTGGCGGGCCGACCCGCTCGACGGGCACGCCCGGTTTCACAAAGGCATAGACCTTGCTGCTGCGTACGGCGATGACGTGCGGGCGGCAGCACCGGGGCGGGTCGTGTTCAGTGGGCAGCAGCGCGGATATGGCACCACGGTGGTCATCGAACACGCCGGCGGCGCACGCTCCCGCTATGCTCACCTCGCCGGCGCCGACGTGGTGGAGGGCGCGGTGATCGCGGCGGGCCAGACGATTGGCCGGGCCGGGTCGAGCGGCCGGTCGACCGCTCCGCATGTGCACTTTGAGGTCACGGTGGGCAACGAGGCGGTGGACCCGCAGGCCTGGCTGCGCGGGTTGACCGCGACGGCCACGCCACCGGTCCCGACGAGGCTGAGGCAGGACACATGAAGATCGACGACGCGTACAAGACCGCCGACCTCGGCACGACGCAGGCGGGCCAGGCCGGCCGGGCCGGACAGGCCCCGAAGACGGCGGACGCCCCCCGGTCCACGACGGCACCCGGGACCGACGCCGTGCAGCTCTCGGACGAGGCCCGGCTGCGCGCCGAGGCGCTCAAGGCCGCTGCGGACGCGCCCGCCATCCGGCCGGACGCCGTGGCCCGCGGCAAGGCGCTGCTCGAGAGCGGCGCCCTCGGCCGTGACCCGGCCGCGCTCGCGGACCGGCTGATTGACGCGCTGCTGGACGAGTCCGCGAAAGGCTGACGGTGCCGGATTCCCCGAACGCCCTGCGGACGGCGCGGCTGGTGCGCGACGCACTCCAGCACCTGGTGGAGG
>JBFXBH010000112.1:0-8714 GCA_050183355.1 Vicinamibacterales bacterium | reverse complement strand
TCGCGGCGGCGCCCCCCTGGAAAGGCGGCGCGGTGCGCGACTGTAGTGTACGAGCCGTGTGCCCTTCACTGGCGCGGTGGGAGCGCGTGCACCGCTTTTCCTGTGGGGCGCCGTGGCTATCTCGTCGGCGTCGTGCCAGCGGAGCGCTAGAACGCCAGGTTCGCGCCGACGTAGATGCGGTGGAAGAGGGACGTCTGCGGCGCGCCGCGCAGCTTGAAGACGCGGTAGTCGAGCCGGGCGCGCAGCGGGCCGATGAGGCTCACCTTCACGCCGCCGCCGGAGTTGAAGGCGACGCTGGTCGTCGAATCCAGCGCCAGCCGTTCGCGGTACAGCCCGACACCCGTCGTCGCGTACGGCGTGATGCCCATGAGGGCCATCGGCGGCTGGATGAACGCGTTGGCCATACCGGTCCGGACCGACGGTGCGCCGGTCGCCAGGTCTTCGTTGACCGAGGCGTACTCGAACTCGAAGCCGACGATGAGGAGCGTCAGGCCCAGCGACGCGCCGGTGGTCTGGCGGTTGGACGGCGACGACGCCGAGCCGGTGAAGATCGTGATGTCGGCCGACGCGGGGAGGGCCGCGCCGAGCAGTGCGGAGAGCGCCAGCACGGGGATGCGAAGCCGCATGCGGGCATGATACCGCGCGGAATGTGCGTGATACAGTGAGCCCGCGTGACCTCGCCAGCCGGTTCTTCCGCGGCGCTGGCCGACCGGGTGCTCGCCGGGGATCCCCGTGCGCTCGCGCGCGCCATCTCCCTCGTCGAGGATGAGTCTCCGGCGGCCGCCGCCCTCATTCGCGACCTCCATCCGCACACGGGTCGGGCCTATCTGATCGGCGTCACCGGCCCGCCGGGCGCGGGTAAGAGCACGCTGGTCGACCGTCTCGTGGCCGCGGTGCGGCAGGACGGCCTGACCGTGGGCGTCATCGCCGTCGACCCGACGAGCCCGTTCACGGGCGGGGCGATCCTCGGGGACCGGCTCCGCATGGTGAGCCACTTCGGCGACCCCGGCGTCTTCATCCGCAGCATGGCCACGCGCGGCCACCTCGGCGGGCTCGCCCGCACGACGAGCGACGTCGCGCTCGTCATGGATGCGGCCGGACGCGACATCGTCATCATCGAGACGGTGGGCGTCGGCCAGGACGAGGTGGACATCGTGCGCGCGGCGGATGTGTCCGTCGTGGCGCTCGTGCCTGGCACGGGCGACGACGTGCAGGCCATCAAGGCCGGCGTGATGGAGATCGCCGACATCTTCGTCGTCAACAAGGCCGACCGCGACGGCGCCAATCGGGCCGTCGAGTCGATCGAAGCCAACCTGTCGCTGCAGGCGTTCGGCCCGGGTGACTGGCATCCGCCGGTGCTGAAGACGGTGGCGTCCAGCGGCGACGGCGTGGAGGCGCTGTGGGCGGCGGTCCGTGCGTTTCGCGCGCACCCGTCCCAGCAGTCCGGCACCCGGCGGCAGGCCCGGTACGAGAGCCGCCTCCGCGAACTGGTGGCGGCCGCCTTCGCGCGCCACCTGGACCGCGTGCTGCCCGACGGCGAGTTCGCGCGCATGGTGCAGGCAGTCGCGGATCGGGCGGTCGACCCCTACACGGCCGCGGCGCGGCTCGTGGAACGGGCCGTGACTGCCATATGATCGATCTCTCACACCTTCCGACCAGGATACGCACGATGCGCGCAGTGCTCGACCACATCGGGATCGCCGTGGGCGATCTTCAGAAGGCCATGGCCTTCTATCACGACGCGCTCGGGCTCGAGGTTGAAGCCCCGGAGGAGGTTGAGACCCAGAAGGTCCGGGCGCATTTCATCCCGGTCGGACGGTCGGCGCTCGAACTGCTGGAGCCGACGTCGCCGGAATCCACGATTGCGAAGTTCGTCGAGAAGCGCGGTCCCGGCATCCACCACGTCACGTTGCGCGTCGAGAACATCCAGTCGGCGCTCGACCAGCTCAAGGCCCGCGGGGTGCGGCTGATCGACGAGGCGCCCCGCCCCGGCGCCGAGGGCGCGCTGGTGGCCTTCATCCACCCGGCCGCCGCGCACGGGGTGCTCGTGGAGTTGAAGCAGAAGCCCGACCACACCGAGTTGCGCCCGCTGCGCACCACGCTGGGCGGCTTCCAGCTGACCAGCGTCAACGACGGCGCCCTGAAGCTCGATGGCGGGGCGATGTTCGGGTCCGTTCCGCGGACGCTGTGGGAGAAGCGGATCCCGGCCGATGACCGGCACCGGATCGGCCTCTCGTCTCGCCCGCTGGTCGTCGAAGGGGACTGGGGCCGCATGCTCATCGACTGCGGCTGCGGCGACAAGATGGCGGCGAAGCAGGCCGACATCTACGGCATCGAGGGCAGTGGCCGCCTGGACCGTGCGCTGGCCGCGGCCGGCCTCGGCATCGACGCGTTCGACGTCGTGCTGGCCTCGCACCTGCACTTCGACCACTTCGGCGGCGCGACCATGCGGGACGCCACCGGGGCCATCGTCCCGCGTTTCCCCGGGGCCGAGTACGTGATCCGGGGCGCGGAGTGGGAGGACGCCACGCATCCGCACGAGCGGAACCGTGCGTCGTACCTGCAGGACGATTTCGTGCCCCTGAAGGCTGCGGGCGTGGCGTCCTTCTACGAGGGCGACCAGGCGATCCGGCCGGGCGTCCGTGTGCAGCGGACCGGCGGGCACACCGGACAGCATCAGATCGTCTTCATCGAGTCGGCCGGCCAGACGGCCGTATTCACGGCGGACCTCATCCCGACCACGGCACACATCGACGACCCGTGGATCATGGGGTACGACCTGTTCCCGATGGAGACGCTGGCCTTCAAGCGGCGCTTCATCCGCGAAGCCATCGACCGCGGATATCTCATCTACTTCGAGCACGACCCTCTCGTGCCCGCCGGCTACATCCGAGAGAAGGATGGCCGCCGGTACGTCGAACCGCTGCGCGGGTAGGCGCGGCTGCACAGGCAGGTCCATGGAACAGGTACGTATCGGCATCATCGGCGGCAGTGGTCTGTACGACATGGCGGAGGTCACGGACCGCCGCGAGGTGGCGCTGGCCACGCCGTTCGGCGACCCGTCCGGCCCGTACGTGGTCGGCACGCTGCGGGGGAAGCGCGTCGCGTTTCTGGCGCGGCATGGCGCCGGCCACCGGATCTCGCCCACGGAGCTGAACTTCCGGGCCAATATCTACGGCTTCAAGCAGCTCGGCGTGGAGTATCTGCTCTCGGCGAGCGCGGTCGGCAGCCTGCGGCAGGAGTACAAGCCCCTCGACATCGTCATCCCGGACCAGTTCTTCGATCGGACGAAGGGCCGCGTCAGCACGTTCTTCGGACAGGGTCTGGTGGCGCACGTCACGTTCGCCCATCCGTTCTGCCCGCACCTGAGCGCGCGTGCGTATCAGAGCGGCGTCGCGGCGGGGGCCACAATCCACAAGGGCGGCACCTACGTCTGCATGGAAGGACCGCAGTTCTCGACGCTGGCCGAGTCGAACCTGTACCGGAGCTGGGGCATGGACATCATCGGGATGACCAACCTCCAGGAAGCGAAGCTCGCCCGCGAGGCGGAGATCTGCTACACGACGATCGCGCTCGTGACGGACTATGACTGCTGGCACCCGGACCACGATTCGGTCACCGTCGACATGATCATCGCGAACCTGGGACAGAACGCCGTCACCGCGCAGCGGATCATCGCCGGCGCCGTGGACGCTCTGCCCTTCGAGCGCACCTGCGAGTGCGCGACGGCGCTGAAGTTCGCGCTCATCACGCGGCCGGACGCGATTCCGGCCGGAACCCGGCGCGACCTCGCCCCGCTCGTGGACAAGTACCTGTCATGAAACTCATCGTCACCGGTTCGATCGCGTTCGACTACCTGATGTCCTTTCCGGGCAAGTTCACGGAACACGTGCTGCCGGAGCACCTGCAGCGCCTCAGTCTGAGCTTCCTCGTGGACTCGATGGACAAGCGGCGCGGCGGCTGCGCGCCGAACATCGCGTACACGCTGGCGCTGCTCGGCGAGCGGCCGTATCTGATGGCGACCGCGGGGCAGGACTTCGGCGATTACCGCACGTGGCTCGAAGCGGCGCGCGTGGATACGTCGCTGGTGAAGGTGGTCCCCGACAAGTTCACGGCGTCGTTCTTCTGCAGCACCGACACCGAGAACAACCAGATCGCGTCGTTCTACACGGGCGCGATGGCCAACGCCGGCGAGCTGTCCTTCCGGACGGTGCCGGACTGCGGCCTCGTGATCATCTCGCCGAACGACCCGGGCGCGATGGTGCAGTACGCGGAGGAGTGCCGGACGCTGGGCATCCCGTTCATCTTCGACCCGGGGCAGCAGTGCGCGCGGATGAGCGGCGACGAGCTGCAGGCGGGCATCGACGGCGCCCGCGTCGTCATCTGCAACGATTACGAGTTCGAGCTGATCCGGCAGAAGACCGGGCTGGACGAGGCGGCGGTGCTCGCGCGGGCCGGCGTGCTCGTCGTGACCCGCGGCGAGCACGGGTCGTGGATCTACGAGGACGGATCGCGGGCGGAGGTCTCCGCCGTGGTGCCGCACCGGATCGTGGACCCCACCGGCGTCGGCGATGCCTTCCGCGGCGGGCTGATGAAGGGACTGGCGCTCGGCCTGAGCTGCGCGGCAGCGGCGCGGATCGGCTCCGTCGCGGCGACGTACGCGCTCGAACACCTCGGCGGAACGAGCCACGCCTACAGCGCCGCGGAGTTCCAGGCGCGCTATCAGCAGCACTTCGGTCCGTTCGAAGGCGACCTGCTGTAGCCGCGGCCCACCGCCGCGGTGGGCCTGTTACACTGGGCGCCGTTCATGGCCACTCCGACGGTCCGTTCGCTCAACCCGTACCTCGTCTGCGCGGCAGCCTGGGCGGTTCCCGGTGCCGGCCACCTGCTGATGGGGCGCGTCAGCCGGGGCCTGGTGTTCCTGCTCGCGCTGCCGCTGATGTTCGCGGCGGGCCTCTGGCTCGAAGGCCAGATCTTCTCGTTCGACCTCTCGCAGCCGCTGGTGGCCCTGGAAGCCTTTGCCGACCTCGGGATCGGCGTGCTGTATCTCGGCACGGCGGCGCTGGGTCTCGGGCAGGGGCGCGTCGTCGCGGTGACGTACGAGTACGGCAATACGTTCATCCTGGTCGCCGGTCTGCTGAACATGCTGGTCGTGCTGGACGCGTTCGACATCGCCGAGGGGCGCAAGTAGGGCCATGGCGAGCCACGCGGGTCTCCTCGTGCTGTTCGCCGGCTTCGTGTCCGTCGTGTTCGGCGCCCTGACGGCCGACGGTGCAGCCGCGCAGGTCCGGACGGGCGCCCGGATGTTCGCCGGCTTCCTGCTGGCGGGGCTGGCGCTCGGCTGGGTGCTGCGTTTCCTGCCGCTGTGAGCGCCACGCCGGGGCCCCGCCCGGGTGCGGCCCCGCGATCGTGGACGCGTCTCGCCGGGTTGTGGGTGCCGGTCGCCGCGTACATGGCGGCGATCTTCTACGTCCAGTCACTCCCGTCGCCACCCGCGCCGGCCGGCGTCGGCGACAAGGTCCTGCACCTGCTCGGGTACGCGCTGCTCGGCGCGCTCGCCACGCGGGCCACGGCGGGAGGCGCCGGCCGCCGCGTGACGCTCGGCGCCGCGCTCGCGGCGGTCGCGGTCACCTCGGGCTACGGCATCACGGACGAGATCCATCAGGGCTTCGTCCCGCTGCGGACGCGGGAGCTGGCGGATTGGTACGCGGACACCGCGGGCGGAGCCCTCGGGGCCCTGGTGCTCGCGGCGTGGGGTATACTCGTCACTTCCCGAACACGCTGATGGCTTTTGACAACCTCCTCCTCGAACGCGACGGCGCCATCGCCGTCGTCACCGTCAACCGTCCCAAGGTCCTCAATGCGCTGAACGCGGCCACGATCGCCGAGCTGAGTCGCGCGTTCGCCGAGCTGAAGGCCGACGAGACCGTCCGCGTGGTCATCCTGACCGGTGCGGGGGAGAAGTCGTTCGTCGCGGGCGCGGACATCAACGAACTGGCGGCGAACTCGGGCGCCAGCGCGCAGGCGACGGCGCACGCGGGAGAGGCCGCCTTTCTGCAGATCGAGCAGCTCGGCAAGCCGGTCATCGCGGCCGTCAACGGGTTCGCGCTCGGCGGCGGCTGCGAGCTGGCGATGGCGTGTACGCTGCGCGTCGCGGCGGACTCGGCGCGCTTCGGCCAGCCCGAGGTCAACCTGGGCCTGATCCCCGGCTATGGCGGCACGCAACGGCTGCCGCGGCTGGTCGGGAAGGGCGTCGCGCTGGACCTGCTGCTGACCGGTCGGATGGTCAAGGCGGACGAGGCGCTGGCTCTCGGGCTCGTCAATCGCGTCGTGCCGGCGGCCGACCTGCTGACGGCCACCCGCGCGCTGGCGGGTGAACTCGCGGCCAAGCCGCCGCGGTCCCTCGAGTACATCCTGGCCGCCGTGCACCGCGGCGCCGACCTGACGCTGGAGGCGGGCACGGACCTCGAGGCGTCGCTGTTCGGCGTCGTGTCGTCGACGGCCGACATGCGCGAAGGCACGAGCGCATTCCTCGAGAAGCGCCAGGCCGCCTTCACAGGCAAGTAACGCAGGCTCCGGTGAGACCGGCAGCCGCCCCCCGATGACTGCACCTGCCGAGATCGCCGGATCGCACCACGACACGGGCGGGCGCTACGCCGTCGTTGTGGCCCGTTTCAATCCCGAGGTCACCGACGGCCTGCTCGCCGGGGCGCGCGCGACGCTCGCCGCGGCCGGCGTGCCCGACGGCCGGGTCACGGTCGTGCGCGTCCCCGGGGCCTTCGAGATCCCGCTGACCGCCCGGACGCTCGCCGGGTCCGGCCGGTTCGACGCCGTCATCTGCCTGGGCTGTCTCATCAAGGGCGACACGATGCACTTCGAGTACATCGCGGAGGCCGCGGCGCACGGCATCGCGGAGGCCGGGGTGGCCACCGGCGTCCCGGTGACGTTCGGCGTGCTGACCACGCTGACCGACGAACAGGCCATCCTGCGCTCGCGGCCGGGCCCCGAGAACAAGGGCCGGGAGGCCGCGCTGGCCGCCGTCGAGATGGTCGGCGTGCTGCGGGCGATCGCCGGCGGAGCGGCGGGGTGAGCGGGCTGCCGGATGCCGCTGACGGCGAGCGCGCCGACGGGCGTCATCGGGCGCGTGAGGCGGCCGTGCAGATGCTCTACCAGTGGGAGGTCGGACGGACGCCGCCCGAGGACGTCGTCGCGGGGTTCTTCGCCGAGCGTCGGGCGCCGGGGCCCGGCGACGAGGCGGACCACGCGGACGAGGTCGCGCCGGAGCTCTCGCGGGCCCAGCAGGCCTTCGCGGCCGACCTGGTCCGGGGCGTGGCGGCCCACGCGACGGAAATCGATCCCGTGATCGCCGCGGCGGCGCAGCACTGGCGGCTGGAGCGCATGGCCGTCGTGGACCGGCTCATCCTTCGTCTGGCCGTCTACGAGTTCCAGCACCGGCCCGAAACGCCCGCGCGCGTCGTGATCAACGAGGCCCTGGAGCTGGCACGCACGTTCAGCACGGAGGAGGCGGTCCGCTTCGTCAACGGCCTGCTGGACGGCGTTCGCAAGTCGCTCGACCGGCATTGACGGCACACTGGTGTTCCGTCTCAGAGAGACGCAGATGAGCAGCACGCCCGAGGAATCCGATCAGATCCGCCAGCGCCGCGCCAACCTGGACGCGCTGCGCCGGCTCGGCGTCGACGTCTACCCGCGCGGGTTCGACCAGCAGGCGACGATCGAGGCGGTGGTCACGGCCTGGAGCCCGGCGTCGGGCGAGACGCTCGAGGCGGAGCAGCCGCACACGCGGGTCGCGGGCCGGATTCTCGGCATCCGGAGCTTCGGCAAGGCGAACTTCCTCGTGCTCTCGGACGGCAAGGCGCGGCTGCAGGTCTACATCCGCCAGGACGCCCTGTCCGAACGCGACTTCGCCGTGTTCAAGCTGCTCGACTTCGGCGACTGGGTCGGCGTCGAGGGCCGGCTGTTCCGCACGAAGACGAACGAACTGACGGTCTGGGCGTCGGGGCTGACGTTCCTGTCGAAGGCGCTGCTGCCGCTGCCCGAGAAGTTTCACGGCCTCCAGGACATCGAGACGCGCTACCGCCAGCGCTATCTGGACCTGACGGTCAATCCGGAGTCGCGGCGGGTCTTCGAGGTGCGCAGCCGTGTGGTCACGGCGATCCGCGCGTTCCTGATCGCACGCGGGTTCCTCGAGGTCGAGACGCCGATGATGCAGCCGATCGCGGGCGGCGCCCTCGCGCGGCCGTTCGTCACGCACCACAACACGCTCGACATGCGGCTCTACATGCGCATCGCGCCGGAGCTCTATCTGAAGCGACTGACGGTGGGCGGCATCGAGCGGGTCTTCGAGATCAACCGGAACTTCCGGAACGAGGGGATCTCCACGCAGCACAACCCCGAGTTCACGATGCTGGAGTTCTACTGGACCTATGCGGAGTATCAGGCGCTGATGACGCTGACCGAGCAGATGCTGGCCGAGGTGGCCACGGCGGCCACGGGCGGCACCGAGGTGACCTTCGGCGGGCACACGATCAGCTTCGCGGCGCCGTTCCGGCGGGTGTCGTTGCGCGAGGCGGCCCGGGAGGCGGCCTCGGCCCGGCTGGGCGAGACCGTGCCGGCCGGGGCGCTGCGGGATCGGGCGAGCGCGGCGGCGCTGGCGGCCCGGCTCGGCATCGAGGTGGCGCCGTCGATGGGCGCCG
>JBFXBH010000111.1:0-8852 GCA_050183355.1 Vicinamibacterales bacterium | reverse complement strand
GCACCCATCTACGCGGAGGTCGTGGGCTACGGCCTCTCCGGCGACGCGTACCACATCACGGCGCCATCCGAGGACGGCGATGGCGGCCGCCGCGTGATGGCGATGGCGATGCGGAAGGCCGGCGTGCAGCCGGAGGACGTCGACTACATCAACGCGCACGGCACGTCGACGCCGCATAACGACCGCCTCGAAACCCTCGCGATCAAGCGCTGCTTCGGCGACCACGCCGCGAAGCTGGCGGTCTCGTCGACCAAGTCGATGACCGGCCACCTGCTCGGCGGCGCGGGCGGCCTCGAGGCCGGCATCACGGCGCTGGCGGTGCATCACCAGACCGCCCCGCCGACCATCAATCTCGAGCACGCGGACCCGGACTGCGACCTCGACTACGTCCCCCAGCGCAGCCGGCCGATGCGCATCCGGCACGCGTTGTCCAACTCGTTCGGGTTCGGCGGCACGAACGCCGCGCTGCTGCTCAAGCGCTACGAGGCGTAGCCGCCTGGGGCGACGCCATCCGGGCGTCGATCCCGTCCCTGTCCTGTGCGAGAATTGCGGAAGGCCCGCCTGAGGGCCCGACTCACATTATGAAAATTGCCGTTTGTATCAAGCAGGTCCCCACGCGCGAGTGGCAGCCGCGGCTGACCGACGACCGCCGCTGGGTGCGTGAGGACGACGTCAGCTACGAGATGAACGAGCCGGATGCCTATGCGCTCGAAGAGTCGCTCCGGCTCCGCGAGAAGCACGGCGGCGAAGTGGTGGTCTGTACCGCCGGGCCCGCCCGGGTCGACAAGGTGATCCGCGAGGCGCTGGCCCGGGGCGCCGACCGGGCGCTGCACGTGGAGTCCGACGCGCTGGGCGCGGCGGACGCGTTCCTGATCGCCGACGCGCTCGCGCCCGCGATGCAGGCGGAAGCGTTCGACATGGTGCTGACCGGCCTGCAGTCCGACGACCAGGGTCACGCGCAGATGGGCGTCGTGCTCGCCGAACGGCTGGGCATCCCGCACTCCACGATCATCATGGAGGTGCAGGCGGACCCGGCGGCGAAGACGCTGCGGATCAAGCGCGAGCTCGAAGGTGGCTGGTTCCAGTGGATCGCGATGCCGCTGCCCGCGCTGATCACGATCCAGAGCGGCATCAATCAGCTCCGCTACGCCACGCTGAAGGGCATCATGGCGGCCAAGAAGAAGGACGTGAAGAAGGTGGCGCTGCCGGACGGCCTGTCCGCGTCGCAGCAGGTGGTCGGGCTCGCCGTGCCGGCCAAGAGCAAGCAGACGCAGATGATCACGGGTTCTCCCGCGGACGCGGCGAAGGAACTGGTGCGCCGCCTGCGCGAGGAAGCGAGGGTCCTGTGATTCTGGTTGTTGCCGAACAGCGCGGGGGGAAGCTCAACCGCGCCTCGTGGGAAGCGATCGCCGCTGCGCAGCAGCTGGCGGCGGGTGCCGCGCCCATCAAGGTCGCCGTGCTGGGTGCCGGTGTCGCGGGCGTGGCGCAGGAACTGGCCACCGCGGCCGTGGCCGAAGTGCTGACGGTGGATGCACCGGCCCTTGAAAGCTACACGCCGGACGGCTACGTGCTGGCCCTCAAGGCGCTCGTGGACGCACAGAACCCCCAGACGGTCGTATTCGCGCACACGTACCAGACGCGCGACTTCGCGCCGATGCTGGCCGCACGCCTCCGCCGGTCGCTCGTGACGGACATCACGGGCGTCAAGGGCACCGGCGACGCCGCCACCTTCACGCGTCCGATGTTCCAGGGCAAACTCGCGGCTGAAGTGAAGCCGCAGGGGCCTGCGCCGCACCTGCTCTCGTTCCAGATCGGCGCCTTCCGTGCGGACGCGGCCCAGAAGGGCGCGTCGCCGGCGGCGGTGGCGGCGTCGGGCATCGCGGTCGATGCCGGGGCCATCCGTCAGAAGCCGGAGGCGCCGTTCCAGGAAGCCAAGGCCGCCGTGGACCTCAGCCAGGCGGAGCGGATCGTCGCGGTGGGCCGCGGGGTCAAGGCGCAGGAGAACATCGCCGTCGTCGAGGCGCTCGCGAAGGCGTTCGGCGCCGAAGTGGCCGCATCCCGCCCGATCTGCGACAGCGGCTGGCTCCCGATGGAGCGGCAGATCGGCAGTTCCGGTCAGACCGTCGCGCCGAAGCTCTACGTCGCCGTCGGCATCTCGGGCGCGATCCAGCACGTTGTGGGCATGAAGGGCGCGCGAACGATCGTCGCGATCAACAAGGACGCCGAGGCCCCGATCTTCGAGGTGGCCGACTACGGCATCGTCGGCGACCTGTTCGAGATCGCGCCGGCGCTGGCGGCCGAGCTGGCGAAGTAGCGGAGCGAGCATGGAGCGCGAGGTCCTCGAAGTCGACATCCTGATCGTCGGCGGTGGCCCTTCGGGGATGTCCGCCGCGCTCCGCCTCGCACAGATGCAGAAGGCGAAGGGCGGCGAGCCGCTCGCGATCGCCGTGCTCGAGAAGGCCCGTGAAGCCGGCGCGCACATGATGTCGGGCGCCGTGCTCGACCCATCGACGCTGAAGGACCTCATCCCGAACTTCAAGGAGAAGGGCGCGCCGCTCGCCGCGGAGGTCAGCGACGAGCACATGTACTTCCTGACGGCCGCGGCGAAGCTTCCGCTGCCGTTCATTCCGCCGCCGTTCCAGAACCACGGCAACTACGTCATCTCGCTGAACAAGTTCGTCGCGTGGCTCGGTGAGCAGGTCGAGGCCGAGGGCATCGACTTCTTCTCGGGCTTCCCGGGCACCGAGGTGCTCTACGACGGCGACCGCGTGATCGGCGTGCGCACCGGCGACCGCGGCATCGGCAAGCACGGCGAGCGGAAGCCGAACTTCGAACCGGGCGTCGACATCCACGCGAAGGTCACGATCTTCTGCGACGGCGTGCGCGGCAACCTGACGAAGACGCTCGTCAGCCGCCTGAAGCTGGACGACCAGTCGGAACCGCAGCAGTACGCCGTCGGCATCAAGGAACTGTGGGAGGTGCCGGCGGGCCGGATCAAGGCCGGCGAGGTCATCCACACGCTCGGGTATCCGCTCAAGCCGGAGGAGTTCGGCGGGTCGTTCATCTACGGCCTGCCGAACAACCAGGTCGTCGTCGGCCTGGTCGTCGGCCTCGACTACAAGGACCCGCTGTTCGAGCCCCACGCCGCGTTCAATCGCCTGAAGCAGCACGCGCTCGTCCGGAACATGCTCGACGGCGGGAAGATGGTCCGCTACGGCGCGAAGGCGCTGCCGGAAGGCGGCTGGCACACGAGCCCGCGCGTCTACATGGACGGGGCATTGATCGCGGGCGACGCCGGGGCCTTCGTGAACTCGATGCGCCTGAAGGGCATCCACCTTGCGATGCGGACCGGGATGCTCGCCGCCGAGACCGCGTTCCGCGCGGTGCACGAGGGCGACACGTCGGCGGCCCGGCTCGCCGAGTATAAGCGGCGGATCGATGAGGGGCCCGTCAAGAAGGAGCTCTATCCGATCCGCAGCGTGCACCAGGCGTTCGGGCTCGGGTTCATTCCCGGCGTCCTGAACGCGGGCCTGAGCATGTATACGAACGGCATGCTCTCGCCGTCGAAGATCCGGGGGCACGCGGGCCACGAGCGGATCCAGGTGCTGAAGCGCTACCACGGCCGCGAGGGTGACCCGGCGAGCGTGCCGGCCGCGAGCAACGCGACGCCGACGGACAAGACGCTCGCGTTCGAGAAGCTGACGGACGTGCACTACTCGGCGACGGCCCACGAGGAAGACCAGCCGTCGCACCTGCTGGTCCAGACGGACGTGTGCCACACGAAGTGCGGCTCGGAGTTCGGCTATCCGTGCGTGCGGTTCTGTCCCGCGTCGGTCTACGAGATGGTCGACAACGGCAGCGGCGGGAAGAAGCTGCAGATCAACGCCGCCAACTGCGTCCACTGCAAGACGTGCGACATCATGGACCCCTACCAGGCGATCACGTGGGTGCCGCCCGAAGGGGGCGGCGGCCCGCAGTACAACGGGATGTAGCGCCGGCACGGCGACACCCGCCGTGCCGCGACCGCGCGCCCGCCCGTGTCAGAATGCAGCGGACCGATGGCAGAGCACTGGCAGGCGTCGCCGTGGAAGCGGTTCCAGGTGGCGGCCATTGCCGCGGTCGGCTACCCCCTCATCGCCCTGCTCGGTGCGACGCTCCGCTGGCGCGTCGACGGCCTCGAGCACTTCGACGCCCTCCTCCAGTCCGGCCGCCAGCCCGTCATGGGTTTCTGGCACGGCCGTATCCTGACCGCGACGTATTTCTTCCGCCGGCGCGGTATCGTCGTCATCACGAGCGAGAACTTCGACGGCGAGTGGATCGCCCGCATCATCGAGCGCTTCGGCTACGGGACCGCACGGGGCTCGACGACACGCGGCGCACGCAAGGCGACGATGCAGTTGATGCGCGCGCTTCGTGCCGGGAGGCCCGTGGGCTTCACGCTGGACGGGCCGAAGGGCCCGGCCCGTGTGGCCCAGCCCGGCGCCGTGTGGCTGGCCGGGGCGACCGGCCAGCCGGTGCTGCCGTTTCACCTGGAGGCCGCACGGCACTGGACGGTCGGCAGTTGGGACCGCACCCAGATTCCCAGGCCCTTCAGCACCGTCGCGCTCGCGGTGGGAGAGCCCCTCGCGGTGCCGGCCGGGCTCGACGACGCGGGCCTGGAGCAGTGGCGGCTCGAACTGGAGCGCCGGCTGGGTGACCTGGAAGGCCGCTGCCGGCGGATGCTGGCCGGTTGACCCGCCCGTGCGGCCGGGTCGCCGCGACAGAGAGTTCGCAACTTGTCGCACGGCGCCTCGGTGCCGCGGAAATCCCGCCCGCCGGCCCCGTCGGCCCGGGCCGTGCCGATCCGGCGCAGGTATAGTGTGTCGTCCGACGGAACCAAGGCGGACGGGAGGACTCGATGCGCCGATTGATTGTCATGTTGCCGTTGTTGGCTGTGCTTGGCCTGGTGGCCACCCCGGCCCCCGTGCGGGCTCAGGCCGCACCGCTCCTGCAGGGAGCACCGCTGACGCACCTGGTCGTCATCACGCCGGACATTGCCAAGGCCGCGAAGGGCTACGGCGACATCTTCGGGATCCCGACGCCGGCGGTGCAGCAGGCCGAGTACGAGCTGCCGAACGGGAAGAAGGAGAAAGCGAAGGTCGCCTACGTGCCGATGCCGAATTTCTACATCGCCATCGTGCAGCCGACCGGCAAGGGCCCGATGCGTGACCATCTGAAGAAGTTCGGTCTCGGGATCTGGGCGCTCGGCGTAGGCAAGGACGGCGACATCGACGCCGTGCGCGCGGAGCTCGAGTCGAAGGGTGGCAAGTGGACGGGCGGCCGGAAGGGCGGCAACTTCACCTGGGTCGACTTCCGCGACACGCCGTTCGGCGCGACGATCATCGTCGGTCCGACGGCGCGACCGGCGATGCCGGCCGCACCCACGCAGCAGACCGGTCTGTTCGGCGGGCTGAACATCAGCCACGTCGGTTTCGCCAACACGGACGCGGCCGCGTCGCTGAAGAAGGTCGTCGAGATCTTCGGGATGAAGCCGGTCGAGCCGCGGCGCTTCCCGCCGAAGGGCGCGTTCCCGTATCCGCCGAACATGTGGACCAACGACCCGGAGCGTCACGTGCTGACCGGCATGGCGTTCCAGAACAAGATCGGCATCGAGGTCATCCAGGGCGTCGGCGATCCGAACCCGTGGTCACATCAGATCAAGATGCAGAAGGGCATCAGCCTCATGCACATCGCGGTCGGCCGCGGCAAGATGGAGCGCGAGGCGTGGCTCAAGCTGGGCCAGGAGAAGGGCGGCAAGTGGACCAACGGCGGCCCGCCGCCCGAGGGCAGCTTCGCCTATCTCGACTGGACGGACACGCTCGGCATCGTCATCGAGTAGCGCGCCGGATTCCGGCATGATTGACGGGCGGGATGCCGTGGCGGCGCCCCGCCCGTCTTCCTGTACAGGCTCCGCGTGCTGACCATCATCACAAGCCGACGGTTCTCGAACCACCTGACCCCGCCAGGGCACCCCGAATGCGTCGAGCGCGCGGAGGTGATGCAGGCCGTCGCGGCGGAGGCGCGCGCCGCCGGCATCGCCGTGCTGGAGCCGCAGCCCGCGACCGACGCGCAGTTGCTGCGCGTCCATGAGGCGACGTATCTCAGGGCCGTGCTGGCAACCTCCGGTCGGCCTGTGGCCTTTGACGCCGACACGATGACGTCGCCCGAGTCCGTCGAGCTGGCCCGGCTGGCGGCTGGCGCGGCGTGCCAGGCGGTGGATGTCGTGCTGGACGGCCAGGCCAGGCGTGCTGCGGCGTTCGTGCGGCCCCCGGGCCATCACGCCGAGTCCGGCCTCGCGATGGGCTTCTGTCTGTTCAACAACATCGCGGTCGTCGCGGCGCACGCGCGGGCCCATGGCGTGGGCCGCGTCGCAATCGTCGACTTCGACGTCCATCACGGGAACGGCACGCAGTGGAGCTTCTACGACGACCCGTCGGTGCTGTTCATCTCCACGCACCAGTTTCCGTTCTATCCCGGGACCGGGGCCGCGGCCGAAGCGGGCGCGGGTGCCGGCCTCGGCTTCACGGTGAACGTGCCGATGGAGGCCGGGTGCGGGGACGCCGACTACGCCACCGTGTTCGACCGCGTCGTGCTGCCCGTCGTGCGCCGGTTTCGGCCGGAACTGCTGCTCGTGTCGGCCGGCTTCGACGCGCACGCCGCGGACCCGCTCGCGGGCATGCAGGTGACGACTGACGGATTCGGACGGATGTGCCGCACGCTCGTAAGGCTCGCCGATGAGGTCTGCCACGGCCGCATCGTGGCCGTGACCGAGGGCGGCTACGACCTGCCGGCCCTGGGCGGATCCCTGCGGGCGCTGGTCGCGGCGTTCGGCGAGATGGCGCCGGCCGCGGGTGCGGCGGCCGTGGCCGAGGTGGCCGGCACGGCCGTGCGTGGCGCCCGCGCCGTGGACGCCGTGCGCGCGGTGCATGCGCGTCGCTGGCAGCTATAATTTCCGAAGCGTCTCGCTTGTCCTGGCCCGCACCGGCGCGCCAGCCTCTCCCGGCGGCCGCCCCCGACCCCGATGGATTACATACCGCAGGACCTGGACCGCAAATGGCAGCAGCGCTGGCACGAGGCCGGCGCGTTCGAGGTGTCGGAAGACCCCTCCCGGCCGAAGTTCTACTGCCTCGAGATGTTCGCGTATCCCTCGGGCCATGCGCACATGGGCCACGTCCGCAACTACAGCATCGGCGACGCCCTCGCGCGGATGAAGCGGATGCAGGGCTTCAACGTGCTGCACCCGTTCGGCTGGGACGCCTTCGGGCTGCCGGCGGAGAACGCGGCGATCAAGCACGGGATCCACCCCGAGGACTCGACGCGCGGCAACATCAGCCACATGAAGGGCCAGCTCCAGCGCATGGGCATCAGCTATGCCTGGCAGCGCGAGCTGGCGACCTGCGACGCCGAGTACTACAAGTGGAACCAGTGGCTCTTCATCCGGATGTACGAGAAGGGCCTGGCCTACCGGAAGCGGTCGTCGGTGAACTGGTGCCCGAGCTGCCACACGGTGCTGGCCAACGAGCAGGTGGTCGACGGCGGCTGCTGGCGCTGCCACTCGGTGGTCGAGATGCGGGACCTGGAGCAGTGGTGCTTCCGCATCACCGCGTACGCGGACGAGCTGCTCTCGGCGATCGACGGGCTGAAGGAGTGGCCGGAGAAGGTCCTCACGATGCAGCGGAACTGGATCGGGCGCTCCGAGGGCGCGCGGGTCCGGTTCGCGCTCGTCGGTGACCCTGCCACGCAGATCGTGGTCTTCACGACGCGTATCGACACGATCTTCGGGTCGACGTTCGTCCTGCTGGCACCTGAGCACCCGCTCGTCGCGTCGTTCGCGGAGCGCTCGGCGGACCCCGCGGCGTTCCGGCAGCAGGCCCAGGCGTTCCGCCTGCAGGACAAGGCCGCCCGCGTGAGCGGCGAGATCGAGAAGCAGGGCTTCGACACGGGGCAGCGGGCGATCAACCCGTTCACGGGCCGGGCCGTGCCGATCTGGGTCGCGAACTTCGTGCTGGGCGACTACGGTACCGGCGCGGTGATGGCCGTGCCCGCGCACGACCAGCGCGATTTCGAGTTCGCGCGGAAGTTCGGGCTGCCGATCCGCGTCGTCGTGACGCCGGACGGGCAGCCGCGCAGCGCGGACGGCCTGTCGGAGGCCGCCGATGCCTACGGTCTGCTCGTCGAGTCCGGCGAGTTCTCCGGGCTGCCGTCAGCCGAGGCGCAGCAGAAGATGATCGGCCTCGCGCGGCAGCGCGGCTTCGGCGAGGGGACCGTCCAGTTCAGGCTGAAGGACTGGGGCATCTCCCGGCAACGCTACTGGGGTACGCCGATTCCGTTCGTGCACTGCGCGAAGGACGGCCTCGTGCCGGTGCCGGACGCCCAATTGCCCGTCGAGCTCCCGCGGATCGCGGAGTTCACCGGCCGCGGCGATTCGCCGCTCGCGCAGGTGCCCGAGTTCGTCAACACAACGTGCCCGGCGTGCGGCGGGCCGGCGCGCCGCGAGACGGACACGATGGATACGTTCGTCGATTCGTCGTGGTACTTCTACCGCTTCGCGGACCCGCGGAACCAGACGCAGGCGTTCAACCCCGACGCCGTGAAGTACTGGCTGCCGGTCGACTTCTACGTCGGCGGCGTCGAGCACGCGATCCTGCACCTGATCTACTCGCGGTTCTTCGCGCGTGTGTTCCGAGACCTCGGCATGGTCAGCCACGACGAGCCGTTCCAGCACCTGCTGACGCAGGGCATGGTGCTGAAGGACGGCGCCGTGATGTCCAAGTCCAAGGGCAACGTCGTGGACCCGGACGAGATGATGGCGA
>JBFXBH010000110.1:0-8964 GCA_050183355.1 Vicinamibacterales bacterium | reverse complement strand
CCAATCGCGCCGATGGTGATGCCCAGGGTGGCCGCCGCTGCGGTCAGACCCGCGCTGCGGGCGAACGGCACCAGCTGGCTGATCGTCATCAGCCCGGCCGTCGCACCCAGGCAGTAGGCCACCCAGAGCAACCAGAAGGTCCGGGTTCTGAGCATGACCTCGGGAGGTATCTCCCTGAGGGGGCCGTTCCCTCGGGCAACGGGAGTCCACCCCGGTGGCCGGTAACCCTCTGGTGGATTCCGCATCAGGACCGTTCCGATGATGCCCATGACGAAGAACGCGCCACCGAGGATCCTGAACGTCGGTCTCCAGCCGATCGAGTCGATCAGCGAGGTCGCCAGCGGACCGAGCAAGGCCGACCCCGCGCCGTATCCACCGACCATCAGGCCGACCACGAGGCCGCGCTTGTCCGGAAACCACTTTGAGGCCACCGGCGTCGGCGTGGCGTAGCCAAAGCCGTTCCCCAGCCCCACGACGGCACCGAACGCGACGTACAGAAACAGGAGCGACGACGTGAAACTCGCAAGGACGAATCCCGCACTGACCAGAACCGCTCCCAGCGCCGCGCAGACGCGCGGACCATGCCGGTCCTGGATGCGTCCTGCCGCGATAAACGACGCGGCGAAGCACACGATGGCGATCGTGAAGACCCACGACGTCTCCGAGCGGGACCAGCCGAACTCGCGTTCGAGCGGGAGCACGAAGACGCTCCAGGCGTACAGCGACCCCAGCGCCACGTTCATGCTGAGCCCGCCGACGACGGGCAGCCATCTGGTCATGGCCGTGCGGTCCAGCTCCGTCCGGCCAGCGTCAGTCCGCCCGCTCGATGCGCAGGAGCGCACCGAAGGCAGCATCCGTCAGGACGTAGAGGTTCCCGTCCGGCCCCTGCCTGATGTCCCGGATGCGCTGCTTCAACTCCGAGAGCAGCCACTCGCGGCCGCCGGTCGGTTCGCCCCTGGCGTTGAACGTCAGCCGCTCGAGGTGGTTGTACGACAGCGAGCCGACGAAGGCGTTTCCCTTCCACTTCGGAAACGCATCGCCCGTGTAGAACATGGTTCCGGAAATGGCGATCGCTGGAATCCAGTGCATGAACGGCGGCTCGACGTTGGGCACTTCGAAGTGGGACGGGATGTACTGTCCGCCGTAGTCGCGTCCCTGTGATGCGATTGGCCAGCCGTAGTTCTTTCCGGCACGGAGAATGTTCAGTTCGTCTCCGCCCTGCGGACCGTTCTCCGACTGATATACGTCTCCGGTCACCGGATGAACAGCAAGCCCCAACGGATTGCGGTGTCCGATCGTGAAGATCTCCGGCCGATGGCCTTCCCGGCCGGCAAAGGGGTTCCCTGGGGCCGGTGTGCCATCGTCCTTCAGCCGAAGGACCTTCCCGAGCGCCGTCGCCGGATTCTGCGCCTGAGCCTGTACCGAGATCGGGCTCGCAATGGCCATGTACAGCAGGCCGTCCTTTCCGAACGCGATCCGCGATCCGAGCGTCGGCGCCTTGCTGCGTTCGATCCAGGTGTCCACGACGTAGAGGTCACGTACGTCAGCAAGGGCGTGGCCATCGAGCCGGCCGCGAGCAAGCGCCTGCGCGGCACTCCCTCCCGGTCCTGGCTTGGTGTACGTCAGGTACACCCAGCGGTTGTTCCCGAAGTCGGGATGCAACGCGATGTCCTGAAGTCCCTCGTAGGGCCTGGCCACCACCGCGGGTACGCCACCGATCGGTTTCGGGTCCAGCACGCCGTTGCGCACGATGCGCAACGTCCCTGTTCGCTCGGTCACCAGAATCTCTCCACCCGGCAGGAATGCCATGGAGAAGGGACGCGACAATCCATTCACGACTGGAACGACGCGAACGCGATACTCCTTCGTGTCGAAGACCTGGACGCCCTTCGGAAGCGGCACGTACGTCTCCGGGCCGGTCGGGTACGAAAACTTTGTCGCCGGTGGCTCTGTCCGCTGCGGGACCTCGTCCTGACCGATGCCTTTGGCTGCGGGGCTCATCGCCGGCGCCTGCTGCGGAACCGACTGCGCGTCCAGCAGCCCGCCTGGCTCCCACCACGCCAGCAGCGCGACGAACGCTGACACCACACGTATGACAACTGCGCTGCGCATATCTACTCCCCAGCCTCCGGTCGGCCCTGGCCCCGGTCCGTGCGCTCGTTGGCGCCCACTGCCGGCAGCGGCTATCTGCCGATCGCCGCAAACAGCGACAGGGGCACCGATTCGCCGAGCATCTTGTGCCCTGCAGCTCCGGGGTGCAATCCGTCCTGAGCCCCGGCAGCCGCGGACATCCGGGCGGCGTCTTGCTTGTCGGCGATCACGGCCTCGAAGTCAATGACTCCGTCGAACTCCTTTGCCGTCCGGATCCATCGGTTGACGGCGGCGCGCGTCGCCTCCCCGCGCTCCGTCCAGGCCGGATTGCCCTTGTAGGGCATCAACGTCGCGGCAAACACCTTGACGCCGTGGGCATGCGCGCGCGTCGCGATCTGGCGGTACCCGGCGATCATGTCGTCGGCCGTCGTGATCTCCTTGTGCACGCAGTTCCGGACCTGCATGGGCATGGACTCGGTGTTCGCGATATCGGGCTGAATGATGTCGTTGATGCCGATGAACACGATGAGCGCCTTGACGCCTGGCTGTTCCAGCACGTCCATCACCAGGCGGCTCTGAGCCGACGCCCCGAAGCACCGCGATGTGCCCAGCAGGCGATTGCCGCCACTGCCCGTATTGAGCACCGAGAACGTACCGCCGGCGTCCAACACCCTGCGACCCAGAACGGCCGGCCACGCCGTCGCCCCCGCGGTCAGGGAGTCACCCATCGTGACGATCGCCCCTTGCACCCTGGCTGGCGCCAGGACGTCGACGCCGTGAATGAAGTACGCACCGCGGACCTTCCCGCTGAACGGTGCGCCGGAGACGTCGCCTGTGGCATTGCCGGCGGCGAGAAAGCTGACCGGCGTGGCGTGGCCACCTGGCCCGCTTCCGAAGTCACCCGAGCTCGGGCCGGTCGCGCGCTCGCTGAACAGGCTGACGGTCACGGCCTGTCCGGCCTTCACGGGCAGCGCGACGGGGTCGCTCCACGCAACAGCTCCCTCGGCAATGGTCACGTGCGGCCGTCCGCCGAACGACAGCGGCCGGAGGGAGTCCCGGACGACGCTGGCGCTGCTGTCCTGGAGTCCCACCGATGCGTGCTGAAACGTCACGGCCTGCTCGCCGAACGCGTTGGTCAACCTGACACGAATCGAACGGCCTTCGATGGCAACCGGAACCGCGATGCGAATGGTCTGCGCGTCGAGCCCCCTGGGCAGGCCGTCGTTCGGGTCGTAGGCCATGTGCCGGGGCGCCTGCACCGTCGTCGACCACGCCGCAACCCAGTGGCCGTCTCCCTCGCCCTGCGCCCTCGGCAGCGCAACACACAGTGCCGCGGCGGCGACCGTTCCGAGGGCCGCCCGTCCGAGGCGAGACGTTCGTTCGCGCTTCATGATGTGCCTCCAGGGTGGTGTTCCGGGACGTGCGACAGGGCCGCGCCAGGCGGCCCCGTCGCAGGTCAGATCGCCAGGTACTACCAGTTCAGCTGTACGCCGAACTTGTAGAGCCGACCGCCGAGCAACGCCGTCGGCCGGTAGTAGGCGGCACTGATGGTGTTCAGGATCGCCTGCGGCGTCCGCGCATTGAGCACGTTGTAGACGTCGAAGACGGCCTGCAGTTTGCCGCGGCCCACGCTGAAGTTCCGGCTCAGACGAATGTCGGTCTGGTTCAGCCGCTCGTCGAACACCTCCGCCGCGGCTGTGTTGGCACCCGGAACGGCACTGCCCTGCATCGGGATCACCGAATGCGTCACCGTGCCGGCCGCCGTGGAGGGCCGGCCGAGGAGGGGCGCAATCTGGGCCGTCGTCTGAACGTAATTGGCGCTCACTGGAATGCCCGGCAGGTGCTTGTAGGCGCCGCTGACGACGATGTCGTACGGCAGCGGGTAGACGAACTGCAGCTTGATCTGCGAACCGATGCCGTTCCACCACGCGGGCGTCACGTTGCAGAAGTCGCTGTTGCGTGGATAGCGGTTGGGCGAGAACGCGCTCACATGGAAGTCCTGCGGCGTCAGGTCGGGACGATCGTTGACGTAGCAGAAGTCGTACGCCTGTCGGCCCACGCTCACACCCCCCGTCACAAGGGCACCCTTGCCGAAGCGGGCGTTGAGGCCGATGTCGACGCCGTCGAAGGTGTCCTTCGGCGTGCCGAAGTTGCGGGCCTGCGAGATCTCGAATGCCGCCCCCTTGGCCTGGCCGGCCGGCGTGATGTCGTAGTAGCCGCAGATCTGCTGTCCGGCCGTGGGGCCGATGCGGGGGTCACTGGGGGCCGTGATGCAGTAGGGCGTGTAGTCCGACGGCAGCACCCGCGTGTTGCGCGTCACGGACTGGTTGCCCCACTGCGTATGGAAGTAGCCCACGGCCACGCCGACTCCCGGCACCAGCTCGTGCTGCATCTGGACGTTCCACTGATAGTTGAACTCGCGATTGCCCCAGCCCTCGCGAACGTCGTCGGCCAGCGTCTGGACCGAGAACGGCTGGCCGAACAGCGGGTTCAGGATCTGACCGCACTCCCCGTTGGCGGCGAAGTTCTCGAGGACGCAGTCCGGCACGAGATTGTTGTTGGCGTCTGCCCACGTTCGTGCGGTCGACGTGGCGATCGCGACCGACGGCGCAAAGCCCTGCTGGGCGAGCGAACCACCCTGGCCCATCAGGTACTTGCCGAAGCCGGCCTTGATGGCGGTCTTCCCGTTGCCGAACAGATCGTACGCCGCCGCCACCCGGTACGTGAAGTCCTTGAAGTCCGGCAGGTTCTTTCGTTCAGCCACCGAGTACGCCGGGCGGAAACGGCCGGCCTCGATGTCCTGCTGGAGCGCACGGCCGTTGAAGTGGTCGTAGCGCGCACCGAGATTCAACGTCAGGCGCTTCACGGTCCACTGGTCCTGCACGAAGAGACCCTCGGAACGCAGGCGCGTCTTCGACTGGAAGGGACCGGCGAACATCGTCAGGCTGACGGGGCGACCGGCCTGAAGCGTGTAGTTCACCTGCTCGACGCCGTCGTCCATGCCACGGAAGTCATAGTTCCCCTGCAGCGTCTGAAGACCGGCCTTGAGGGCGTGCGAGCCCGTGATGTAGGACACCGTGAACTTCTGGTTGAAGTTGTTGTTGTTGCCGTTTCTGCCCAGGCTGAAGAGGCCGCCCCCGGTCGTGCCGTACCTGAACCCGGCGGGATACAGCCCCGGAACGCCCGCGACGTCGACGATGGAGAACACGCCTGGACCCGGCCACACCACGTCGCCCGTTCCGGTGAAGCGATTGACGTTCTCGACGTGCGGCACGAAGTTCACGACCTGCCGAAGGAACGACGCGCCCGCCTGGATCAGGAGCTTGTTCGTGGCGGTGAACGTCCACGTGGTCTGGTTCAGCACGTGCGGACCGTTGGGACCATCGCCGGTGGCTTCCGGAGCCGAGAGCGCGCCGGCACTGATGCCAAGGTTGAGGGTTCCGGAGTTCTGCAGGTGGAACTCATGGTTCATCTTGTGCTTCGCGCTGAGCTGGAAGGTTGCGCGGAACGAGGAATCCGCAGCGACGCTGTCGGTGAAGCCACGTTCCGTGCCTGGTACGAAGATGAGAGGGTTGGAAGAGGCGTTGCTGAACACCTCCGAACCGTAGCTCTGCGCGCCCCATGACCGGTGCGTCGCATAGAACCAGGCCTTGTCCTGCCTGAACGGACCGCCCACACCGAGACCCACGTCGTAGATCTTGCGCAATGTGGACTGGTCAGTGATGCCGCGAGCCTTGAGGGCGTCCGGCACGGCCGCCGCGGAGAAGTTCTCGTTGGTGAAGTTTCCAATGCCGTACAGCGAGAGGCCGTTGCCACCTTCCCTGGGCACCATGTTGATGTTGGCGCCGCCGGTTTCCGTTTCGGCCGTCGAGCCGCCGGTGTCCACGACGACTTCCTGCACGGAGACGGTGTTGAACAGGTAAATGCGCTGCTGACCGCCGGCGCCGCCGAAGAACACGTTCGTGTTCATGCCGTCCCAATTGGTGCGACCGTCGTCGCCGCGGCCGCCGTGCAGCGTGATCCCCGTGTTCGTCTCGCCCTTGTCGCCACCGACGTCGTTGCGACCGGCGGTCGAGTTCGTGGCCCCGAGCGTGAGGCCCGCAAAGGCCATGAGGTTCCGTGAACCGGAGGGGAGCTGGTCGAGCGTCTCGCTGCGCATCACGTTCTGCGTGCGCGCGCTCTGCACGTCGACGATCGGACTGGCTCCAGTGACCGTCACCGTCTCTTCCAGGGAGCCGACCCTGAGCTCCGCGCTGACGTTGGCGGTGAAGCCGGCCGAGAGGTCGATGCCCTCGCGCTTGTAGACCGCAAATCCCGGGAGGGTCATCGTGACCGAATAGACACCGGGCCGCAGGTCGACGAGCTTGTAGTTGCCGGACCCGTCGGTCACGACTGCCCGGACCTTCTCGATCAGCGCGGGACTGGCCGCTTCGACGGTCACGCCCGGCAACACGGCACCGGACGTGTCCCTCACGACGCCGGCGATGCTGCCGAGGCTCTGTGCACCCGCCGCCATCGGCATCAACACACAGGCGAACACGACCGCTGCGTGGCAGATCCACGCTCTGTTCGTCATCATCACTTCTTCCCCCTCGGTCCGTAGCGGACCGTCAGTCGCAAGATCTGAGAGACACGTCCCGGGCCCGGGCGTCAGCGGCGCCAGGTCGGGATCTGTCGAAACGGCGCGGAGCTTACCTCATGAATAACTACAGTTCAAGTATTTTGAACTATTGTTCAATCCTGACGATCGCACGTGTGCCCGGGCGTCCACGCGAGCGGCATGGCCAGGCAGGCGGCCCGAGGGCCGGCCGAAGGGACGGTGTCGCCGGGACTAGTCGAGGGGCTCGATCTTGATGATGCGTGCGTTGCGCACGTTCGACATCCAGATCACCTTCTTGCTGACGGGATCGACCGAGATCTGCTTCGCGTCGAAATCGCGGGTCGGCATCAGGTAGGCGATCATCTCCCCGGACGCCGGATCGAGCCTGAACACACGGTCCGTCGTGTTGCTTGACGAGTACACCCGTCCCTTCACATCGGGAACCGACACCGTGTAGAGCGACGACCACTTGACGCGAGTGTCGTACTCAGTGATCTTCTCCGTCTTCGTGTCGAGCATGCCGATCCTGTCAGCCGTGTACTCGCCGAACCAGAAGCGATCCTGCGCGTCCATCTTGCCGCGCCGCGGCTGCGAGAACGCAGTCGGCGTCTTGAACCAGGTCGCCGCCTTCGTCTTCGCGTCAATCCTCGCGATGTAGCTGCCACCGAAGTCAGGCATGTACCAGTTGCCCCGGGAATCCATCGCCGGCTCGTAGTACCAGTGGGGCCCCGGAGGGGTGCCGGGCTTCTTCTGCACCTCCTGGTACGGAAACCGGTCCACGATCTTCGTCGTCTCGACGCTGATCTTGAACTCACCGGAGATGATGTCGCCATCAGGCGCGAGCGTCAGGAACTGGTCGCCCTGCTGTACATCCGCATGCCGATAGGTCTCCGTCTTCGGGTCGAAGTAGCCGGGGAGCCCCATCTGGCTGCGCCCCTTATCGGTCGTCAGTGCGAACCAGACTCGGTCCTTCCTGTCGACCTGCACGTCGGCCCCGCCGCCAAACGCCCGCGTGGTGGCCTTGGGCAACGGCCACTCCTTGATCGCGCCCGTCTTCGCATCGAGCATGCCGACGAAGTAGTCGCTCTGATCCGTGTACCAGACGTTCCCCTTCGAATCGACGTCGCTGTCGTGCGGCACGGTGTCCTTTCGGGGCAGGTCATACTGCGTCACGATGACGCGCGTGGCCTTGCCCGTCGGGCGCGGCAGCGTCTTGAACGTCGTCGGCAGCGGACGGCCGCCGTGCCTGTTGATCGTCGCGAGATACGCGGCGAGCTCGGTCTTCTTCACACCCGGCGAGAAGCCCCAGTTCGGGTCGTTCGCCGTGTGCGTCGGCGAGTCCGTCCCGATGAACCTCGCCCGTCCCCGGCCTTCGGTGCCGGCCACCGTGCCGTCCGGGAAGTACGCCTGCATCCGGTCGATGACCGGCAGGAACTGCTCGGCGCTGTGCCGCGACTTGACGATGCGCTCCATCGAATGGCAGTAGGTGCAGGCAATGATGTTGCGCTGCACCATGGCCTTCTGCTCCTCGGTTCCGGGCACCGTATCCAGCCACTCAGCGGACGTCACCTGGACCGAGACGTCCTTCGCCTTGTCGAGCGTCAGATCGAGCGTCGTGGTCTTCCCGGGTGGAACGTCGGCGGTCGCGGGACCCGCGAGGTCGTAGCCGACCGCGCGAATCTTCAGCGTGTACCGGCCGGGCGCGACGTGGGATCGCGGGAAGCTGTACGTGCCCCGCGCATCGCTCACGACCGTGACGTCGAAGTTCGCGCCGTCGCGGCGTGCCGTGACGAGCACGCCCTCCATCTTTCCTTCCGCCTGGGACGTGACGACGCCGGTGAGCGCGGCGTCGCCCTGGGCGTCCACGCCCGACGCCGCGACCGCCACGAGCGCCAGAATCCCGAGAAATGCGCGCATGCTGAGTCTCTCCTCTGTGAACACGTCGAACCCACCGCGGCCGTACGGTACGCGGAACGCCCGGGGAGCATACTGCAGGTTGAACGTATGTTCAACTTGATCGGACGTGTGTTCTCGAGGAGGGGTCTAGGCCGGATTCTGGGCGCGGACGCCGAAGGCAATGGGGCGTCCGGGGGTCGCGCTGCCGTCAGCCGGTGAGTGCCTGGTCGACACACGGGAGAACGCCCCTGACTGCAGGCCGTTCAGCGCCAGATCGAGCAGGCAGACGGCGAGCTGGTCGTACTCCGCCCGGTTCTTATCGCCGTCAGTGTTGTACACGAGACCCAGCACCGCTGGACCCTGGACCGCGCTCCACA
>JBFXBH010000109.1:7005-9036 GCA_050183355.1 Vicinamibacterales bacterium | reverse complement strand
CGGGATCGGGAGCGGCTGCTCGTGTTTCTCGGGACCCACTACGCGCGCATCCCGCGCACGACACTCCGGTACGCGATCGAGCACATGCCGCCGGCGCAACGGAAGCGCATTCTTGCCGGCGACGTCCGGTGAGCGATCGCTGCCCGGCCGGCGTCAGTCCCGCGGCGGCTTCGCCTGCAGGCCCATCGCGCCGGCGATGAAGCCTTCGGCCACGAAGGCCGCGCGAGCCTCGTGGTCCAGTGCCGGGCCTGCGTTGATCGTGGAGATGAGCAGCCCGCGCCGGCCCGGTTCGCGCGAGGCGGACAGCCGCAGCAGCGCCCGCGCCACCTCGCGCGTCAGCACGGCGCGGCGTGTCGCGTCGGCCACCGGGAACAGCAGCAGGTCGCGGTCTCCCCGCTTCAGGTAGCCCGCCGCCTCGCCGTCCACGAGGATGACCGAGGCGCCGGCCACCCGCGTCGGCCCGCGGCCGCCCGGGCCATCGAGCGGGTGCTCCGGATCCGCCGGCCACGGTGCGATGGCGCCGTACGGGCTGGCCGGGTCGGTCGTCGAGAGGAGCACGGTCCGCGCCTGCTCCGGCGGGTCGCGGTGCGCGCGCAGCATTTCGACGGCCTCGGGCGTGGCGAACTGCGCACCGCCCGTGCCCCGCACGAAGTAGCCGCGCCGCACCTGGCCTGCGGCCTCCATCGCGGTCAGCACCTGGTAGACGGTGGAGAAGCCGCCGTCCACCTGCTCCAGCGCCATCGTTTCCCGCATGACCACGCCGTGGCGCGTCAGCAGCTGCTTCGCGAGCGCCGTGGCGCGGCTCGTGGCAGTGGGGGCGAGGCTGCCGAGGCGCGCGCCCGGTGTGACGACGAGCGACCAGCGGCCCTCGCCACCCGGCGGCACGGCGCGGCGCGGCGTGTCCGGCCCGTGCCCCCGCCGCTTCGCTGCACGTGTCTCCCGTGTCTCGACCCAGGCACGGAGCGCCTGAAAGGTATCGTTGGTCACGACCCCTTTCCAGACGAGCGACCAGAGCGTCGCCACGAGTGCCTGCGGGAATCCGCCGCCGAGCTCCGCGTGGATGGCCTGGAAGAACGACGCGCCGCGCGCGCGCAGCACATCGACGACGCGGGCTTCGTCGGGTGGCAGTGCCACGCCGGACCGGTCGGCCGCGAGAAGGGGGAGATCCTCGGTGCGGTAGAGCGCCAGGATGCCGTCGCGGTACTTGGGTTCGAGACCGGCCCAGGCGACCTCGCCGGACGCCAGCAGCGCATCGAGCATCGCGGGCGTGTAGCCGGCAGCGCGCGCGGGCAGAACGTCCCGTTCCAGCACGGACGCCTGGATCGGCGCGCCCTGGAGCTGCGTGACAGCGTGCAGCAGCGCGTCGGCGCCGGCCGCCTCGCCGGTCGCGCCCTGCCACTGGATCGAGAACCGCGCGAGCGCGGCGTGATCGACCGGTTCGATCTGATGGCGGATCGCCGCGAGCGACCGGCGGCGCAGCGACCGGAGCACGTCCGGGTCGCACCACTCGCGGCCGCGGCGTCCGGGCCGGAACGCGCCCTCCACGAGCCGCCCGCGGGCGGTCAGCGTCGTCAGGACCTCGGCGACGGCCTCGACCGGCTGCCCGAACCGCGTGGCGGCGTCGTCCGGCGTGAACGGGCCGTGCGTGCGGGCGTAGCGCCGGATCAGGTCGCCGAACGGATCGCCCACCGGTTCCAGCAGCGCCGCGGGCACGGCACCCGGGAGCGTGACGCCGAGCGCGTCGCGGTAGCGGGCCGCGTCCTCGACGGCGATGACCCGCGCCTGTCCGGCGATGCGCACGCGCGCCAGCCGGGCGTCGCGCACCAGTGCGTCGACCGCGGCGCGCGTGTCGGCGAGCGTCGACCGGTCGGCCAGTTCACGGTCGCTCAGGTCGCCGAGGCTCAGCAGCAGGTCGTGCAGGCCGTCGGGCGTCCGCGCCTGATGCCCGGGTTCGAGCCGCTGCAGGTACCGCTCGACGTCGTCGATCGCCGCGGCGTCCAGCAGGTCGCGCAGGTCGGCCTCGCCGAGCAG
>JBFXBH010000109.1:0-6905 GCA_050183355.1 Vicinamibacterales bacterium | reverse complement strand
TCGAGCCCGGTGCGCTCGCGGATCTGCGCCGTGGCCGCCATCGCCCAGGCGGCGTGCACACGGCCGCCCGCCGGCGAGAGCAGGCACACGCGCCAGTCGCCGAGTTCGTCGGGGGAGCGTTCGATCACGACGGTGCGGTCGTCGGGCACCGGGCCGGCGGCGGCCTGCTCGGTCAGGTACCGAAGCAGGTTGTCGGCGGCGCCCGGCGCAAGGTCGTGCTGCCGCATCAGCTTCGCCCGCGCCGCCGCGGCGGGCATGCCGCGGAGCGTGCGCACGAGGTGGCCGATCGCGCGGCCGAACTCCGCCGGCCGGCCGACGGACTCGCCCTTCCAGAACGGCGTCGCACCGGGTTCGCCCGGGGCCGGGCGCACGAGCACGCGGTCGTGCGTGATCTCCATGACGCGCCACGACGACGCGCCGAGCGCGAAGACGTCGCCGACCTCGGTCTCGAACACCATCTCCTCGTCGAGTTCACCGACGCGCGCGGGTGGAGACGCCCCGGCGACGAACACGCCGTAGAGGCCGCGATCCGGGATCGTGCCCGCGTTGGCGATGGCGACGCGGGCCGCGCCCGGCCGGGCCGTCAGCGTGCCCGCCCGCCGGTCCCACGTGAGCCGCGGCCGCAGTTCCGCGAAGTCGTCCGACGGATAGCGGCCCGCCAGCATGTCGACGACGCCGTCGAACGCGCGGCGCTCGAGGGCGGCGAAGGGGGCCGCGCGGCGCACGAGGTCGAACAGCGCGTCGGCCTTCCAGACGTCCATCGCGGCGGCGGCCACGACCTGCTGGGCCAGCACATCGAGCGGGTTTCTCGGGTAGTGCGATGCCTCGACGTCCCCGTCGTGCATGGCGCGCGTGGCGGCGGCGCAGGCCACGAGGTCCGCCCGGAACTTCGGGATGACGACGCCCTGGCTGACCTCCCCGGCGCGGTGACCGGCGCGGCCGATCCGCTGGAGGCCGCTGGCGACTGAGGGCGGCGCCTCGATCTGGATGACGAGATCGATCGCCCCCATGTCGATGCCGAGCTCGAGCGACGACGTGGCGACGAGTGCTGGCAGGCGTCCCTCCTTCAGCAGCGTCTCGGCGTCGACGCGCTGCTCCCGTGCCATCGAGCCGTGGTGCGCGCGTGCCACCGGCGCCCCGGCGAGGTCGTTCAACGCGCCGGCCAGCCGCTCGGCGAGCCGGCGGCTGTTGACGAAGATCAGCGTGGACGTGTGCGCGCGGACCAGTTCCAGCAGCCGCGGGTAGACCGACGCCCAGATCGACGACGGGTGCGGCGGCGGGTCCGCACGGTCGTCACCGGGCACGGGCGCCCGCAGCCGGGCCATGTCCTCGACCGGTACCTCCACGGTGAGGTCGAGGCGCTTGCGTGCGGACGCGTCGACGATCGTGACCGGCCGGTACGTCGGCGCGCCGCGCCGCGTCGTGACGGCGCCGCCGAGAAAGCGGGCGACTTCGTCCAGCGGCCGCTGCGTCGCCGAGAGGCCGATGCGCTGCAGCGGGGGCCGGTGCTTCCCCGTGCGGAGCGCCTCCAGCCGTTCGAGCGAGAGCATCAGGTGGGCGCCGCGCTTGCCCGGGACGAGCGCATGGATCTCGTCGAGGATCACCGTGTCGATGCTGCGCAGCCGTTCGCGGGCCGACGACGTCAGCAGCAGGAACAGCGACTCGGGCGTCGTGACCAGGATGTCGGGCGGCGCCGTCAGGAACCGGCGGCGCTCGTCTGCCGGGGTGTCACCCGTGCGGATGCCGGCCAGCGGCTCGCGGATCGTCAGCCCCGCGCGCCGGGCCTCCGCCGCGATGCCGGCCAGCGGCGCCCGCAGGTTGCGCTCGATGTCGACGACGAGCGCTTTCAGCGGCGAGACGTAGAGCACGCGGCATCGCGCCTTCGGGTCGGGGACCGGGGCCGCGATCAGGCGATCGAGACATGACAGGAACGCCGTCAGCGTCTTGCCGCTGCCGGTGGGCGCGAGGATGAGCGTCGACTCGCCGCGCGCGATCGCGGGCCAGCCCTGGACCTGCGGGCCGGTCGGCGCGCCGAACGTGGCGCTGAACCAGGCGCGCACCGGCGGTGCGAACAGGCGCAGAACGGGAGCCGTGCGCGGCACCGCGCGATTGTAGTGAACCCGGACGCTACCGGCCCGGCGCGATCCGGCCGGCGTCCCACGCGCGCTTCACGACCGGCGCGAGCAGGTCCTCGCCGCAACCGCTGAAGTGGTCCGTGTCGCGGAACGTCACGCACGAGCCCACCTGCAGGAAGTCGCGCGAGAGGTTGAAGAGCGTATGCAGCGAGACGTAGCGGAACGGCCAGCGGCCGGTCGCCGACCGGCGCTGCAGTTCCGTCTCGAGCCGCGCGTAGTGTCGCAGGCTGACGTCGGACATGTACAGGCCCCGCGTCAGGTACGAGAGGTCGCGGAAGTCGACACGGGCGTCCGTATAGGGCCCGAGCCAGACGACCGGCACGCGGGCGGAGAGCGCCGACAGGTAGTCGACCGTCGCAGAGAGCCCCTCTTCGTGCAGGACGAACGGCGTGTCGGGCGTGAACGACAGGCGCGTGTCGAGGTCGCCGTTCGGGTCCTCGAGGAAGTACGAGCCGCTCTGGTTGAACAGCACGACGCGGATGGCGGCGGCGTGCGCCTCGACGAACCGCCCGAACGCCCGGTAGTGGCAGTCAGGATTGTCGTTCTGCGGGCGGCAGCCGGGCTTCGTGAAACCGACAACGAACTGAGAGACGTTCGCCTTCGCGACGAGGTTGTAGACATTCATCGCGTGCGAGTCGCCGAGCACGACGACGGCCGGTCCCAGCCGGGCCGCGCAGCCGTCGAACCGCGACGCAAAGTCGGGCGACGGCCCCGTCGACTCCATCGTCCAGAAGCGGCACGCGCCGTCGTCGACCATGTCGTCCGGCAGGCGCCGCCCTGTGTGGTCGCGGACGAGCTGATAGCGCGTCCGCGCCTCCGGCGACAGCCTGTGGTCGATGTAGTAGGCCGCAAACCCCTCGTTCGCCACCGTGACCTGCCCCAGCGCGGCAAAGAGGGCGGAGCCGCTGACGGCGAACGCGGCGACCGCGCGCCGGCTGACCCGCGTGCCGGTGCGGAACGGCCGCTCGACCCAGCGCCAGCTCGCGTACGCCAGCACCAGCGTGGCCAGCGTCAGCCACAGGAACACCGCCGTCGAGGGCGGGCCGGCGACGTTGTGCCGGGCGAATGCGAACAGCGGCTGGTGCCACAGATAGGCGCCGTAGCTGATGAGCCCCAGGCCGGCGAGCGGCGCGCTGCCGAGCACGCGATGCACGGCCGTGCCCGGCGTGGCGCCGAGCAGGATCAGGGCGGTGCCGACCGTGGGCGCCAGGCCGACCACGCCGGGGAACGGCGTGGCGCGGCTGAAGGTCACGACCGACAAGGCGACCAGCGCGAGACCGAACCCGGACATGACCTGCGCCGTGGCCGGCGCGAACGGCCGCGCGTCGCGCTGGTGGTAGAAGGCCGCGAGCACGCCGATCGTCACGGCCCACGCCCGCGTCTGCAGCAGGAACACCGCCTCCGCCCGGGAATACGCGTCGAGCTCCGCGGCGGCCAGGCTCGCCGCGCCGATCGCCAGGAACAGGCAGGCGCGCCAGACCGCCCGCCAGCGGCGCGTCAGGATCAGCAGCAGCGGGAAGACGAGATAGAACTGCTCCTCGACCGAGAGGCTCCACGTGTGCAGCAGCGGCTTGAGCTCGGCGGCGGTCTCGAAGTAGCCGGTTTCCCCTGCGAAGATCAGGTTCGCGTAGAACCCGGCGACGCCGGTCAGGCTGGCCGCAAACGCCTTGAGGTCGACCGGCAGCAGGCGGAACCACGCGATGACCGACGACACGGCGAGCACGAGAAACAGCGCCGGCAGAATGCGCCGCGCGCGGCGCTCGTAGAACCGCGCGGCCGAGAACGTGCCGGCCTGCTGCTCGGACAGGATGATGCCCGTGATCAGGTAGCCGCTGATCACGAAGAAGACGTCCACGCCCACGAAGCCGCCGGTAAACAGCGGAAACCCGGCGTGGAACCCGATGACAGGCAGCACGGCCAGTGCTCGGAGTCCGTCGATCTCGGGCCGGTAGGTTGTCGCGTGCGCCATGCGGAACGTCGGAGCAGGATGCCACAACGTGAAACGCTTCGGCCTCCTCGTGCGTATCTCCATGGCATAATGACCGGCCGCCGCTGTGGCGGCACGGATTCTTCGGTCGGGATCGACGCGGGACGGACACGACATGGGCGACGCAGGCGAAGGGCTCGTTGACGCCGAGGCGAGGATTCAGGAACGCCTCGATGAGATTGCGGAGGAGAAGCGTGCGCGCGCCCGGAAGGTGGTCGTGGACCCGGCCCGGGCCCGCGAGGTCGCGTCGCTGAAGCTGGCGCGGACCGACTTCGAGCGGCAGATGGCGACCACCGAGCACGACGCGCGCCGGCGTCAGTTGAAGGCCGCGCTCGAGCAGGTCGACAAGCAGATCAAGGCGCTGGGCGGGTAAGCGCGGCGATGGCAGGCGACACGCCTGGGGCGGGTGTCGCCGACGGCGTAGCCGCACGAGACGCGGTGCTCGCCTATCACGACCGCACCAAGCACGCCTTCCAGCGCTTCGCGCCCGCCCTGGGCTACCTGGACTGGGCCACGCAGCCCGACCCCTTCCGCCGCTACCGTGGCGCGCCGCTCGTCGAGTTGCCGCGTGCGGTGCCGGCATACACCGGGGGCGTGGCGCCGTTCCACCTGCCCGTCATCGGCGACCTGCTGCGCTGCGCGTTCGGCCTCACCGCCTGGAAGCAGGCGGGCGCATCGCGCTGGGCGCTGCGCGCGAACCCGTCCAGTGGCAATCTGCATCCGATCGAGGCGTATGTCGTCACGGCTGCGCCGGACCGCCCGGCGTGGTGTGTGTCCCATTACGCCCCGAAGGAGCACGCGCTCGAAACGCGGGCGGTGCTGGAGGCTCCCACGCCTGGACTTCCCGACGGCGTCTGCCTCGTCGGGTTCTCGTCGATCCACTGGCGCGAGGCGTGGAAGTACGGCGAGCGCGCGTTCCGCTACTGCCAGCACGACGTCGGCCACGCAATCGGCGCGCTGGCCTACTCGGCGGCCCGGCTCGGCTGGCGCGTACGGTTGCTGTCCGGCTGGAGTGATGCCGACATCGCCATGCTGCTCGGCCTGCCGGACACGAGCGCCGGCGGCGGCGCCGGCGCGGGCCAGGACGATCTCCCGCAGGACGCGCTCGCCGACGGTCCCGAGCCGGAGCAACCGGACTGCCTGCTGGCCGTCGGTCCGGGCGATGTGGACACCGGGTTCGACGTTGACGGGTGGGTCGCCGCGGCGCGGCGTGCGTCGTGGGTGGGCCAGCCCAATCAGTTGAGCCCGTCGCGCGTCGAGTGGCCGGCGATCGACGCGGTTGCGGCCGCGACGCGCCGCACGGAGCGCGGCCCGCACGCGGACGTCACCGGATCGGCGTTCGTGACGTCCGGGCGCCCGAGTGCACCGTCCGGGACGGGCGCGCGGCCGGCGCCCGACGCCACCGGGTCGAGCGGGACGGCGGGAGCGGAGTTGCCCGTGGCCGCAGCCGTCAGCCGCGAGTGGCTGATCCGGCGGCGCAGTGCGGTGTCGTTCGATGGCCGCGGCGCGCTGAGCCGCACGGCGTTCGCCCGCATGGTGGCGCGCGTGCAGCCGGGCGGCGGGGGTGTGGCCGGCCTGGAGCCGTCGCCGGTCTGGTCGATCGACGCGGCCCCACCCCAGGTCCGCCTGATCTGGTTCGTCCATCGCGTCGAGGGGCTGGCGTCCGGCATCTACGGCCAGCCGCGCGAGCCGGGGGCGTTGTCCGGATTGAGAGACGGGCTGCGCGATGACCTGCTCTGGGAACCCGTGCCGGACATCGGCGGGCTGTACCTGCTGGCCCCGCTCGACGCCCGCGGGCTGGCCCGGCGTCTGAGCTGCGACCAGGACATCGCGGCGGACGGCTATGTCGGCATGGCGATGCTCGCGCCGCTCGCCCCCGCGCTTCACGCGCACGGCGCCTGGTTCTACCGCCGGCTGTTCTGGGAGTGCGGCCTCATCGGCCAGGTGCTCTATCTGGAAGCCGAGATCGCCGGCGGCCGGGCAACCGGCATCGGCTGCTACTACGACGACCCGGTCCACGACGTGCTCGGCATCCGCGACCACCGGCTGCAGAGCCTCTATCACTTCTCGATGGGGGTACCCGTCGAGGATGGCCGCCTGACGACCGAACCGGGCTACGCCTGGGAGTGAACACGCCGAACGCGGGCGACGGCACCCCACGCAGAACGCGGTGCTCGCGCTCCGCGGGCGCCTGTGAAGGGCACCCGGCTCGCCCCTTCAGTCGCGCTCCGCGCCGCGTTCTGCGTGGGGCGCCGCCGCCCGCATGGGCGAGTTCGCGATTGCTCACACTTCACTGGCGAGCCGCCTGGCCCAGCGCAGTACCGCCGCGCTTCAGAGGATGTCGACGGTCTGGCCGAACTCGTCGAGGATGCGGCGAGCCGTGGCGGAGGCGTCCGCGCGGAAGTGCGCCGGCCAGTCAGCCGGAAGCGCCGACGCCGGTGCGCGACCGGCGGCCTCCAGGATCGGCACGAACGTGCGCACCGCGACGGACGGCTCGTGCAGACGCGCCCACCGCTCTGCGGCGGCCTCGCCCAGCGCGCGCCGCGCCGGCTCGTCGGTGGCCAGCTGGCGCAGCGCGAGCATCAGCGAGTGCTCCTGATCGCGGGGGTCGAGGCTGACGGCGACCGGGCGCGGCGCGGCGGGGCCGCGGTCCCGCGGCTGCCAGGTCTGCGCGTCGAGCGCCGGCAGGCTGGCGGTGTCCGATGACTCCATGACGATCGCGGGAATCCCCAGCGCCTGCGCCGCGAGCACGTCGCCCGCGAGGGTGCCGGAGGGCGGCCAGC
>JBFXBH010000108.1:0-9154 GCA_050183355.1 Vicinamibacterales bacterium | reverse complement strand
CACGACCAGCAAGGCCCATACGTCCGTGAAGATCGCGCCCGAGTACGACGCCCCGGTCGTGCACGTGCTCGACGCCGCGCGCGCCGTGGACGCCGTCTCGAACCTGATCAACCCGGCCACGCGGCCCGCGTACGACAAGGCGAACCGCGAGATGCAGCAGGCCCTGCGGACGCAGCACGGCGCGCTGAAGCGTCGTCCGCTCGTGCCGTATCGGGACGCGTGCGCCCACGCCGTCCATCTCCCGTGGTCCCAGGCTGCGCTGCCCGGCGCGTCACTGCCCGTGCCGGCGTTCACCGGTGCCCGGGTGATCGACGTGCCGATCGAGGAGCTGATCCCCTATATCGACTGGACGTTCTTCTTCGCCGCGTGGGATCTGAAGGGCACGTTCCCGGCGATTCTCACCCATCCGCAGTACGGGCCGGCCGCCGTGGAGCTGTACGAACACGCCCGCGCGCTGCTCGACCGCATCGTCACCGGGAAGCTGCTCACCGCCCGGGGCGTCTACGGCTTCTGGCCCGCGCAGAGCGATGGCGGCGACATCGTGCTCTACGACCCGGCCGCCGGCCGCCTCGAGCCGGCCACCGAGCTCGTCCGGTTCAGCATGCTCCGGCAGCAGGAGCAGCTCGGCGAGGGGCAGCCGTACCGGTCGCTGGCCGACTTCGTCGCGCCGCGGTCGTCAGGCCTGACCGACGTCGTCGGCGCCTTCGCGGTGACCGCCGGACTGGGCGCGGACGAACTCGCCGCCGCGTATGTGGCCGCGAACGACGACTACTCCGCCATCATCGTCAAGGCGCTGGCCGACCGCCTGGCTGAGGCCTTCGCCGAGTACCTGCACGCGCGGGCACGGCGGGATCTCGGCTACGGCGCCGACGAGCAGCTGTCCAATGAGGACCTCATCGAGGAGCGCTATCGGGGCATCCGGCCGGCCTTCGGCTACCCGGCCTGCCCGGATCACAGCGAGAAGAAGAAGCTCTTCGCGCTGCTCGACCCCGCCCGCATCGGCATGTCCCTGACGGACAACTTCGCGATGCTGCCGGCCGCGGCCGTCAGCGGGCTCTATCTCGCGCACCCGGACGCCAAGTACTTCACGGTGGGCCGGATCGGTCGGGATCAGGTGGAGGACTACGCCCTGCGGAAGGGCATCCCGGTCAGCGAGGCGGAGCGCTGGCTGACGCCGAACCTCGGCTACGAGCCGGTCTCGTCCTAGCGGACATCTGAGACCTACTTGATCGCAATCAGCTCGACGTCAAAGACGAGCATCCCCTGCGGGCCGCGCTTTCCCCGGTAGGCGAGATCCGCGGGAATCCAGAGCCGCCGCGTTTCGCCTACCAGCATCAACTGCAGGCCCTCGGTCCAGCCTGGGATGACGGCGTTGACCGGAAAGGTCGACGGCTTGCCGCGGGCGACGGAGCTGTCGAACATCTTGCCGTCGGCGGTCCACCCCGTGTAGTGCACCGTGACCTCGTTGAAGGCATTGGGCCTCCGCTTCCCGGTCCCCGGTGTCAGCACCTTCCACGCCAGGCCCGATCGGGTAGTCGTGGCGTCGCTCGGCGGCGCAGCGACGTCCGGCGGTGGTGGAATCATCTTGAGCGTGACCTGGCCCGCAGCCAGGGTCGCGACCAGAGCAAACACGATCGTGGCAAGGCTCCGCATGCATCTCCTCCGCCGGGCATGCTACTGCACCTGCCGACAGTCCAGGCCCGCTGAACGGGCGGATGCGTCGGTGGCGGTCAGACCTCTGCGATGGCTTCGGGGCCCGGGCTGCCGCGACGGGCCCGGAGCCGCGCACGAGACTGCTCCAGCAGGAAGAACCCCACGGGCGTCACGACCAGCGTCAGCAGCAGCGACAGGCTCTGGCCGCCGATGACCACGATGGCGATGGCCCGCCGCTCTTCGGCACCCGGGCCCGTGCCGAGCGCGAGGGGCAGCATGCCGCCCACCAGCGCCAGCGTCGTCATCAGGATGGGACGGAGCCGGTCGCGGCTCGCCTGGACGACCGCCGCGCCGAGGTCCATCCCTTTCGCGTACAGGTTGCGCGCGTGATCCACCTGCAGGATCGCGTTCTTGGCGACGACCCCGAAGAGCACGAGCATGCCGAGCGCCGAGTAAAGGTTCAGCGTGTTGCCGGTCGCCCAGAGCGACAACATCGCGAACGGCAGCGACAGGGGGAGCGAGAGCAGGATGATCACGGGGTGCGACAGGCTCTCGTACTGCGAGGCGAGCACCATGTACATGAACGCGATCGACAACAGGAAGGCGTACCCGAACTCGACGAACGTCCGCTCGAGCTCGCGCCCGCGACCGGCCACGGCTACCGTGTAGGCCGGCGCCATGCCCAGCTTCGCCGCCTCCTCCCGCAGGACTTCGAGACGATCGGCCAGCGCGAACCCCGGTGCGACGCCGGCGCGAAGCGAGTTCTGCCGCTGGCGGTCGAGCCTGTCGACCCGCGACGGGCTCTCGCCGGGCACGATCGCCACGACGCTGTCGAGACGTACGAGGTCGCCATTGCCACGCGGCACGTAGAGCCGCCCGATCGTGTCCGGGTCGGTCCGGTCGGCCTCGCTCAGGCGCAACTGGACATCGTAGTCCTCGTTGACCTGCGCGTCCCGGAAGCGGGTCACCTCTTCATCGCCGCCCACCATCAGGCGCAGCGCGGCGGCGATGTCCTGCGTCCGGACGCCCAGGTCCGCCGCCCGTTCACGGTCGATCTGCACGCGCAGCTCCGGCTTGTCGAGCTTCAGTGAGGTGTCGGCGTCCACGAGGCCGATCTCCGGAGCGCGCAGGCGCAGCGCGTTGCCGTACTCGTTCAGCTTGTCCAGTTCCGGCCCACGGATGGCAAAGTCGATCTCCGCGTTGCCGCCCCCGATGCTGAAGGCCTGAATGTTCCGGACCGAGGAGCGCAGGTCGGGGTACCGGCGCAGACGGGCCCGCACGAGCTGCATGACCTCGCGCTGGCTCAGGTTGCCGCGAAAGGCTCCAGCCGGGTTCAGCCGCAGCGTTTCGCGCATCAGCCGGGTCAACGAGAACACCCGATCCGCGTGGGGCGCGAGTTGCACGTACGCGCGTCCGGAGTTCGTCGAGTTGATGAAGCCGCCCCCGACGGTCACGAGCGACGACCGGACGCCCGGCGCGCCGCGCAGGTCCTTGTCGATGACGCGCATGACCTCGTCCATGGCGCCGAGGCTCGTGCCCTCCGGCGCGTTGACGCTCACCTCAAACTCCCCCTCGTCGACGTTGCCGACGAAGAACTCCTGCGGGACGAGCCGGTAGAGGGGATACCCGGCGATCATGACCGCCACCGCGCACGCGGCCACGGCGACACGGTGGCGGAGCGCCCAGGCCAGTGCGCCGGCGTAGGACGCGTCGACCCAGCGGTAGAACCCCTGCCGCGACGCGGCCGCCTCGTGTGCACCGGCGGCATCCTCACGCCTGAACAGGCGCGCGCTCATCATCGGCGTCAGCGTGAACGAGACGAGCAGGCTGACCAGGATCGCCACCGCCGCCGTCAGGCCGAACTGATACAGGAACCGTCCGGAGATGCTCGACATGAACGAGACGGGGATGAAGATCACGACGAGACAGAGGGTCGTCGCGAGCACCGGGAGCGCAATCTCCGCCGTGGCCTCGCGCGCCGCGTCGAAGGGCGACAGCCCCTTCTCTTCGACCCACCGGAAGATGTTCTCCAGCACGACGATGGCGTCGTCGATGACGATGCCGACCATGAGGACCAGCGCCAGCATCGTCACGCTGTTGAGCGTGAAGTCGAGCGCGGCCATCATGCCGAACGTCGCGATCACCGAGCACGGGATGGCGACGGCCGCGATGAGCGTCGACCGGATGTTCCGCATGAACGCCAGCACGACCAGCGACGCCAGGATGCTGCCGAGGACCAGGTGCACGGTGATCTCGTGGAGCGCCTCGTCGATATACCGGGACTGGTCACGGGCAATCTCCAGCGTGACGCCTGCCGGCGCCTCCCTGCGCGCCATCTCCAGATTGGCCTTGACCGCCTCGACGACGGCCACGGTGTTCGCGTCGGTCTGGCGGCGGACTTCGAGCACCACGGTCGGCACCCCGTTCAGCCGGGCCGACGTGCGCTGCTCCTTCGTGCCGTCCTCCGCCGTGCCGATGTCGCGGATGCGAATGGGCGCACCGTTGACCGTCCTGATGACCAGGTCATTGAACGCCTCGGGGGCCGCGACCTTGCCCAGCGTGCGGAGCACCTCCTCCCGCGCCGCCGACGTGACGTTGCCGCCGGGCACATCGGCATTCTGCCGGGCCAGGGCGTTCTGGACGTCGGCGATCGAGAGCTTGAAGGCGGCGAGCCGCTCGGCGTCCACCTCGATGTTGATCGCACGCTCCAGCCCGCCGGCGATCTCGACGTTGCCGACGCCGCTGGCGCGCTCGAGCCGCGGACGCACGATCTTGTCGGCGATCTCGGTGAGCTCACGGACCGACAGGTTGCCGGCGAGCGCGACCGTCATCACCGGAGACGAGTCGTTGTTGAATTTGGCCACGACCGGCGGAAGCGCGTCGTCTGGGAGCTGGCCGACGATGGCGGCGACGCGATCGCGGACGTCCTGCGCGGCCGCCTCGATGTCCCGGTCCAGATTGAAGACGGTCTGGACCTGCGAGATCCCGGGCCCCGACACGGACCGGATCTCCTGAATGCCCTCGACGGTATTGATGGCTTCCTCGAGGCGTTCGGAGATCTGCGTCTCCACCTCCTCGACCGCCGCGCCGGGCAGCAGCGTCCGCACGTTCACCTGCGGCAGCTCGACCCGGGGCAGGCGGTCGACGCCCAGTCGCAGGTAGCTGGCCGCGCCGACCACCACGAGCATCAGCGCGAGCATGGCGGCAAAGACCGGCCGCCGGATGCAGAGGGAGGCCAGCGACCGCATGCCTACTCCGACGCGACGGCGCGCACCGGCGTGCCGTCGACCAGGTTGCCGGGTTTCACCACGACCACGTCACCGGCGCGAAGGCCCTCCACGACCTCGACGCGGTTGTCGGCGCGGCGCCCGAGCCTCACGCGCTGCTCGCGGGCGACGCCGTCTGTCACCGTCAGCACCTTCTGCACACCCGCGAACGTCACGAGTGCCTGCTGCGGCACGACGAGCGCGCTGTCCGAGTCGTTGACCACGATGTCCGCGGTGACGAAGGTCCCCGGCCTCAGCGCCCCGCGCGGGTTCAGGACCTCCGCTTCGACCGGGAGCGTGCGATTGCTTTCGTCGATCGCCGCGCCCAGCCGCGCGAGGCGCCCGTCGTGCCTCGCGGGGTCGCCCTCGACACGGACGCGGACGGGCTGGCCGGCCCGGAGCGCGGAGGCGCTGCGCTCGGGCACGGCCAGCCGAAGACGCAGCGGGTTGAGGCGGACCACGGTCATGACCGGAGCGCCGGGCGTGCGGTGCTCGCCCACCGACACCACACGCTCCTTCACCGCGCCGTCGATCGGCGACCGCAGTGTCGTGCCGTCGAGCTGCTCCCGCGCGAGGTCGAGCTCCGACTGTCGCTGGAGCACGAGCGCCTGGCGGTTCCGGATCTCCTCGAGCGCGTCCTGGTACCGGCCCTCGGCGACCTCCAGCGCGGCGCTGGCCGCGTCGAGGTCCGCCCGGGAGGAGAGGCCGCGCTCCACGAACGTCCGGATGCGATCGCGCGTCAGCTGCGCTTCCTCGCGGACCGCCCGGCTCTGCCGCACGAGCGCCGTCTTCTCGGGGTCCACCGTCGCGGCCTCGCCCGCCTCGGTCAGTCCGAGCCGCGCGAGCGACTGCTGCAGCGCGGCTTCCGCCTGCCTGACGCGGAGTTCATAGTCCACGGACATCAGCCGCGCGAGCGGCTGGCCCTTGCGGACCGGCGAGCCGAGGTCGGCGAGGATCTCTTCGACACGGCCGGTCACCCGGAACGACGTCTGGACCTCCTCTTCCGCCGCAAGCGTGCCGCTCAGCGTGACCGTACGCTCGAACGGCTCCAGGGCGACGGTCAGCGTGGACACCTGCTGGACCGCGGGACCGCCGGCACGGGCCGGGGCGTCCGCGTCCGGGCCGCCGCAACCGGTGAGAACGATCGCCGCGATGAGGGCTGAGAGGACTCGCACGCCACAGTATAGGCGGCGTGTTTCCGCCCTAGCGGGCAGCCGCCGTCGGGATGGCCACCATCACCGAGTCCGCCTTCGTGGCGGCGCCAGGACCGAGCGCGGGTTTGGCCCACTGGACGCTGGCACCTTTCAACTGGGCAGCCGGCACGTCACCGCTCAGCGTCAGCGTCAGGGCCACCTTCTCGGTGGGCCCGAGGCGCGGCAGACGCCACACGGCCGCGCTCCCCGCGGCCGCCCCGGCCTTGACACCCTCGTACCCGGGCCCGGTGGCGGAGACGACCTTGCCACCCGTCGGAAGCGGAACCGAGACGGTGATGTCCTCGGCCGTCAGACCCTTGCCGGCTTCGCCGTCGTTGCTGACGGTGATGACATGGCTGGCATTGCCGCCGGCCACCGATGAACCGGTAACCCGGCCGCTCACCGGAACCCGTATTCCGAGGTCGACCAGGAGGTACTGGTAGATCTCGCGCACCGTGGGCTCCGTCAGGCGATCCCGGGAGAAGAGGCCCATCTGATTCTGCGGGTAGTACTCGTTGTGGTTGTAGATGACCTTGGTGAACAACGGGAAGTCCAGCGCGGCGCCGAACTCCCCGCCGAGCACCCGGCGCGGATTGCCCATCTGCGCCCCATGGCACTGGTAGCAGCCCGACACCGTCATCACGTAGGGCCCCCGCGGTTCCGCGGGCGGCAGCGGCGTCTTCCACGCGGCGGGCGCCGCGACCTTCGGGAGGGACGCGAACCAGGCCGTCAGGTTCGCGAGCGTGGCGTCGCTCACGCTCTCCTGCGGATACCGCGGCATGATGCCCCACGGCTGACGCACCGCCCGGCGCACCTGCTCGACGCTCAGGCCTCGACCGGCCAGGTCGGGACCGAAGCCTCCCTCGGCATTCATCCCGTGACAGTTGTTGCACCAGAGCGTCCCAGCCGTCTGGTTAGGACCCACCGCGGCAGACCGGGTCTGCCACTGTTTCTTCCCCTGCTCCGCGTCTCCAGCGGCGGGCGCCGCCTGCAGGGCACCAAGCAGGAACAACGCGAGAAGGCTGTGAGTCATGACACCTACTGGGGAATGGGCTGCGCCGCGCGCAGGCCCTTGTACAGGAAGCGCTGCACGCGCTTTCCTTCGAGGGTTTCCGTGACGTAGAGGTTGCCCTTGCTGTCGACGGCAATGCTGTGCGGATGGTTGAACTGCCCGCCGCCGTTGCCGCCGACGCCGAAGCGGCCCACGATCTCCAGCGTGTCGCGCAGAAGGATCCAGACCTTCTTGTTCATGCCGTCCGTGACGTACGCGTAGGTCTGCTTCGGATCCGGCGAGAACGCCACGTCGTAGACCGAACCCGGATACAGCGTGTTCGGGGCGATGAATCGCTCACGCACGAACGTGCCGTCTTTCCTGAACACCTGCAGCCGGTCATTGAACCGGTCGCAAACGTACAGCTGGCCGTCCTTGTCCATGCGCATGCAGTGGGGACCACGGAACTGCTGCGGCGGGGGATCCCCGGGTTTGTAGCGCGGAAGATCCTTCAAATCCTCCGGCTTGTTTCCGTAGGCGCCCCACATGCGCTTGAACCGCCCGGTGTCGGCATCGAACACGATGACCCGCCGGTGGAAGAGCAGCTCCCCGTCGGACACGAACACCTCATTGGTCACCGTACGGCACCTGCCGGGCGGCGCCGGCACGGGGCGACTGGCCGGCCTGCAGCAGCACCACAGCAGCCGTCACCGCGACGGCCACCACGATCGCGCCAGGCATCGTCTTCATCGCAAAGCCCGGACGCGCCTAATCGAGTGGTTCGACTTTCACGATCCGGGCATTCCGCTCGTTCGCGAACCAGACGGTCCGCTTGTCGAGGGGATCGATCGTGACCTGCTTCGTGTCGAAGTCCTTCACCGGCATCAGGTACGTCACGATCTCGCCGGTCTTCGAATCGACGCGGAACAGACGGTCGGCGGTGTTGCTCGGCGCGTAAACACGCCCGTCCTTGTCCGGGGTGGATGCGGTGTAGGGTGCGGCGAAGGGGATCTTCGGGTCGTATTCGATGAACTTGCCCGTGTTCGTGTCGAACATCCCGATCTTGTCACCCGTGTACTCACCGAACCAGTATCGCCCCTGGGCGTCGATCTTGCCTCGACGCGGCTGCGCGTTCGGTGTCGGCGTCGGGAAGAACTTCACGGTCTTCGTCTTGACGTCCACACCCACGATGGCCGAGGCGCTGAAGTCTGTGATCCAGGGATTGCCCTTCGGATCCACGGCGATCTCGTAGCCGGAGTGCGGTCCCTTGGGCACGTTCGGCGCCTTGGTCCAGTCAAACTCCCAGTCCACCTTCGCGGTCTTCGGATCGATCCGGTAGAAGGTGGCGAAGCCCGACCAGATCTTGCCGTCCGGGCCGATCGACATGAACTGCGTCACCGGGCTCGTCGAGTAGCCGGTCGTGGGCGTGAAGATCTTCGTCTTCGGGTCGAACTTGTGGATCAGGCCGAAGTGGTTGTTCACCGAGTCGTCGACCGTGGGGAACCACGCGTTGCCCTCCCGATCCATCTGGATGTCGCTCGCACCGGCAAACTCGTGATGCGTGTCCTTGGCGAGAGGCCGGATCGGGTACTCGGTGAACTGGCCCGTCCGCGCGTTCATCGTGCCGATAAAGGGACGGCTCTGGTCCGTGTACCAGGGATTCCCATCAAGCGCGACGTCCATGTCGTGCGCGACGGTGTCCTTCCGCGGCATGTCGTACTGCGTGATGATCACCTTCGTGCCCTTGCCCTTCGGACGCGGCAGCAGGTTGAACTTCGCGGGCAGGGGCCGGCCGCCACTCTGATTGATGGTGGCCAGGTACTTGCTCAGCTCCACCTTGTTCGCGCCCGGCACGTAGCCCCACATGGGGTTCTTCTCCGCCGCCGCCTGCGCGGCCTTGTTGTCGAACTGCGCGCGTCCGCGGCCCTCCGTTCCGGCGATGGTGCCGTCCGGGTAGTACTTCTGCATCCGGTGGATCACCGGCACGAACTGCTCCGCCGTGTGCTTCGACTTCAGCACCCGCTCCAGGGAATGGCAGTAGGTGCAGCTCG
>JBFXBH010000107.1:0-9197 GCA_050183355.1 Vicinamibacterales bacterium | reverse complement strand
GCGCGACCCACGCCGGCAACTGACGCTGGTCCGCCGTCGCCGACGGATCCCCGCATCGCAGGTAGGCGGACAGCGTGTGATAGCTGATCCCCAGCGTGTGGCACGTCCGCCGCTTGTTCCGTCCGCAGCGCTCGTAGACAAGCCGCACGTACCGGGCACCCCACGCGCGCAGGCTCTCGTCCTGCCCATCGCGCACCTCCAGCACCTCCGCGAAGGGCCCCCGGACGTGGGGCGGCAGGTCGTCGACGTCGATGACAGCGGACCGGGACAGCGCCACCAGGCGCTCCACGAGCCGCTCCAGTTCGCGGACGTTGCCCGGCCACTGATACATCCGCAGCGCCTCGACGGCCGCGGGCGAGAGCCGCAGGTCCGCGCCGCCGTCGTGCCGCGCGAGGAAGTGGCACACCAGCGCGGGCAGGTCACCCGTGCGCGCCCGCAGCGGCGGTACCTGCACCTCCACGCCGCTCAGGCGGTAGAACAGATCCGCCCGGAAGGCGCCCCGTGCGACGAGGTCGGCCAGGGGCCGGTTCGACGCGGCGACGATACGCACGTCGATGCGGCGTGCGCCGTGCCCGCCCACCCGCTCGACCGCCAGTTCCTGAATGGCCCGCAGCAGCTTCGCCTGCGCCGAGGCCGACAGATCCGACACCTCATCGAGGAACAGCGTGCCGCGGTCGGCCATCTCGAACTTCCCGCGGCGGCCGCGCACGCCCGTCGCGGTCCGCTCCTCGATGCCGAACAGCTCGGCTTCGAGCAGCGTCTCGACGATCGCCGCACAGTTCACCGCGACGAACGGGCCCTGGCTCCGGCGGCTGAGGCTGTGCAGCAGCCGGGCGACCAGTTCCTTGCCGGTGCCGCTCTCGCCCTCGATCAGCACCGTGAAGTTGCTGGCCGCCACGCGGGCCACGCGGTCGCGCAGCGCCTCCATCCCGGCGCTCTGTCCCACCAGCGGCGTCGACGACGGCCGCAGGTCGGCGGCCCTCCATTCCCTGCTGTCACCCGGTTGCAGGCTGGTCATCACGGCGATCTCCTCCGGCCGTGACAGAACCAAGAGGCCTGCCAGCCGCGCCCGCCGGCCGCTTTCCGGCGCTTTCCGGCACCTCGGCGGTCCGGAGCCCGGCCACCGGGTAGCCGGCGGCCGGTCGGTGCAGCAGCGGCGCCGGCCCTGCGGGCACCCGATACCCCTCCGGCAGGACGTCGAACGGCGCGTCGAAGACCACCGCCGCCTCGTAGACCAGCGGCGCGACCGCGCGCACGCGCGCCCACACCACGCGGCCACGGACCAGTTGTCGCCCCGCGGCGCCGATGAGATGCAGATCCACGCGGACGCCCGGCAGCAGGCGCGGGCCTTCCACGCGCACGCCGGCAGACGCGATGTCCCGCACCCGGACGTCGCCGCTCGCGCGGAGCCGGCCGTGGGAGGCCGGGCCGCCGGACACCGGCTCGACACGCGGGCTCCGCCGGCGCTCCCCGGCCGGCGTCACCGCTCGCTCCACACGCCGCTGCCCGGATTGAAGCGCTCGGTCCGCACCCGCGCGGTGCTCCCGGCAATCCGGACGGCGTAACGGCTGCCCTCGCGCCCCGTCAGGTAGATGCTGCCCGGCGTGGCCGTTCCAAGCGGCGAGAAGGTCAGAAGCCGGGTGCCGCCAAGCCGGACACCGTCCTGATCACCCTCGGCGATGCGCACGCCGGGAAAGAGATCGCTCAGGCGCCGTGCGGGCATCACGGCGGGATCGGCACCGCTGAGGACATCCGTGACGCGCAGGCCGTTGGCGTTGCCGTCGACATGAAGCCCGACCGGTGCCGCCGGTCCCGCCGGACCGAAGTACAGGCCGACCGCACGCGAGCGCATCAACGCCTCCACGCGCGCCTGCTCACACAGCGCGACGAGGAAGGCCGCTGCCTGACGAACCCGGGCACGGTCGGCCGCGGCCGGCAGCGCCGCGCCGGCCGCGCCCGCCAGTGTGGCCATCAGCGCACAGGCCATGAGGACCTCGACCAGCGTCACGCCGGCGTCGGGCCGCTGCCTGGGCACCATCGCCGCCTTACTGCGTCCGCTCCGCCTTCGGCGAGCCGAGGGTCAGCATCGGCTTGAGCTTCAGGAACCCCTTCTCTCCGACGCCGCGGACGTTCATCAGTTCCTCGACCCTCTTGAAGCCGCCGTGCTTCTGGCGGTACTCGACGATGCGTTCGGCCACCTTCAGCCCGATGCCGGGCAGCGCGTCGAGCTGCGCCACGCTCGCCGTATTCAGATTCACCACGGCCGGCGCCGGCGCGGGGGCCTTCGTATTGCGCTCCTGCGCGGCCGCGGACGCCACCGCGATCGCCATCGTCATCACCATCGCCAGCAGGCCACCAGAGATTCGCTTCATCGCACTCCTCCATCAGCGCCGGGCCGCGTTCGTCTGAGTCCCCGTCCGGACGCGCCCGGGCGTTCGTGCGGGCAACCGGCGGCCGCGGCGTGCACGGGTCGGGTGCACGGGTTGACGTCACCGCGGCCCGCCGGTTGCGCACACAGGTCGCAAGACCGGCGCCGGGATGCGGGCGCGGGGCGTGTTCCCGCAAGTGCCTGAGAAGACGGTGCTGCGGTCCGGACGCGCGGCCGCAGCGGGGCGGGACGGCACCGGCCGTTTCCACCGGGACCGGCCCAGACAGAAAAACGCCGGCGCCCCTGAGGGCGTCCGGCGTCTCGTCATTCGTTCCGCGCTGGCGTGCCGGCTCAGCGGCGGGCCGGCTAGTTCACCGTGAAGGTCGTCATCTGCAGCGCCGCCGCGCCCGCACCGTCCGGCTGCACGAGGAAGAAGTTCAGCTGATACCGGCCCGGTCCGGGTGCCGTCACGTTGACGCTGAAGCTGCCGTCGCCGCCGAGCGTCGAGATCGCGGGGGCCGACGCGCCGCACTGCTCCTCGTCCGGCTGCACCAGACAGAGCGCCACGCGGTTGAAGTTGGCGCGATTCGCCGCGGTCACACGGCCCGCTATCGGGATGGCGGCGCCGGCCGCCGACAATGTGGCCAGCGGCGCGTTCAACTCGACGCCGCGCAGGTCCGCGGGGCCGAATGCCGGGAAGTCGACCTGGAGCGGTCCGACAATCTGCTCGCCGGCCAGAGGCCGGATGTCCGTCTTGAAGTCCACCGCGTTCTCGGACGCGCGGTCGAACGACCCGTAGCCCTCGAAATCGATGATGCCGGAACGGTTCGGATCCTCGGACCGCTGCGCGTAGAACGTCCAGTAGTTCATCTCGCGCTGCGAGAGCAGCGCGCCGCGGGAGACGACGATGGTGGCGCGGCTCCACTCGGCCGGCACCGGGCCGCTCCGTTCACCGAGCAGGCCGGCGATCTGGTCGATGCTGGCGCTGCGCACGGCGCCGGCGACGGGCGTTCCGGGCGGCGGCGGAGCGGCAAGGCTGAACTGGGCCTGGTCGTCGAACAGCACCATGTTCGGCACGGCCGCCTTCGGCAGCAGCCCCATCGCGTACTTCTGAATCGGCGTGAACGGAATCGGCGCGGCCGATCGGGCGACCGCGTAGGCGCCACCGACGTCGACGACGGTGCGGTGGCCATCCAGCACGGAGCTCATCCGTGAGGGGTGTCCCACCCACAGCGGGTCGTGCGCGCTCGTCTGGTGGCCGGCGCGGACCACGCCGCTGATCGCCGTCCAGTCCACGTAGCTGCCCCACTGGTGGGACGCTTCGTGCGAGCTGATGAGGTTGTCCGGAAAGAACTGCGGAAAGATCTCGACGCCGTGGAGCCGGCCTGCGCTCCCATAGGTGGCCGCGTCGTCGTAGAGCTCCTGGCCGATCCCCGCGACATCGCTCTTCACCGTGTAGTGCACACCGGTGTAGGGCATCAGGATCGAACGCTGCGGCACGACGGCGATCGCGTCGTACGTGTCCTGGAACAGCTGATAGAACCGCGTCGTCACGCGGGCCAGCTCGGTGGTCGCGTCGTCCAGCTGCACGAGCTCGTCCGACTGCACGTCGGCGGCGGGCTGAAGCACCCGCACGTCCGGGATGTTCAGCGGCGCGATACGGAGAAAAATCTGGCGGTCCGCGCCGAGAGCCCCGGCACCGATCACGTCACCGATGTAGAGCTCCGGCTGGTCCCAGCCCCAGCGGGAGTTCGCCATCGCACGGTCGAGAATCGACGCGTCCCACGACGGCTGGAAGACGCTGACGGGCCGGCCGGCCAGCGTGTCCATGCGCACACGCGCCCAGGTCTCGACGCCGTCGTCGGTGGCCCGGAACGTCAGCGTGGGCACGTCGCCCGCCACGGTGAACTCGGCCAGTTGCACGGTGCCGGTGTAGTTCGGCGGAATGACGGGCGGCTGCTGGTCGTAGGCCAGCGCCCGGCCGGGCTCGACGTCCAGCGTGCGGATCCGCTTCGCGTGCGCCCGCGCCTGCGCGCCCGTGTCGAGGCACTCGAACACTGGCCGCGCCGTGCGTACGGTCAGGCGCAGCGGGCCATCGGCGGCGCCCATCGGGGCCGTCAGTACCATCGCCGTGCACAACACGGCTCCCGTCCGAAGAAGTCCTCGTCTCATTCCGTCTCGCTCAGGGTAACCGGATTCGGCTTCCATTCTTTCGGCACTTCCGGGACTCGTCAACAGCTCTGCCGTTCACGGTATGACCTCGAACGCCATCCGTTCCTCCGCGGTGTGCTCCCCGGCCACCGCGTGCAGCCGGAGGACGTAGATCCCCTGGCCCAGGCTTGCCACGGGCAACCCGACCTGAACGGCGCCGTTCGGTCCGGCCGTCACGGGCAGCGTCACCAGCCGCTTGCCCCCGCTTCCCAGGACTTCCGCCGTCACGTCGGGCGCCCCGGCCTCGGCATAGGACTCGGCGTCCACGCGCACCCGGTCAGCGGGCCTGAACCGGCGTGATGCCGTCGGAGCGAGACCCGTGCCACGCTGCAGGTCACGCGCCTGCTGCGCGGTACGGGCGCGGTAGACCGTCGGTGTCGCGAACACGACACGGTCCTTTCGCAGTTCGGGCACGGCCATCTTCTGGTCCCACTGGTCCAGGACCGAGTCAGGCCCGCGCACCGTGAAGCGCCAGATCAACGGCTGTCCCGCCACGAGGGTGAACCGCTCACTGGCGCCGGCGCCCAGCACGCGGGCGGGCTCCACCTGACGCAGCGGCGCGCCGGCCGGCCGCGGCCCGCCGTCGAACACCGAGACTTCGAGCGTCTGGGGCACCTGCCCCGGCCTGCGGCCCTCGGCCGCCTCCCAGGCCAGCGTCACGGCCGTGCGGCCGGCGTCGTACGCCCTGGCCGACCCGAGCCACACCTCTGCCACCCGTCCCGGGACGGACGTCGTCAGTCTGGCGAGCGCCGTGGCCTGCCGCGGCTCCGGCCGTGGAGTCGGCACCGGGGCGCGTTCCGCTAATGACGGTGCCCAGTACCCGCGCCGCGCGGTCACGCGCGCCCCCGGCCGCAGCACCTTCACCTCAATCTTGTGGAAGCGGCCGTCGTCCGCCGGCCGCGAGGGCGTGTACCCCAGCAGGTAATACGCGCTGGCGTCGGCCAGCGTCTGTTTCAGGTGCGGCAACGGCGCGTTGCTGTTGGCCACCGCGCGTCCGCCGGTCTCTCCCGCCAGCCGGGACAGCACGTACGCGCCCCCCGGCTGACTGCTCCCGTGCGGCCGGGGGTCGAACGCGTGCACGGTGACATTGCCCCGGTTCGCCCCCTGGATAATCCCCTGCAGCCGGGCCTCATTCTCCTGGTACAGCGACGAGGCGGGCGGCCCCTGGCTGACAAAGAGCACTGACTTGCGGCCCTCCCCGAGTCCGCCCAGATGGGCGACCAGGGCCTCGAGCGCGGACAGCGTCACCGTCGCGCGAATCTGCCAGACGTTGCTCGACTGGAGCTGCGCCTCCTCCATCACGCTCCGGACCGGGAAGAGCTGCCCGCGGCGGCCCTCGAACGCGCGGATGCGCGCCTGCACCTCGTCCAGGTCCCGCGTATAGCGGAGCGCGCTCAGCGGTGTCAGCGGGTCCATGACCGTCAGCAGGTCGTTCGGCCCGAACGCCTTCACGAACTGCTGCAGCGCGTCGCGCAGCCGCATCGTGACCTGCGGGTCCTTCTCGACGTGATAGTCGTCGAGGAACAGCGCGAAGACGCGGACGTCATCCCGGGCCGCCTCGCTCTCGGCGTGCTCACGGGACCGGATGGTCAACGCCTCATCGAGGTTGGAGTGGCGCCGTCCGTCCCGGCGCACGAGCTGCGCGGACGTGATCGCCTGCACGACGCCGTCCTCGCGCAACTCGAAATCGGCCACGCCGAGGCCGTCCATCGGCCGTTCCTGCCGATCCTCGACCGACACGTCGACGACCACGGCGGACACACCGCCGCGGAACACCGGCACGTCCGGCTCCTGCGCCGCGCGCGATACGGCGACGCCGCCGGCGATCGCCACGGCCGCGGCGATCAGCAGACGCCCGCGACGCCTCTTCATGGACGCACCCGCCCCACCGCCACAAGATACTCCCCGTGCCCCGTCAGCCGGTCGAGCGTACGGAAGATCCCCTTGTACAGCTTCCAGTGCGGCCGCTCCGCCGGGAGGTAGGAGAAGGTCCGCGTGCGAACGGCGTCGCAACCGGCGTCGCGCAGCAGCCGGTCCAGATGCCCGGCGCTGAACACGAACGTGTGGTCGCGCGACGTATGGAAGCGTGGCCACCGCCCGCGGATCCGCGCCGCGGCACGCTCGAGCGCCCACTGGCTCGTCCAGGCGTCCTCCGTCACGAGCGCGACAACGCCGCCCGGCTCCGTAAGCGCCACAAGCTCCCGCACGAACGTCCGCGGGTCCTCCACGTGCTCGATCACGTGCTGGCACAGCGTCAGCACGAAGGGCGGGTGGAGCGGCGCGCCGGGAATCCCGCCCTGCACGACGTCGAACCCCCGGCTTCGGCAGAATCGGACCGCGTCGCCGCCGGGGTCGCAGCCGCTGACCGCGTAGCCCTCCTCCGCGAGCAGCGGCAGCATCGCGCCGTATCCGCAGCCCACCTCCACCACCCGGCCGCCACGCCGCGGTGGCCAGTCAGCCCAGAGCGCCTGCAGGATCGGCCACTCGTACCGGCGGTAGCCCTCCAGGTTCTCGCGGACGATCCGGTCCGCGTCCGTCCAGACCTCGCCGTAGTACGCGCCGCCGTAATACTTTGCGATCTCGTCGCTGGTGGCCCTGGGCTGGGAAACGACGAGACGGCAGGCGCCGCACCGGGCCTGGGCGTGATGCAGGTACCGCGGGTCCGGGGCACTCGCCGTCACCGGCACCAGGTCACCGCTTCCGCAGACCGCGCAGGCCGTGACCGTGGTCACTCGGGCTACTCCTCGGACGACGGCCGCCGCCGGGCCGCCTTCAGCGAGCCCACCTGCTTCTTGCTGACAAGCCTGGCTTCCCTGGAGGCCTTCGGCGGCTTCGTGGCGCGCCGCGGGACGGGGGGCTTCCGCGCCCGTTCGATGAGGGCCGCGAGCCGCTCGCGCGCGGCCTCCCGGTTGAGCTTCTGCGAGCGTGCGGCCCGGCTGTCGATGACGATGCACCCATCCGCGTGCATGCGCCGGCTGGCGAGCCCGATGAGCCGCGCCTTGACGGTGGCGGGCAGCGAGGACGCGGCCACGTCGAACCGCAGTTCCACCGCCGTGGCCACCTTGTTGACGTTCTGCCCGCCGGGCCCCGACGCGCGGATGAAGCGCTCGCGGATGGCGTGTTCATCGAGAGGGAGCGATGCCATGCCGGGATTCTACGACCCCGGAGAGCTGCCGTGCCGCCCGGAGCGCGCCGACGATCCCGTCCGGCCGCCCCGTGCGGACTGCCGAAGGCGCCCCGAGGCCTACCGGAGGCTCGTATAGAGCCGCTCGTCGTAGAGGGCCCCCGTCACGCGCAGGAACTTCGTCCGGAAGTCACGGGTGTGCGGCGCGACGGCGTGCGCGTCGAAGGCCTGCCGGTCGCGCCACACCTCGACCAGCGTGAAGTGGTTCAGGCGCGCCGCCTGCACGAGCACCTCGAACCGCACGTTGCCCGCCTCGCGCCGGCTGGCCTCCGCGAGCGGCAACAGGACCTCGGTTCCGCGCGACGCCGGCGGCAGCGCGTCCGCGTGCGTCAGCACGAAGACAGCCGCCCTGGGCACGACACCCTCCGCGATCGGCCCTGCCACTGTGCTCCGCAGGACGCGCTCGTCCGGCGGTGCGTGGCCATCGCGCTCGATGGCGGACCGGAGCGCGGCCGTGTGCGCGGCTCCCCTGTGCGCGTCGACGGCGTCCTGGTCGCGCCAGGCCTCCACGAGAGCGAAGTGACTTCGGCGGTGAAGACCCTGAAGTGCCTCGACCCTCAGACTGCCGGCCTCCCGCCGGGTCGCCTGCCGGTAGCGCTGCAGCACGGCGGCCGTCCGGGACTCGGCGGCCGGCGTGACCTCCAGATACGTGACGAGATACACGGGGCCGGGCGGGAGCCCCGCAGGTGGAGCCGGCGTCTGCGACACGACCGCAGCGGCCGAGGCCAGCGTCAGCACGGCGCTCAGAAACGGGACCCGCCTCACGCGCGCATGATAGCCGGTCATCCGCCCGGGGTTGTCACTATCCGCCCCCGGCCGCGCGGCCCAGCGACCGCAGGACCGGCGGCGCCGCGAGTGTGATGGCGATCGCCGCCAGCGCCGCGAGCACCCACGGCCAGCGCGCGGGCGGCGGCACGAGCGGCTTCGCGAGCGCGGCGCGGTCGACCCGGGCCACTCCCGATCCGGGCGCCTGCACCACCGCCTCCAGTGCCCGCTGCCGGCGCTCGATCCGCTCGAGAGAGGCGCGGGCTTCGTCCACGCGGCGTGACAGGGACAGGTACTCGTGCCCCGACGGGAGCGGACCAACGGACTGGCCCACGATCGCGTCGCGCTCGCGCTCGAGCGATGCCTGTTCGAGCCGCGCGGCATCGTAGTCCCGGGTCAGCGTCGCGGCGAGACCCGCGACCTCCGCGCGAAGCTCCGCGGCGACCGCCCGCCGCCGGTCGTCGTGGCGCTCGAGTTCCGGTTGGGGTGCGCCCAGGCGCAGCACCAGCGCGGCCCGCTCGCGGTCGAGTGTCGCAAGCTGGCCCTGGAGAGCCCGCACGAACGGCATCTCCTGCACGACCTCCAGCGCCTCGGGCGACCGGCCGGCCCTGAGCTGCGTGACGACCGGTCTGAGCTCCCGGACCCGTGCCCGCGCCCGCGCGAGCGAGG
>JBFXBH010000106.1:0-9235 GCA_050183355.1 Vicinamibacterales bacterium | reverse complement strand
CGCGTCGAGCGCGACATCATGCTGCAGCTCGTGGACCAGCAGTGGAAGGACCACCTCTACAGCCTGGACCACCTCAAGGAAGGCATCGGGCTGCGCGGCTACGGCCAGCGCGACCCGCTGGTCGAGTACAAGAAGGAGAGCTTCGCGCTGTTCCAGGACATGAAGGCGCGGATCGAAGAGGACATCGTCCGCTACCTGTTCCACCTGCGGCCCGTCGAGGGCGAGGACGTCCCTGTCGCGCCGATGCCGGCGCGCAAGGCCGCTCCGGTCGTGACGAACAATCCGTCAGCGGCGATTCCCGCGTTCGCCGCGGCTCGCTCGGCGGCCGCCGTGGCCGAGCCGGATGTACCCGCCCCGCCGTCGCCCGGCCGGGCCCCGCAACCCGCCCGCACCGGCGGTGACGATGTCATCGCCACGGTCCGCCACGACGGGCCACGGGTGGGCCGGAACGACCCCTGCCCCTGCGGCAGCGGGAAGAAATACAAGAAGTGCCACGGAGCTGGCGCGTGAGCCACCAAGGGCCGACATCGAGTCGGCCCTTTGCGTATTCGGGAGTCTGACACGATGGAAATCACGGCCCTGACCTTTGACGACGTCCTGCTCGTGCCGCAGCACTCGACCGTGCTGCCGACACAGGTGGACGTCTCGACGCGGCTGACGCGGAACATCCGCCTCAACGTGCCGCTGCTCAGCGCGGCCATGGACACCGTCACCGAGTCGGGCCTCGCCATCGCGATGGCGCAGCACGGTGGCATGGGCGTCATCCACAAGAACCTGTCGATCGAGGAACAGGCCAACGAAGTGGACCGCGTGAAGCGCTCCGAGAGCGGGATGATCGTGAACCCGATCACGCTGGCCGCCTCGAACCGCATCTTCGAGGCGCTCGACCTGATGCAGCAGTACCGCATCTCGGGTGTGCCCATCACCGAGGACGGCAGCAAGGAGGGGCGCCTCGTCGGCATCCTGACGAACCGCGACCTGCGCTTCGAATCCAATGTCAACCGGCTGATCGGTGACGTGATGACGAAGGAGCACCTGATCACCGTGCCCGTCGGCACGACGCTGGACCAGGCGCGCGAGATCCTGCACAAGCACAAGGTCGAGAAGCTCCTCGTCGTGGACAAGGACTTCCGGCTGAAGGGCCTGATCACCGTCAAGGACATCCAGAAGGCCGTCAAGTACCCGAACGCCTCGAAGGACCCGCTCGGCCGGCTGCGCTGCGGCGCGGCGATCGGCATCGCGAAGGACACGCCGGAACGGGCGGCCGCCCTGGTGGCGGCGGGCGTGGACGTGCTCGTCGTCGACACGGCGCACGGCCACTCGCAGGGCGTCATCGACATGGTTGCGCGCCTCCGGAAGACGTTCACCGCCGTCGAGCTGGTTGCCGGCAACGTCGCGACCGGAGAGGCCGCGCTGGCCCTGATCGACGCCGGCGTTGACGCGGTCAAGGTCGGCATCGGGGCCGGGTCGATCTGCACGACCCGCGTGGTCGCGGGCATCGGCGTGCCGATGATCTCCGCGATCCGCGACTGCGCGAGCGCCGCCGCCACGCGTGACATTCCTGTCATCGCCGACGGCGGCATCCGCTACTCCGGCGACATCGTCAAGGCCCTAGCCGTGGGCGCCAGCACCGTCATGATCGGCAACCTGTTCGCGGGCACGGACGAGAGCCCGGGCGAGCTGATCCTGTTCCAGGGCCGCAGCTACAAGGAGTACCGCGGCATGGGGTCGATGGGCGCGATGCGCCGCGGCAGCCGCGACCGCTACTTCCAGGACGAGTTCGACCTCGAGGGCGGCCGCGCGGCCGACAAGCTCGTGCCCGAGGGCATCGAGGGCCGCGTCGCCCACAAGGGCAGCGTCGCCGCGATGATCCACCAGCTCGTCGGCGGACTCCGGGCGGGCATGGGCTACACCGGGTCCGGCACGATTCCCGACCTGCAGAAGCGCGCGCAGCTCATCCGCATCACACCGGCCGGCGTCCGCGAGAGCCACGTCCACGACGTGACGATCACGAAGGAAGCGCCGAACTACCGGATGGAATAGCCGTGTCTTCGCTCACGGCGTTTCGCGCCGTCCCCCGAACGGGCGTCATCTTCGTCACGAGCGAAGCCGAGCGCCTCGGCTATCGCGCATCGGATGCCACCTGGTGCAACCTCGGCCAGGGCCAGCCCGAGACCGGTCCGCTGCCCGACGGCGCGCCGCGGATCGAACACCTCGACATCCCGACCGACGCGTACGAGTACGCGCCCGTGGCCGGGCTGCCCGACCTCCGTGCCGCCGTCGCGGACGCGTACAACCGCCGCTTCCGGAAAGGCCTCAAGAGCCAGTACTCCGCCGAGAACGTCGCGATCTGCGGCGGCGGGCGCCTCGCGCTCGCGCGCGCGGCCGTCGCGCTCGGCGAGGTCAACCTCGGCCACTTCCTGCCGGACTACACCGCGTACGAGGAACTGCTCAGCGTCTTCCGGCTGTTCAACCCGATTCCGATCCTGCTCGAAGGCGAACGGCGGTATGCCTTCTCCGTGGACGACCTGCGCCGCGAGATCCTGGGCCGTGGTCTGTCCGCCGCCCTCCTGTCCAATCCGTGCAATCCGACCGGCCGCACGATCGCCGGCAGCGAACTGGCCGCCTGGGTCGCCACGGCGCGCGCGCTCGACTGCTCGCTGCTGCTCGACGAGTTCTACAGCCATTACATCTGGCGACAGGTAGACGGCGCGCAGGTCCCCATCGTCTCCGCCGCGGCCTACGTCGAGGACGTCGAGAAGGACCCCGTCGTGATCTTCGACGGGCTCACCAAGAACTGGCGGTACCCCGGCATGCGCATCTCGTGGACGGTGGGCCCGCGCCAGGTCATCGAGGCCGCCGCGTCGGCAGGGTCGTTCCTCGACGGCGGAGGCTCCCGGCCCGCCCAGCAGGCCGCCATCGGCCTGTTGACGGACGACATCATCGACGCCGAAACACAGTCCATCCGCCGGACCTTCTCGACCAAGCGGCAGTTCCTGCTCGACGCGCTGACGCGCCTCGGCGTCACCGTGGACCTGCCCACCGAAGGGGGCTTCTACGTCTGGGGATCGGTCGCGAACCTGCCGGACGGCATGAACGACGGGATGAGCTTCTTCCGGAAGGCGCTCGAGCAGAAGGTGATTGCGGTGCCCGGCCAGTTCTTCGACATCAACCCGGGGAACCGCCGGTCCGGACGGGCGTCCAGATTCGAACGCCACGTCCGCTTCTCGTTCGGGCCGTCCCTGGATGTGCTGCAGACGGCCTGCGATCGTCTCGGCGCACTCGTCACCGGCTGACCGGTCACGGCACGCTCCCGGACGCACCTCTCCGTCCTCCCCCGTTCTTACTCGCTCGCGGCCTGTCCATGGCCTCGCGGGTTCTCGGGGGCGCACGCTTTCCAGTGCCGGCCACACCGGCGCCTCCCCTGCAACGAAAGGCGTTGCGTATCGGTCCGCCGCAACGTCACAATGCGCCCGCGACCGACCACCTGGCTCAGCCTGCCGCTCGGCGGCAGGGTTCGGCCGCACCACCAGGCGATGTGAGCCCACCGGCCTGGAGACCGCGACGGACGTCGCGACCGGGGGGCATCATGGCAACTCAGCTCGACCACGAGCTATCGAACCTCCGCCAGGGCGATCACCTCTGCCCAGTTCACGACAACCTGCTGGAACAGACCGCCGGTGCCGTGGCGTTCATCGCCGCGGGGTTGCGGAGTGGCGAGCGCTGCCTCTATGTCGCGAACGATTCCCCGTTCGACGAGCTCGTCAGACAGTTTTCACTTCTGGGCGTGGATGTTGCCCAGGAAGTCGCAAAGGGTTCGCTCAAGATCCTGACCAAGCACGACGTCTATCTGCGGTGGGGCAAGTTCGACGCCCACGCGATGCTGGACTATCTGGCCGCGTGCGAGGCTGCCGCCGTTGCGGACGGCTACGCTGGCTTGCGGTTCCAGGGAGAGATGACCTGGGCGCTCGACGCGAACCTCGAAGGCGATCGGCTGATCGAGTACGAGGCCATGCTCAACGAGTTTCTGGCCACGCACCGGGCGATCATCGCGTGCCACTACCTGCGGCCGCGGTTCGATCCCGCGCTCATCCACGACCTTCTTGTCACGCACCCGTTGGTCGCCATCTCCGGCATGGTCTGTCCCAATCCCTACTACCAACCGCCGGAACTCGTCCTCAGACCGGCACCGATGCCGATGTCGGAGTTCAAGCGAAGGCGGCTCGACTGGTGGATCGAGCGCCTGCGTGCCGTGATGGCGGGAGAATCGGAGCGCAGGCAGGCCGTGGATACAGCCCGCGAGCGGGAGGCACTCGTCCAGTTGTTGCTCGATTCCACGGCCGAAGCCATCTACGGCATCGACCTCCTCGGGAACTGCATGCTCGCGAACCCGACGTGCGCCCGGCTCCTCGGCTATGCCGACCCCGAGCAACTGAATGGCCGGAACATGCACGCGCTGATCCATCACCGCCGCGCGGATGGTCGTCCGTACCCCGAGGAAGAATGTCCGATCGTTCTGGCGATTCACTCACGGCAAGGGGTTCATGTCACGGACGAAGTCTTCTGGCGCGCCGACGGGACGAAGTTCGACGCCGATTATTTCTCGTACCCGATGTGGCGCGGCAAGGAGCTGGTCGGTGCGGTGGTGACGTTCCTCGACGTCAGCACCCAGAAGACACTCGAGGAGCAATTGCGGCAGGCGCAGAAGATGGAGGCCATCGGGCAACTGGCCGGCGGCGTGGCGCACGACTTCAACAACCTGCTCAGCATCATCCTCGGATACAGCGAGATCCTGCTGCAATCGATGCCTCCGGATGATCCCAACCGGGAGTTGCTGGATGAGATTCGCAAGGCCGGACAGCGGTCAGCGTCGTTGACCCGGCAACTGCTGGCGTTCAGCCGGAAGCAGGTTCTGGCTCCGAAGGTCCTGGACCTGAACGACGTCGTGCGAGACGCCGAGAAGATGCTTCGTCGCTTCATCGGCGAGGACATCCACCTGGTCACGACACTGGACCCTGGCATCGGAAGCGTGAGGGCCGATCCGGGACAACTGGAGCAGGCCCTGCTGAACCTGGCGGTGAACGCCCGCGACGCCATGCCGCAGGGCGGCCGGCTCGCCATCGAAACCCGCAACGTCGTCCTCGGCGAGGACGCGCGGCCCCATGCGGACGTGCGGCCCGGTCGGTACGTGATGCTGACCGTCACGGACACGGGGGTCGGCATGACCGACGAGGTCAAACGGCACCTGTTCGAGCCCTTCTTCACGACCAAGGAGCCCGGACGGGGCACGGGGCTCGGTCTGGCCGTGGTCCACGGCATCGTCAGGCAAAGCGGCGGCGCCGTCGAGGTGCACAGCGAGCCTGGCGTGGGAACCTCGTTCAAGATCTACCTCCCACGCGTGGAACAGACCGCGCCGAGCGGGAAGTCGTGGCAGGACCTGGGTCCCGCCCCGCGCGGCACGGAAACCCTGCTGCTGGTCGAGGACGAGGACGCCGTTCGGGCGCTGGCCCGCTTCAGCTTGCGACAGTGCGGCCACACCGTCCTGGAAGCGAGTCACGGCGAGGAGGCCATACGGGTCGCCACAGACCACCGGGAGACGATTCACCTGCTCGTGACCGACGTCGTGATGCCGGGGATGGGAGGGCGGGTCCTCGCGGAGCGTTTGCTGAGCCTCCATCCCGAGATGAAGGTGCTCTATCTGTCCGGCTACACCGACGATGCCGTCGTTCGGCACGGCATTCTCCACGAAGAAGTGAATTTCCTGCAGAAGCCGCTTTCCCCGGCGGCACTGGCCCACCGGGTCCGGGAAGTGCTGGCGAAGGCCTAGAACTTGATGAATCTGCCCTTGCCCGCTGTGTCCTTCGCGCGAGGCTGCGCGTAGGGAATGATCCCGTAGTCGTTCCACTCGCGGATCTTGCCGTCCTGCAGGTAGAAGCAGGCGATGTACAGATCCTCGTGGAGGCCGCGCTCCTTGTTCTCGAAGAGCTGGTGGTGGCAGGTGATCACGACCGGGTCGAGCGCGAAGGCGTCCAGAATCCGCATCTCGATCTTCGTCATCTTCAGGAAGCCGGCGATGGCCTTGTTGAAGTTGTCGATGCCGACGACGGCCGGCGAGTCCATGTTCTCGGCGCTGCCGCGGAAGCTGATCTTCGGGTGCATGTGCGCGGCGATCTTCGTGACGTCGCCCGTCGCCCAGGCCGCGCTCATCGCCTTCACGACCTCGATGTTCGCCCGGTCCTTCGGCGTCATCGTCTGCGCCTCGGCGAGGGACCCGCCACCCACGGCGGCGCCCGCGGCCATGCCGCTCATCGCCATGAACATCCGCCGCGTGAACTGCTGCATATCCTGCGTCATCAATGCCTCCCGCCGGAGATGGTAATCCGGCGCGTGGTCTCGCCGGTGTGGGTCAACGTCACGTGCAACGCGTCCGGCCACGGCCGTGACAGCCGGTCCGGCCACTCGACGGCGAGGATACCGCCGGAGGCCGCCAGCTCGTCGAGGCCGAGGTCCTCGACTTCCTCGGGTGAAAGCCGGTACAGGTCCGCGTGGTGCAGCACGAGCCGGCCGCCGGTGTATTCGTGGAGCAGCGAGAACGTCGGGCTCGAGACGTCGTCCGCCGGGATACCGAGGCCGAGCGCCAGCCCCTTGACGAACGCGGTCTTGCCCGCGCCCAGATCGCCCGACAGCAGCACGACGTCGCCGGGGGTCAGCGAGGCGGCCAGCGCGCAGGCCGCGGCCGCGGTCTGCTCGGCCGACCGCGTGACGCGCTCGACAGTCACGACGCGCTGGTCGTCCTGGGGGCCGTGAGCTGGCGCAGCGCCGGCCCAAGCGCCTGCAGCAGGTCCGACGCCACCAGCGCCGACTGCCCGTCCTCGGCCTCGGCGAGATCGCCCGCGGCGCCGTGGAGGAAGACGCCCAGCCGGCAGGCGCGCTCGGCGTCGAGCAGCTGCGCCAGCCACGCGGCAATCACGCCGGTCAGCACGTCGCCGGTGCCGCCGGTGGCCATGCCCGCGTTTCCGGTCGGGTTGATCGCCACCCGGCCGTCCGGCGCCGCCACCACGGTGCGGTACCCCTTCAGGACGACGTAGATCTGCCGGGACTCGGCCAGCCCCAGCGCCACCTGCAGCCGGTTGACCTGCACCTCGTCCACGCTGAGGCCGGTCAGCCGCGCCATCTCCCCCGGATGCGGTGTGATGACGACCGGCCGGTCGTCGCGGCCCGTCAGCACTTCGGTGTCGTCACCCAGCACGGCAAGGGCGTCGGCGTCGAGCACCAGCGGCGCGCCGCACCGCTCGAGCAGGCCCCGGACGAACGCCGCGGCGCCGGGCCCGCGGCCGAGGCCCGGACCGCACGCCACCACATCCGCCGGCACGGCCAGGACCGCGTCGAGCGCCTCATCGGTGATCTCGCCGGCGCCATTCTCGGCCAGCGGCAGCGTCATGTACTCCGGCGCCATCGACGCGACGACGGGCTGCACCGACGCCGGCGTCGCCACCGTCACGCGCCCGGCCCCGGACCGCAGCGCGCCCATGCCCGCCAGAAACGCCGCGCCGGTCATGCCCCGCGAACCGGCGACGATCAGCAGGCGGCCGAAATCCCCCTTGTGCGCGTCCGGGGCGCGCGGGTCGACCAGCGCCCGGACCTCCTCGTGCGTCAACAACTCGACGACCGGTCCGTCGACACGCGCGATCACGTCCGACGGGATGCCGATGTCCGCGACGACGACGTCACCGGCGTGCATCTCGCCCGGCGGCAGCACCAGCGGCAGCTTCGGCGCGGCCAGCGTGACGGTCATCGACGCATCGATGCACGCACCCGGCAGGTGCGGCGTGTCCGCGAGCAACCCGCTCGGCAGGTCGATCGCCACGATGGGAATTCCCGCGGTGTTGACGTCCGCGACGACCGTCTCCAGCATCCCTGACAGCGGACGGCTGAGCCCGGTGCCGAACAGGCCGTCCACGATCAGCCGGCACTGCGCGATCTCCGAGAAGTGGAGGTCCCACGTCTGCTCGTCGTCGATCTCGACGGCGTTCACGCCGAGGCGGCCAAGGATCTCGAGGTTGGTCCGCGCGGCGCCCTTCACGGATGCGATCGGCCCGACGACGAACACGGCGACGTCCACGCCCCGCTGAAGCAGCGTCCGCGCGACGACGAAGCCGTCGCCGCCGTTGTTGCCGGTCCCGCTGAGGACCGCCACGCGGCCTTCGAGCGCGGACGCGAAGGTCGCCTCCATCGCCGAGACGACCTGGCGGCCCGCGTTCTCCATCAGGACGATCTCGGGAATGCCGATGTCCTCGATGGTGGCCTGGTCGGCCTCACGCATCTGCGCCGCGGTCAGAACGCGCATGAGCAGACCGTGATGCTACTTACGGCTCGACGGGCAGACAACTGCAGAAGAGGTTCCGGTCGCCGTACGGGTTGTCGATGCGGCCGACCGACGGCCAGAACTTCGACGCCCGGACAAACGGCGCCGGATAGGCCGCCGTCTCGCGCGAGTAGGCGTGCGGCCACTCGGTGGCCGACACCGCGGCCGCCGTGTGCGGCGCGTGCTTCAGCGGACTCTCCTTCGCCTCGACCGCCCCCGACGTCACCGCGTCGATCTCCCCGCGGATGTGGATCATCGCGTCACAGAAGCGGTCCAGCTCGGCCAGGTCCTCGCTTTCCGTCGGCTCGACCATCAGCGTGCCCGCCACGGGAAACGAGACGGTCGGCGCGTGGAACCCGAAGTCCATCAGTCGCTTGGCGACGTCGCTCTCCTCGATACCGGCAGCCTTGAAGCCGCGCAGGTCGAAGATCAGCTCGTGCGCCACGCGCCCGCCGGCACCCGCGTAGAGCACGGGATAGTGCGGCGCGAGCCGGGCCTTCAGGTAGTTCGCATTCAGGATGGCGATGCGCGACGCCTCCGTCAGCCCCTCGCCGCCCAGCATGCGGATGTAGCCGTACGGAATCAGCAGGATGCTCGCGCTGCCCCACGGCGCCGCCGCCACCGGGGCGATGGCGGTGTCCGGCGTCGCGGGCACGAGCGGGTGCCCGGGCAGGAAGGGCGCGAGGTGCGCCGCCACGCCGATCGGGCCCATCCCCGGCCCGCCGCCGCCGTGCGGAATCGAAAACGTCTTGTGCAGGTTCAGATGACAGACGTCCGCGCCGATGCGCGCCGGGCTCGTCAGCCCGACCTGCGCGTTCATGTTGGCGCCGTCCATGTACACCTGCCCGCCGTGCGCGTGGACGATCTCGC
>JBFXBH010000105.1:0-9271 GCA_050183355.1 Vicinamibacterales bacterium | reverse complement strand
GCCCGCGTTCACAACCTGAAGAACGTCGACGTCGACCTCCCGCGGGACCAGCTCGTGGTGATCACGGGTCTGTCCGGCTCGGGCAAGTCGTCGCTCGCCTTCGACACGATCTACGCCGAGGGCCAGCGGCGCTATGTCGAGTCGCTCTCCGCCTACGCCCGCCAGTTCCTCGAGCAGATGGAGAAGCCCGACGTCGACCTGATCGAGGGGCTCTCGCCGGCGGTGGCCATCGAGCAGAAGACCACCGGGTCGAATCCCCGCTCGACCGTGGGCACCGTCACGGAGATCTACGACTACCTGCGGCTCCTCTTCGCCAACATCGGCGTGCCGCACTGCCCCCAGTGCGGTCGCGAGATCGCGGCGCAGTCCGTCGAGCGGATCCTGGACCTCGTGATGCTGCACCCGCAGGACGAGCGCATCAACGTGCTCGCGCCCATCGTCCGCGGGCGCAAGGGCGAGTTCAAGAAGGAACTGCAGGGCCTGCGGCAGCGCGGGTTCACGAAGGCCCGCATCGACGGACAGTTCCGCGCGCTCGACGAGTCGATCACGCTCGACCGCCGCCGGAACCACACGATCGAGGTCGTGGTCGACCGGCTGATCGTCCGCTCCGGGATCGAGCGGCGCCTCGCGGAGTCACTCGAGGTGGCGCTCGGCCTGGCCGACGACATCGTCGTGATCAACACGCTGGCCGGTGGCGACCAGCTGTTCTCGCGCAAGCTCGCCTGCGTCGAGTGCGGGATCTCGGTGCCGGAGATGACACCGCGGGCGTTTTCGTTCAACTCGCCGCACGGGGCCTGCGTGTCCTGCCAGGGTCTGGGCGCCACCTACGACTTCGACCCGAAGCTCGTGATTCCCGACGAGTCGCTCTCCCTCGCCGGCGGCGCCGTCCTGCCGTGGGGGCGCGCGGATCGCAAGCCCCTCAGGGACGCGCTCGCCAGCCTTGGCCGGGCGCACGGCTTCGACCCGGCGACGCCGTTCTCGGCGTTGCCCGCGAAGGTCCGCGAGCTGATTCTGCACGGCCCGGCCGGGGCGCGCACCCGGGCGGCGAAGGCCAAGGCGGCGCCGGTGGCGGACGACCGCGAGGACGCCGACGAGCCGGACTTCGAGGTGCCGCGGCGCGCGCGGAGGACCGACGCCGACCGGGATCCGTTCGGCGCGGATTTCGAGGGGGTCCTGCCGAATCTCCGCCGGCGGTATGACGAGGGGACGTGGTCGACCCAGGAGGAGCTGGAGCCGTTCCGCACGCTCCGGCCCTGCCGCGTCTGTCACGGCCACCGCCTGCGGCCGGAGAGCCTCGCCGTGAAGGTCAAGGGACGGCGGATCAGCGACTACGTCGACCTGCCGATCGCGGACGCGCTGGCCGCCTTCGACGCGCTGGAGCTGACCGACCGCGAGGCGCTCATCGCCTCGCGCGTCCTGCGCGAGATCCGCGAACGGCTCCGCTTCCTGCACGACGTGGGCGTGGGCTACCTGACGCTGAGCCGCAGCGCGGCCACGATCTCAGGAGGGGAAGGCCAGCGCATCCGGCTCGCGACGCAGATCGGCGCGAACCTCACCGGCGTGCTCTACGTGCTGGACGAACCGTCCATCGGCCTCCACCAGCGGGACAACCGGAAGCTCCTCTCGACGCTGTTCCGGCTGCGCGACATGGGCAACACGGTGATCGTGGTCGAGCACGACGAGGAGACGATCCGGTCCGCCGACTACGTCGTGGACCTCGGGCCCGGCGCCGGCGAACACGGCGGGCGCGTGACCTTCCAGGGGACGGCGGCGGCGCTCTGTGCCGACCCCGAGTCGATCACGGGCGCCTATCTGCGCGGGGACCGAGCCATCGCCACGCCCGCCGTGCGCCGCGCGCCGGGCAAGGGCCGGCTCGTGATCCGCGGCGCCCGCGAACACAACCTGAAGGGCATCACGGCTTCGATTCCGCTGGGGACGCTGACGGCGGTCACCGGTGTCAGCGGCTCGGGCAAGTCGACGCTGGTCAACGGCATCCTCTATCGCGCGCTGGCGCGCACGCTGCACCGCGCGGGGGCCGAGCCGGGCGCGCACGAGGGCATCGACGGCATCGAGCAGCTCGACAAGGTGATCGAGATCGACCAGTCGCCGATCGGACGGACGCCGCGGTCGAACCCGGCGACCTACACCGGCATGTTCGCGTTCATCCGCGACGTCTTCGCGATGATGCCCGAGGCGAAGGCGCGCGGCTACAAGCCGGGGCGCTTCTCGTTCAACGTGAAGGGCGGGCGTTGCGAGACGTGCCAGGGCGACGGCGTCATCGCGATCGAGATGCACTTCCTGCCGGACGTCTTCGTCACGTGCGAGCACTGCAAGGGCCGCCGGTACAACCGCGAGACGCTCGAGGTGCTGTATCGCGGCAAGTCGATCGCCGAGATTCTGGACCTGACGGTGGACCAGGCGCTGCCGCTCTTCGAGCACTTTCCGCCGCTGGCCACCAAGCTCCGCACGCTGCAGGACGTCGGCCTGGGCTACGTGGAGCTCGGGCAGTCGGCCACGACGTTGAGCGGCGGGGAAGCGCAGCGCGTCAAGCTCGCCCGCGAGCTGTCGCGCCGCGGCACGGGGCGCACGCTCTACATCCTCGACGAGCCGACCACGGGCCTGCACTTCGAGGACACGCGCCGGCTGCTGGACGTGCTGACGCGGCTGGTGGAGCAGGGGAACACGGTGGTGGTGATCGAGCACAACCTCGACGTCATCCGGTGCGCGGACCACCTGATCGACCTGGGCCCCGAAGGCGGCAGCGGCGGCGGCCGGGTCATGGCGGAGGGCCCGCCGGAGGCCGTGGCCCGCGTGCCGGCCTCCGCGACCGGTGAATTGCTGCGGGCGGTCCTGCCGCGGGGGACGGCCTGAGCGCGTGGTTCTTCGGCCACGAATCCAGGGCATGTGATCGTGGCTGTACAGCCACATTGGGCTTGCCCTGTGGTGGGGTGTATTTGATAAGGTATTGACTGAAAAGCAGTTAGCAGTGATGGCTGGAGCCGGAGTGGACGGCATCAGCCTTGCTCTTGACGGAGGCAGAGCGCAGACGTCCCGATGCACGCACAACGAACCCTCCGTCGTCCCATCTCCTGCACGGGGATCGGGCTGCATTCGGGCCACAAGGTCACGCTGTCGCTGAAGCCGGCACCGGCCAACTCCGGCATCCGGTTCCGCCGGATCGATCTGGGGGGCGTGGAGATCCCGGCCACCGTCGAGCACCTGGCGGGCATGCACTACGCCACCGGGCTGGCGCACGACACGGGCACGGTGGATACCGTCGAGCACCTGCTCTCGGCGCTGGTCAGCCTGGGCGTCGACAACGTGCTGATCGAGCTGACGTCGCCGGAAGTGCCGATCATGGACGGCAGCGCGGCGCCGTTCATCTACCTGATTCACGAAGCCGGCGTGAAGCGGCTCGCGGCCCCGAGGAAGTACCTGAAGGTGCTGCGTCCGATGTCGCTCGTCAGCGGTGACAAGCGCATCGCCGTCTACCCGTCGGATCACTTCAAGGTCACCTACAGCATCGCGTTCGACCACCCGCTCCTGCGGCAGCAGTCCCGGACGTTGCGGATCACCGAGGAGTCGTTCGTCGAGGAGATCGCGCCGGCCCGCACCTTCGGCTTCCTGAAGGAGGTCGAGATGCTCCGGCAGCGGGGCCTCGCCCTGGGCGGCTCGCTGGAGAACGCCATCGTGATCGGCGATACGGGCGTGCTGAACAGCGACCTCCGGTTCGAGGACGAGTTCGTCCGCCACAAGATTCTGGATGTCATCGGCGATCTGGCCCTGACGGGCTATCAGATCATCGGGCACGTGGTCGCCCACCGCGGTGGCCACGCGCTGCACACGGCGTTTGCCGCGCAGATGCTCGCCGAACGGGATGCCTGGGAACTGGTGGAGCCGCCCGTGGATGCCGCGTCCGTGGACGCGCCGGTGGTGCTGCCGATCAAGGACGCCCGCCGGGCCCTGGCCTAGTCCGTCCGACCCTTCTCCCTCCCCTTGGGCTGCCCGATGGCAGCCCTTTTTTTATGCGCCGCGGGAATCCAGGCGCCGCATCAACGCGGCGAGCTTCTCGTTCTCGTAGCGGACCGAGTTGAGAAACAGGCTCTCGACGAGATAGGCGCGGCGCTCGTCATCCGTCATCTGCGAGACCAGGTGCTCGATCTCCCGCACCATGTCCTCGTAGCTGTGCGTCAGCTCGCTGCGCGCGACCACGTCCTTGTACAGCGCCTCGAGCACCGCGAGCAGGTCGCCGTCCAGCGTCACGCTGGTCCCCCGGGTTGTCGTGATCGCGCTCATGCGGCACCTCCCATCGCCCGGACCGCGTCCGCCTCGGTGGGGTAGAGCGTCAGGAAGTTGTGCGCGCCGGTCATCGTCAGCATGGTCTCCACGCGCTTCTGGACGCCGGCGAGCGCCAGCGTGCCGCCGCCGCTGCTGGCCTGCCGGTAGAGATCCATCAGGCAGCCGATCGTCGCGCTGTCGACGTAGCTGACCGTGCTCAGGTCGATCACCACCTTCCGCGACTCCCCGGTCAGGAGGGCGGACACGCTCTCGGTGAAGTCCGAGAGCAGCGGATACATCAGCCGGGACTCCGAAAGACGGACAACGGCAACGTCGCCGACGCGGTCGGATGTGAGATTCATTCGGTGACTCCTGTGGCAGGGGATGCGGCGGGCGGCCGGAGCCGCGCGAGGTCTTCGGCCCGGACGGCCTGAATCTGCCGCGCCAGTTCCGCCCGGCCGCGGCTGATGCGCGACTTGACCGTGCCGTCCGGCAGGTCCAGCTTCCGCGCGATGTCTTCGTAGCTGAGCTCCTGGAGGTCCCGCAGCACGACGGCCGTCCGCATGGCGGGCGGCAGCCGGTCGAGCGCACGCTTGAGCAGGGCCGCCTGATCCTGGGCCTCGAGGATCTGGTGCGGGCTCCGGTCGGGCGAGGCGGGCGCGAGCACGTCGACGTCGAGGTCGCGGTTGAGCGCCTCGCGTTCCTTGCGCAGCGCGCGGTAGTGGTCGATGCAGAGATTTCGCGTGACGCTGTAGAGCCACGTCTGGAAGTTCGCGCGGCGGTCGAACGTGCCGAGCGACCGGAAGACCTTGATGAAGACGTCCTGCGTCAGATCCTCGGCTTCATCGACGTTGCCGACGAACTTGTACGCGATGTTGAAGACCTTCCGCCGGTGCAGCCGGACGATCGTCTGCCACGCCTGTTCGTCGCCGCTGAGGCACTGCTGAATCAGCGTCGCGATGTCGGCGTCGGGGCCGGGCGAGGGTGGAAGTGTCAATGGGCCGGTCCGCCGGGTGGCGTGGGAATGCCGCATGATAACATTCGCGTTCGACGCGCTCTCCGCGTTCTCCCACGCCGGTGTCAGAACCCTTCATCCAGACGTCGTCCGGCCTGCTCTGTGACGGCGTGCCGCTTGCCGCGGTGGCCGACGCGACCGGCACGCCGGTCTACGTCTACTCCGCCCCCGCGATCCGTGCGGCGTACCGCCGGCTCGACGCCGCGTTCGCGGGCTTCCCGCACCGGATCCACTTCGCACTGAAGTCGAACTCGACGCTCGCGCTGCTGCGGGTGCTGCGCGAACTGGGCAGCCATGCGGACGCGAACTCGGTCGGCGAACTGCAGGTGGCGGAGCGGGCCGGGTTCACGCCGAACCAGCTCGTGTTCACCGGCGTCGGGAAGACGCGCGACGAGCTGGCCTGGGCGATCGGCCGCGGCATCGCGGCCATCAACGCGGAGTCGCCGGGCGAACTGGACCGGATCGCGGAGGTGGCGAAGGCGCTCGGCACGACCGCGCGGGTCGCGCTGCGCGTGAACCCGGACATCGACGCGAGGAGCCATCCCAAGATCTCGACGGGGATGAAGGTGAACAAGTTCGGCGTGCCGATCGAGGACGCCCTCGCCATCTACCGCGCGCGGCGCGACCGCCCGGAACTGCACCTGGCCGGCGTGCACGTGCACATCGGGTCCCAGATCACCTCCGTCGAGCCGATGGTCCGCGCGGCGACCGCGCTGGCCGACCTCGCGATCGCCCTCAGGGCGGACGGCATCCCGCTGGAGCACGTGGACCTGGGCGGGGGCCTGGGCGTCTCCTACGACGGCCGGCCCGTGCTGAGCGAGGCGGAGTACGCGGCCGCCGTGCTGCCGGCCCTGCGGCGCGCGGGCCTGCCCGTGGTGCTCGAGCCGGGCCGGGCGCTCGTGGCCGCGGCCGGGGCGCTGGTCGCCGAGGTCGTGGACGTCAAGGAGTTCCCCGGCGGCCGCCGCTTCGCGGTGCTGGACGCGGGCATGACCGAGCTGATCCGGCCCGCCATGTACGGCTCGTTTCACCGGATCGTGCCGGTCGGCCCCGCGGCGCCGGGCCCGCTGCTGACGTGGGACGTCGTCGGGCCCATCTGCGAGAGCAGCGACGTCTTCGGCCGGGACAGGGAACTGCCGGCCCTTGCCGTCGGCGACCGGCTCGCGATCCTGGATGCCGGTGCGTATGGGGCCGTCATGGCCTCCAACTACAACCGTCGCCTGCTGTGCCCGGAGGTGCTGGTGGACGACGGGACGTGGACGCTGATCCGGCGGCGGCAGACGCTCGACGACGTGCTCGCGCTGGAGGTCTGACGACCCATGGTGCCCGGGCGGCGCGGACGCCTGATCGTCTTCGAAGGCCTCGACCAGAGCGGCAAGCAGACGCAGTCGGAACTGCTGCGTGATGCGCTGACGGCTGAAGGCCGGTCCGTCCGGCTGCTCTCCTTCCCGGACTACGACACCGCGATCGGCGACGAGATCCGGCGTGCGCTTCGCGGCGAGCGCGACTACGGCCCGGACGTCATGCAGCTGCTGTACGTCGCGAACCGGTACGAGCGCCGGGCCGAGATCGAGCGCGGCCTCGAGGACGGCGTGATCTTCGTCTGCGACCGCTATCTCGCGTCGAGCGTCGCCTACGGTGAGGCGCAGGGCCTCGACGCCGGATGGCTCATGACGATTCAGCAGTACCTGCCGGCGCCCGACCTGACGTGCCTGCTGGACATCGCGCCCGAGCGCGCGGCGGCGAGGAAGATCGCCGACCGCGACAGGTACGAGCGGGACCTCGCGCTGCTCGGCCGCGTCCGCGAGAGCTACCTCCGGCAGAGCGCGTCCGGCTGGGTCGTCATCGATGGTGCCGGCGACCGCGCCGCTATCGCCCGGCAGGTCCGCGACGTCGTGGCAGGTCGGCTCGCGCGACCACCAGCGCCCTGACCTCGGCCGCGCCGGCCTCGCGGAGCACCCGGGCGCACGCCTCGAGCGTGGCGCCGGTGGTCCGCACGTCATCCACCAGCACCAGCACGCGGTTCCGGACGAGCCCCGGCACGCGCACCCACGGCCGCCACGCCAGCGCGAACGCGTGGTCGACGTTGCGCTGGCGTCCGGGGGCGGCCAGGCGCGTCTGCGAGCGTGTCCAGCGCCGCCGGCGCAGCGCCCGGAGGACGGGCACACCGAGCTGCCGGGCGATGAGCTCCGACTGGTTGAAGCCGCGTCGCAGGCGCCGGAGAGGATGGAGGGGCACCGGCACGACGAAGTCCGCGCCCTCCAGCAGGCCGCGCGACCGTTCGCAGGCGATCCCGCCCAGGCGGACGGCGATCGACGCGTAGCCGTCGTACTTCATGTGGTGGACGAGCGTCCTCAGCGTGCGCGCATAGGGCCCGCACGCCCGCAGGGCGGCGATCGCCGTGGTGGCGTGGAGGCAGCCGCCGCACCGGCCGCCCGTGCGCGCCGACGCCAGCGGGACGCCGCACACGGGGCACTGGACGGCATCAGCCGGCGGGAGGGTGTGCCAGCAGGCGGGGCAGACGGGGCCGGCCGTCAGCGTCGGCAGCGGCTGCCGGCAGACGAGGCATTCCGGGGCGAGGAGCGTGCAGGCGACGCGCTGTGCCAGGGCGGCCGCGCCGGCCCGGCCGCGCGCGACCCACCCGGGATCACCCGGGGATCTCGTGCCGCTTCGCGTTGCCCCAGAGACGCTCCAGGTCATAGAACGCGCGGGCATCCCGGCTGAACACGTGCACGACGAAGCTGAAGTAATCGAGCAGCACCCATTCGGCCCGTCCGCGTCCCTCGATGAGCGCCGGCCGTTCGCCGGCCTTCTCCTTGACGGCCGCCTCGATGGCGTCGGCGATGGCCCCGATCTGCCTGGTGTTCTGGCCGGTGCAGATCAGGAAGTAGTCCGTGAACCCGCCGACCTTCCGGAGGTCGAGCACCACGAGATCCTGCGCCTGTCTGTCCTGCGCCGCCGCCACGGCGGCCTTCAGCGCTTTCGGCAGACGCGGGGAAGACGGTGATGCTGAGCTGGTCGTCATGCAAGGTCCTGACCCGGCTGGCAATAGAGCGCGTGCCGGGCGATGTAGGTGGCGACGGGAGGAGGCACGAGATCGGAGATGTCGAGGCCGGCGGCCACGCGGGACCGCACGAGCGTCGACGACACGGGGCGCGTGTCGACGCCGAGCGGCACGATGGCGGTGCCGTGAGCGGACGGGCCGAGCGCCGCCGGTGCGGTGATGCGCGCGACCAGGCCGGGCTGGCGTCTCGCGACGGCGTCCGCGGCGGTTGCGTCACGGCTGACGACGGCGAAGTGGCAGAGGTCGAGCAGCGCCGGATATCCGCGCCACGTCGCGATTTCCGCAAAGGCGTCCGCACCGATCACGAAGAAGATCTGCGACGCGTCCCAGCCCTGCGCGTGCAGCGAGGCCAGCGTCTCGACGGAATAGGACGGGCCGGGCCGCTGCACCTCGATGTCCGACACGGCGGCGTGCGGCAGGGCCTGCGTGGCCAGCGCCGTCATCGCGAACCGGTGGAAGGCGGAGGCGTGCGGCCGTGCCGGACGGTGCGGCGGCACGTGCGACGGCACGAACAGCAGATCGGTCAGCGCCAGCGCGCCGGTCGCGGCGTTCGCCGCGTCGAGATGGCCCCAGTGAATCGGGTCGAACGTGCCGCCGACGACGCCCAGCCGCCCCCCGCGCGTCATGCCCGCGTGTCGATGGCCTGCAGCTCGGCGGCGCGCGCCTCGGCGACCGCGGCCCACGCGGCCTCGAGGAGGCGATCGACGCCCGTGCCGGCCACGCCCGAGATCTCGAAGAAGGGCAGCCCGGCCTGAGCGACGTGGGCCTTCAGCCGGGCGAGGCGGTCCGCGTCGTCGAGCGCGTCGAGCTTGTTCGCGGCGACGATCTGCGGCTTGCCGGCCAGCCCGGCGTCGAACAGCGCCAGCTCGCGGCGGACGACGTCGAAGTCCTCGACCGGGTCGCGGCCCGAGGCGCCC
>JBFXBH010000104.1:0-9276 GCA_050183355.1 Vicinamibacterales bacterium | reverse complement strand
AGGGCGCGCACCGTCTGTCGCGGCGAGTGCGCGACGAGCACCGCCCCGAGGCTGCCGCCGAACACGATCAGCGCCGCCGAGCCGTGCAGCAGCGCCGACACGTCGCCACCCTGGAGCCACTGCCCGGCGAGCACGCACGCCCCCCCGACGGGCACGGCCGCCAGCGACGCGAGGTCCGCGCGTCCGACCCACCGTCGCATCATGCCGCCTCTCTCCGTTCGAACGTATCGGCGGCCGCGATGAGCCGTTCGAGCGGCGGCATCGCCTCCCCCGCCACGCGGAACACGTCCCGCATGTAGAGCAGGTCGGCCCGGGTATCGACCGTGAACCGGAGGTCGGGCCGGCGCAGGTGCGCGGGCGCCGGGACATACACCGCCCGGAAGGCGTCGGGAGCGGACCGGATTCCGACCGTCACGTGCTCCCGGTCCTCGGGCCGCCGGCAGCACCGTGCGGCCCGGGTCAGCGCCGCGCGCGTCACCGCCTCGACGCAGGTGCCATACGGCAGGCCCTCCTCGATCGCATAGTCGACGCCTGGTGCCAGCGCCGCGATCACGCGGGAGGGACCACCCGTGTCGACCGCCGGGTTGTCGCCGGTGGCGCGCACGACGACATCCAGGTCGAACGTCTCGGCCGCGGCGACGAAGCGCGCGAGCACGTCGGTCGCGTCCCCGCGGAACACGTCCGTGCCGTGGGCCAGCGCCATCGAGGCCAGCGCGTCGTCCTCGGGCCGATCGGTGGTGGCCAGAATCACGCGATGCCCGCCATCCTGCAGCCGCGCGATGCAGTGCGCGAGCAGCGGCTGCCCGGCGATCGGGGCGACGGCCTTGAACGGCAGGCGGGCGGACGCGAGCCGCGCCTGCAGGATGACTCCGGCGTGTCTGGTCATGCGGCCTCCTGCAGGCGTGCCGGCCGCTCCATGAGCGGCAGGGACGCGAGCTGGGTCTCGTCGAGAAAGATGGCGGTCTCGTGGTTCGTCATCCACAGCCCGTCGGTGAACGCGCCGATCCGCGGCGCCACCGGACGGCCGAGCGCCAGGTCCACGAGCATCGCGGGGACGTCCGCCCCGGCCGCAATCGTCAGCGGGATGCCGCCGGAGAAACGCGCGTTGATCTCGAACACCACCGGCCGGCCTTCGTGGTGCGGCGCCGTCGGGATCCGGCACTGGATGTTCAGCGGACCGACGAAGCGCAGCGCCCGGCAGACCCGTGCGGCGAGCGCGATGAGCGCGGGATGCTTCACCGTGCGACCGCGATCGCTGACGCCGGCCCGGATGACCACGCGTTCCCGCGGCACGATGGCGAGCGGTTCGCCGGCGCCGTCGCAGACGACGTCGATCGTGAACTCCGGCCCGTCGAGATACTCCTGGACGACCGGGTCCGGCACGTAATCGGCGAAGAACGCCAGTTCCCGTTCGGAACGGACCGGGAACGCGCCGATGCCGCCGCGCCCACCGCGGGGCTTGATGAACAGCGGCAGCGCCATGTCCGGCGTCCGCTCGCCCGGCAGCACCGCGCGCGCGACGGGGATGCCGTGCGCGGCGAGGTGCAGCGAGGTCAGGTACTTGTCGTTGCAGATGCGGGCCGTCTCCGGTGGAGACCAGGCGGTCAGCACGCCGCGCCGGCGGAACGCGGGCGTGGCGGCGGCAAAGAGCGGCAGTTCGTCGTCGATGGTCGGAACCGCCAGCCCCACGCCTTCGGCGTCGCAGAGCGCCAGCAGTTCCGGGATGTAGGCCGGGTCGGTGGCCAGCGGCATCGCGTACGCGCGGTCGGCCTCGAACACGGCCGGCGACAGCGGGTTGATGTCGGTGACGATCACGCGGCCCCGGACGCCGGCGCGCACCAGGGCGGCGCGGAAGGCGCGTACCAGCGGCACCCGGCGCGAGGCCGCCGTGATGAGAACGGTCAGACTGGTCACGCCGCCCGCCTCTGGAGGTGGCGCCAGGTCAGCGGCGCGCCGGCGGCGACCGGGGTGTCCAGGGCGCGACCGAGCAGGGCCGGCAGCTCCGACGCCGGAATCTCCGTTTCCGGCCGGAGCGCGACGAGGTCGTTGGTCGTGATCACGTGGCCGGCCGGCAGCGCCGTCCGCGCGTACACGCCGCGCCGGCTCGCCGGGCGGTTCACGGCTTCGGCCGGATGGCAGACCTTGCGCCCCGACCCGAGGCGCCGTGCCGTGTCGGCGCAGGCGTCGACAATCTGCCGCAGTGCGGCCGGCGTGCTCGACACGGCGTAGTCGATCGCCGCGGTGTCGCCGTCAAGGACGAAGTGCCGCTCGTACACCGCCGCGCCCAGCGCGACCGCCGCCACGGCCGAGACGAGCCCGTCGGCCGAGTGGTCCGAGAGCCCGACGGGACACTCCACCGCCTCGGCCAGCGTCGCGATCGCCCGGAGATTCTGCGCGGCCGGCGGCGCCGGATAGGCCGAGACGCAGTGCAGGACGGCGGCCACGGTGCCGCCCGCGTCCCGCACGAGCCGGACGGCGTGGACGACTTCCGGCAGCGTGGCCATGCCGGTCGAGAGCACGAGCGGCGTGCCGGTACACGCCAGGGCGAACAGCAGGCGGTCGTTGGTCAGATCGCCGCTCGCGACCTTCCACGCATCGAAGCCGATGGCGGCCAGCGTCGGGATCAGCCGCTCGGAGAACGGAGTCGTCAGGACACCCAGGCCCAGTGCCCGGGCGCGGGCGACGACCGCCGCGTGCGCATCGGCGCTCAGCTCGAACTGCGCGAAGAAGGCCCGCAGCGACGGGGTCGACACGTGCGCCGGCGGCGGGCACGACGGCGCCACCAGTTCCGCCGCCGTCAGACTCTGCAGCTTGACGGCGCTCGCGCCGGCCGCGGCCGCCGCGTCAACCATGGCGAGGGCGCGTGCCGGAGATCCGCCGTGATTCAATCCGATCTCGGCAATCACATAGAGCGGCGCGTCGTCGCCGATGCGCCGGCCGTGCGGGTCACGCCACATGGGAGAACTCCTCGCGCACCAGACCTGGTGCCAGGACGGTCACGGCATCGAGCCGGTCGATCACCAGGTCGGCGTCGTCGGCGAGGGTGGCCGGACAGGCCGGCGTCCGAAGCCGCATCGTCCTGAGGCCCGCGAACCTCGCACCACGCGTGTCGGTGAACGGGTCGTTGCCGACGTAGACGGTCAGGGACGCCGGCGTGCCGAGGGCCTCGGCGATCGCGTCGAAGCACGCGGCCGCGGGCTTGCCGCCCCGTGCCACGTCCTCCGCGCAGACCTCGGCGTCCACGAGCGCGGACACGCCGAGCGCGGCGAGCTTGCGGCGCTGCGTCCCGGGGTCGCCGTTGGTCAGGATGCCCACGCGCCAGCCGTCACTGCGCAACCGCGTGAGCGTGCCGGCGACGCCGGACGGCAGCGCGATGTCCGGCGCATGCGTACGGAAGACGTCCAGCCACCGGTCGATCCGATCGGCCGGCAGGCCCAGCTCCCCCGCCAGCGACTGAAACTCGCGTCCGCGGCTCTCGATCCGCGCGCGGCACAGCAGGCTGAACACCCGCAGCGCCGGCACCCCGTCATCCGCTTCGGCGGCACGCGCCACCGCGCCGAATCCGCTGATGCGGAAGTGCTCGTACGGGTAGAGCGTGTCGTCGAGGTCGAAGGCGATGCCGCGCATGTGTCTAGTGGGCCGTGGCCAGGCGCGTCACGAACTGCGCCACCCGGGCCGCGCCGCGGCCGTCCACCAGCGCGGAGGCACGCTCGGAGAGGCCGCGCCGCTTCCGCCGGTCCTCGACCAGCGTGATGACCAGATTGACGACCCGGTCGAGGTCCACCGGACCATCGACGATGCCCGTCGCCGCACCCTTCCGCACGAAGGCGGCAATCGTGTCCCGCTGCGCATCCACGACCGGCACCGCCACCGTGGGCACGCCCAGCGCGCACGCCTCATACAGCGTGACGCCGCCACCCACGACCGCCACGTCGGCCCGCGAGAGCTCGCGGCCGAGGCCGGGGGTGCGGCCGAGCCAGCAGACACGGGGCTGCACGCGCAGCTGCGCGTGGCCGCCGGCCGAGAAGCCGCCGGCGATGCGTACCTGGATCCGCTCGTCGGCCGCGATGAGGGCGTCCGCGATCGCGGACGCCAGCGTGACGTTCGTGCCGCCGCCGAGCGCGATCAGCACCGTGCAGGCCCCGGCGGGCTCGGTGCCGCGCCGCTTCCACGAGAGCAGCCCGGGGTCCAGCACCGCGTACTGCGGCCCGGCCATGAGGGCGCCGACGGCGCTCCTGAGCGCCGGCTTCCTGACCACGCTTCCATCCACCACAAGGTCTCCTTCCAGGCATCCGATGCCCAGGTCGTGCACGCTGACGACGGGCCGTCCGGCCCGGCGCCCCGCGCGAATCCACGCCGACGCGGCCGCCGGATTGGGGTCGTCCACCACCAGCACGTCACACGGCGTCGACGCGAGCACACGCCGCGGGCCTCCGGTGACGACCGTGCAGCCGAGCGCAGCCGCGCGCCGAATCGTGTCGGCCGACGCGCGCAGCGACACGACCGGCCTGACGTCGAGCGCCCGGGCCAGCGAACGGCAGCGGACAAGATGGCCGAACCCGCGACGCGGGCCGGCGGCGGCGCGAAACAGCACCGCGGGCGGCGTCCGGTTCGGGCGTCCGCGGCGCGCGTCAGGCGAGCGCTTCATGCAGGGCCTCGATGACGCGGTCGACCGCGCTGCCGGTCATCGCCGCCGAGAGCGGCAGCGAGAGGGTCTGGTCCGAGATCGCCTCGGCTTCGGGAAACATCCCGCGCCGGAGGCCGAACCGATCCCGGTAGTAGGGGTGCAGGTGCAGCGCGCGGAAGTGCACGCTGGTCGAGATGCCGCGGCTCGCAAGCCTGGCCTGCAGATCATCCCGGCTGACGCCGGCGGCGGCCTCGTCGACGCGCACGGTATACAGATGGCGCGCGTGGACCGTGCCCGGATCCGGCGCCGCCGGCCGGGAGAGCGGCAGACCCGAGAGCCCTTCGTCGTAGGCCTCCCAGATCGCCGTCCGGCGTGTGTGACGTGCGTCGATCCGCGCAAGCTGGTGCAGGCCGATCGCGGCCTGGATGTCCGTCATGTTGTACTTGAAGCCCGGCATCACGACGTCGTACTGCCCTGTGTGGCCCGGCGAGTAGCGGGCCCACGCGTCGCGGTCCATGCCGTGCAGCGACGCGGTGCGGATGAAGCGGGCGGCATCCTCGTCAGCCGTGGTGACCATCCCGCCCTCCCCCGTCGTCAGGTTCTTCGTCGCGTAGAAGCTGAAGCAGGAGAAGCGCGCCGTTGTGCCGATGCGCCGGCCGTCGACCACGCCCTCGACGCAGTGCGCGGCATCCTCCACCAGCGCCACCCCGTGCCGATCGGCCAGCGCCGTCAGCCGGACGACGTCGGCGGGCCGGCCGGCGTAGTGCACGGGAATCAACGCGCGCGTCCGCGACGTCATGGCCGCGTCAGCGGCCGCGGGGTCGAGGTTCCCCGTCCGGCGCTCCACATCCGCGAACACCGGCGTGGCGCCGCAGTGCACGACGACGTTCGCCGTCGCGCAGAAGGTCAAGGGTGACGTGACCACCTCGTCACCGGCCCCGACGCCCGAGGCGAGCAGCGACAGGTGCAGGGCCGCCGTGCACGAGTTGACGGCGATCGCATGGGGCGCGCCCACATAGCGCGCGAACGCCTGCTCGAACCGCCGGACCCGGGGCCCCGTCGAGAGCCACCCGGACTGCAGCGTGGCGACCACCTCGGCGATCTCGTCCGGCCCGAGTGCGGGCGGCGCGAAGGGCACCGGGGAGGGAACGGCACGAAGCGCGGTGGCGGCGGTCGGCATGGCGACACGGCCCGAGTCGCAATCGCGATGCCAACTCCGGCGTTCGTGCCATCGCGCCCGAATTCGCGCGTGAGATCCCGCCGGCCGACCCGGCGGCCGTGCACCACGCGGGCGGACTCCCGACACCGTGTCGGCGCCACGTCCCCTCCGCTACCCCTCAGCGAGAGCGCCCGGAGGCAGGTGTCCGCGCGGTCGCGACTGTGGAGCATGCCGTCTTCACGACAAACGCACCGCAGGCGCCGGGTGGGATGTCGACGGTGGGACCCGTAGGTCGATCAGGCTACGGGCGTCGACAGGGCTCCCGCCCGGATGCGACAGATCCGCCGGAGGTGCGTTTGTCCGGCATGCGGAACCGGAGCGGCCGCGCGGACACCTGCCTCCGGGCGATCGATGGTGGGTCTGCGTTCAAGGCCGGGGCTGCGCGTCCGATTACTTCCGCGAGGCCGGGGCATTCCGCCCCGGCAGCGCCGGCAATGGACGCCGGACACCTTTCACGGAGGAAGCAGCAATGGCATCGTTCTCAGTCGTCAGCAACATCGCCTCGGCGAACGCCACGGCGAATCTTCAGGGCACGCAGGTCGGCCTGAACAAGGCCCTCGGCCGGTTGTCGAGCGGCTACCGCATCAACTACTCCGGCGACGACGCCGCGGGTCTGGCGGTCGCCAACGACTACCGCAACAAGGTCACCATCCTGAACCAGGGCATCCGCAATGCCAACGACGGCATGTCGAAGCTCCAGATCAAGGACGGCGCCCTCTCCAACATCTCGACGCTGCTCGACCGGCTCGCGACGCTGGCCACGCAGGCGGGCTCGTCCAGCAACGGCGTGGACATCAGCAAGCTGTCGGACGAATACGGCAAGATCATCGAGGAAATCGACCGCGAGGCCACCGTGGCCGGGCTCGACGCGGACGAGGACTTCTCGGTGTTCGTCAGCTCCGAGGCCAGCGTGGCCGACGGCGCCGTGAGCGACACCATCGGCGCGGCGGACAGCTCCACGCTGGGCCTGTCCGCGACCGACTTCTCCGACGCCGATGAGGCGCAGGCGGCACTGGCCGAGGTGCAGGACGCCATCTCGAGCCTCGGCGACGTGCAGAACACGGTCGGCACGCTCGAGAACCGCCTCCAGTTCGCGATGAGCCTCGCGCAGTCGCAGATGGTGAACAACAAGGCGGCCGAGAGCCGGATCCGCGACGCCAACGTGGCCGAAGAGTCGGCCAACATGGCGAAGTACAACATCCTGACGCAGGCCGGCATGGCCGCCCTGTCGCAGGCCAACCAGGCGAATCAGTCGGTCCTCTCGCTGCTCCGCTAACCGCGGATCCCGGCAGAGGTAAGACCGGACGGGCTGCCCGAGGGTCGGATAACCCCTCGGCGCCCGCCCGGGCCTTTCCCGTCGATCCGGGGCTGGCCCGGATCTGGCTTACAGCCCCGGCAGCCCCTCCGTCACGGAGCGGCGGAAGGAACAGACCGTGGGTTCTCCTGTCAGCCTCAGCGGCTTCAACGGCATCGACTTCGGCACGCTCCTGAACGCCGTCATGACGCAGGAGAGCGTGCCGCTCCGGCGTCTGGAAACCCAGCAGTCCGACGTCAAGGGCCAGAACCAGATCCTGGCCGGCCTCGTCACGAGGCTCGGCAAGGTCCAGGACGCGGCCGACAGTCTCTCGCAGGCCGATTCGCTGCAGATTCTGAAGGCCACGACCAGCGACGAGGAGGCCGTCTCGGCGACAGCCGGGGACGGTACGGCGACAGGCAGCTACGACGTCGTCGTCACCCAGCTCGCCCGCGCCCAGGTCACGACCACGAACTCCACGGCGGCCTCGACGGATACCGTGGTCGCCAATGCTGGCACCCTCACGCTGACCCGCACCGGCGGCGACCCCGTCGTGGTCACGCTGACCGGCGACACCACGCTGGAAGAGCTGACGGACCTCATCAACGACGCCGAGGATGTGCCCGTGCGGGCCGCGATCGTCCGCTCCGCGCCCAACGCCTACCGGCTCGTGCTGACGGCGACCGACACGGGCCTCGAGAACGCGTTCACGATCGCCAGCACGCTCTCGGGCGGCGCGGGGCTGACCTTTACCGACACGGACAGTGATGGCACCAGCGGCGACAGCGCGCTCGACAACGCCGTGGAAGCCCAGGACGCCGCGCTGACCGTGAACAACATCGCGATCAGCAGCGCCAGCAACGTCGTCGAGGAGGCCATCCCCGGCGTGGCCCTGACGCTCCGGAAAGTCGACGCCGACGCGACGGTGCGCATCGAGGTCACCCGCGACACGACCGCCGCCAAGACGAAGGTCAAGGAGTTCGTCGACGCCTACAACGCCGTGCTGACCTTCTTCGACGATCAGCGGCTGGCGCAGGTGGGCGGCAAGAACAACGTGTCACGCGACCCGCTCATCCGGAGCCTGCAGACCTCGCTCCGGACCGCGCTGTTCGATACCTACGGCGCGGGGGCGTTGACGCAGCTCGCGCAGGTCGGCATCGCCGCCACGGCCGGCGGCAAGCTCGAGATCGACGACGACGTATTCGACACGGCGATCAACGCCGAGCCGGACGCAGCCCAGCTCCTGTTCGGCGGGACCGGCGAGGCCGGCGCGTTCGGCGCGTTCACGACGCTCGTCAAGAGCTACACGCAGTCGGGCGGGCTGATCGCCGTCACGCGCACCCGGATGACCGACCGTGCGGCCGAGCTCGGCCGCCAGATCGACTCGATGAGCGCCAGGCTCGAACAGCAGCGCCTGACGCTCCAGCGCGAATACACCGCCGCCGACCAGGCCATGTCGCGCCTCAGAAACCAGCAGGCCCAGCTCTCCACGATGGCCACTTCCTTCTAGGACCCGTCACCGCATGCAGACCGCCGCCCGCGCCCTGAACGCCTACAAACAGACCGACGTCACGTCGCGGTCGCCGCTCGAAGTCGTCGTGCTGCTCTACGACGGCGCCATCCGGTTCCTCGGCGAGGCTGCCGGGGCCGCCGGGCGACACGACAAGCCCGCACGCACCCGGGCCGTCGCCCGCGCACAGGCCATCATCGGCGAGCTGCAGGGCACGCTCGACATGGCGCAGGGTGGCCAGGTCGCGCACGACCTCGACCGCCTCTATACCTATATGACCAGCCGGCTGCTCGACGCCACGGCGAAGCAGGATGACGCCGCGATCGCCGAGGTGCAGAAGCTCCTCGGCAGCATGCGCGAGGCGTGGGCGAAGATCGCCACCGCCCCTGACGCCGCCCTCGCCGCGGCGGGCCGATGACCGCGCAGGCCCTCGACGGGCTGCTCGCGCAGTACCAGGCCGGACTCGACGCCGAGCTGACGCTGCTGACACGGCTGGAGGACCTGGCCCTGCAGCAGGGACGGGCCGGCGCGGCCGAGGACCTGGACGCGTTTCATGAGGCCGCGGACCAGCGGGACCGCGTGATGGAGAGCCTGCTCGCCGTCGAGCAGCAGCTCGTGCCGGTGCG
>JBFXBH010000103.1:0-9352 GCA_050183355.1 Vicinamibacterales bacterium | reverse complement strand
CTGGCGTTGACACCACTGGCACGCGACGTGCTACGATACGCTCTTTGTCTGGCTGGCGTAGCTCAGTCCGGTAGAGCAGCTGATTTGTAATCAGCTGGTCGGGGGTTCAAATCCCTCCGCCAGCTCCACTTTCCTGGGCCGTCTTTCTTCGGGGTACGTAAAGGCAAACACATCGGTTTCAGCACACAATTGACGGTTGCTTCGTTGAAGGCGCTTCCGGCGGACGCGTCTCCGAAGCAGTGTCGATCGGTGCGGCGCGGCAATTCGGGGAGGTGGCGGAGTGGTCAATCGCAGCAGACTGTAAATCTGCCGCCCATCGGGCTACGGAGGTTCGAACCCTCCCCTCCCCACCAACTTTCTCAGGGTCACGCGCTCTGAGTTCGTTGGCGCGTGACGAGTGAAAGTTGGCGGGGAGGGGCCTCCCCTCCACAGTGTTTTCTGGCGCGGCGGTATTCGCCGCGCTAGCGAGTGGGCAACGAGGTGCTTCGAACTGCTGGGCTTTGGGAACGGCGCTCAGCGGGTTTGGAGCATCGGGGTCTTTCGGGCAGTGAGTTGTTGGGAACGATCGGGTTTTTCGGAAGGACGGCGCGGGTAGTGAGGTAGGACGGCGGCAGGGCGAGCAGGGCGCGTAGGCGGGAGTAACTCAGTGGTAGAGTCACAGCCTTCCAAGCTGTTGGTCGCGGGTTCGATCCCCGTCTCCCGCTCCATCCCCCTGCTCCCGAACCGTCTCTGAGCACTGTCCTTGCCGAGGGCAGGACGCCACGGCTGGCACGAACGGTCGCGGCAGGTGAAGGCCGATGTAGCTCAGTTGGCAGAGCACGTCCTTGGTAAGGACGAGGTCACCAGTTCGATCCTGGTCATCGGCTCCAGATTTCGCCCGCGGGCATCGTCCTCGGGCCGGGCACGTGGGTAGCGACGCAACTTCTGTAGAGAGAGCACACGCACATGGCGAAGGAAAAGTTCGACCGGTCCAAACCGCACGTCAACGTGGGGACGATCGGCCACATTGACCACGGGAAGACGACCCTGACGGCGGCACTGACGAAGGTGGCGGCGGACAAGGGCTGGGCGAAGTTCGTGCCGTATGACGAGGTGGCGAAGGCGTCGGAATCGCAGGGCCGTCGCGACGACACGAAGATTCTGACGATCGCGTCGAGCCACGTGGAATACGGGACGGCGAACCGGCACTACGCGCACGTGGACTGCCCGGGGCACGCGGACTACATCAAGAACATGATCACGGGCGCGGCGCAGATGGACGGCGCGATTCTCGTGGTGAGCGCGACGGACGGCCCGATGCCGCAGACGCGGGAGCACGTGCTGCTGGCGAAGCAGGTGAACGTGCCGTATCTGGTGGTCGCGTTGAACAAGGTGGACGCGGTCGACGACCCGGAACTGCTGGACCTGGTCGAGATGGAAGTGCGGGAGCTGCTGACGAGCTACGGCTTCCCGGGCGATGACACGCCGGTGGTGCGCGTGAGCGCGCTCGGCGCGATCAACGGGGACGCGGCGGGCGTCGAGTCGATCCTGAAGCTGATGGATGCGCTCGACACCTACATTCCGCTGCCGGAGCGCGACACGGACAAGCCGTTCATGATGCCGATCGAGGACGTGTTCTCGATCTCGGGCCGTGGCACGGTGGTGACGGGCCGGATCGAGCGCGGCAAGGTGAAGGTCGGCGAGGAAATCGAGATCGTCGGGTTCAAGCCGACGGTGAAGAAGGTCGTGACGGGCGTGGAGATGTTCCGGAAGCTGCTGGACGAAGGGCAGGCCGGGGACAACGTCGGGATTCTGCTGCGGGGCGTCGAGAAGAGCGACGTGGAGCGCGGGCAGGTGCTGGCGAAGCCGGGGTCGATCACGCCGCACTCGAAGTTCAAGGGTGAGGTGTACATCCTGTCGAAGGAAGAGGGCGGGCGGCACACGCCGTTCTTCAACGGGTATCGGCCGCAGTTCTACATCCGGACGACGGACGTGACGGGGATCCTGAAGCTGCCCGAGGGCGTCGAGATGGTGATGCCGGGGGACAACACGGCGATCACGGGCGAGCTGATCACGCCGGTGGCGATCGAGAAGGGCAGCCGGTTCGCGATCCGCGAGGGCGGCCGCACGGTGGGCGCCGGCACGATCACCGAGATCATCGAATAGCAGCGCGGAGCAGAGGGCAGAACAATGCGCGACATCATCCACATGGCCTGTGGCGACTGCAAGCGTCGCAACTACAGCACGACGAAGAACAAGAAGAAGACGACCGAGCGGCTCGAGATGAACAAGTACTGCCGCTTCTGCCGGAAGCACACGGCGCACAAGGAAAGCAAGTAGCGCGCACAGGTCAGTAGCTCAATTGGTAGAGCATCGGTCTCCAAAACCGAGGGCTGGGGGTTCGAGTCCCTCCTGACCTGCCAACTTCGCGGTGCCGGCGCAGCCGGGCGGGCGGGGACGGCTGGCGGTGGTGACGCCGCAGCGAATGCGGAGACGGTAGCGGTAGAAAACGTATGGCCACGATCGAGAACGTAAAGACGCCGGCGGTGGGAACCGAAGGCGGCAGGAACTGGTTCCAGGCGGGCCGCGACTTCCTCGTCGAAGTGCGAAACGAGATGAAGCGCGTGACCTGGCCGTCCAGTCGCGAGGTCTACGCCACGACGCTCGTCGTCATTCTGGTGTCGGCGTTCTTCGGGCTGTATCTGTTCGTCCTTGACCTCGGGATGAGCTCGTTCGTGAACTGGATCTTCGCGAAGTTCGGTGGGGCATGACAGACGACGCCACGAAGAACTGGTACATCGTCCACACCTACTCGGGCTTCGAGAACAAGGTCAAGGAGTCTCTCGAGCAGCGTGTGGCGGCCTACGGGCTGCAGCATGAGATCGGCGAGGTCCTGATCCCGACGGAGGACATCGTCGAGAAGCGGGGCGGCCGCGAGGTCAAGAGCGCGCGGCGGTTCTTCCCGGGCTACATCCTTGTCGAGATGCACATGTCCGACAACGCGTGGCACGTGGTGAAGAACACGCCCAAGGTCACGGGGTTCGTCGGCGCGGGCAGCAAGCCGACGCCGCTGAGCAAGGAAGAAGTCGACCACATCCTCGTCCAGGTGAAGACCGCGGCGGAGAAGCCGAAGCCGAAGTACACGTTCGACAAGGGCGACCAGGTCCGCATCAACGAGGGGCCGTTCACGAGCTTCAACGGCGTCGTGGACGAGGTGAACGTCGACCGCAACACGCTGAAGGTGATGGTGACCATCTTCGGCCGCGCGACGCCGGTCGAACTCGACTTCCTGCAGGTGGAGAAGATTTAGGTTCCGAAGGACCGGCGTTAAGGCGATCCGGTAGAGGTAGAGATGGCGAAAAAAGTTCAGGCCATGGTGAAGTTGCAGATTCCCGCGGGCAAGGCCACGCCCGCGCCGCCGGTCGGCACCGCGCTCGGTCCGCACGGCGTGAACATCATGGACTTCTGCAAGAACTTCAATGCGAAGACGGCGAAGGACGACGGGCTGATCATTCCGGCCGTCGTGACGATCTACGCCGACCGCAGCTACAGCTTCGTCACCAAGACGCCGCCGGCGTCGGTGCTGCTGAAGAAGGTGGCGAACCTGGCCAAGGGATCGGCCGAGCCCAACCGGAACAAGGTGGGCAGCGTGACGGCCAAGCAGGTCGAGGACATCGCGAAGACGAAGATGCCCGACCTGAACTGCGAATCGCTGGAGTCGGCGGTCAAGACCGTGCGGGGGACCGCGCGGTCGATGGGGATCGACGTCATCGGCTGACACCCGTCGCGGGTGATCCGCGGCGTTTCACAGTGGGAGCCCCGAGCGAAGGCGAAGGGCGCTAGCACCACAAGGAGGACCATGGCACGACACGGCAAGAAATTCACGGCCGCCGCCGCACAGGTGGAGGACCGGCCGTACTCGCTCGAGGAGGCAGTTCCCCTTCTTCAGAAGGTGAAGTTCGCCAAGTTCGACGAGACGGTGGAGATGGCCCTGCGCCTGGGCGTGGACCCGAAGCACGCGGACCAGATGGTCCGCGGCACGGTCGTCCTGCCGCACGGCCTGGGCAAGAGCAAGACCGTGCTGGTGATCGCCGGCGCCGACAAGCAGAAGGAGGCGACCGAAGCCGGCGCCGACTTCGTGGCCGGCGAGGAAGTGGTGGAGAAGATCACCGGCGGCTGGATGGACTTCGACGCGGTGGTGGCGACGCCGGACATGATGCGCGCCGTCGGCCGTCTCGGCAAGGTGCTGGGCCCCCGCGGCCTGATGCCGAACCCGAAGACCGGCACCGTGACCGCCGACGTGCGGAAGGCCGTTCAGGAAATCAAGGCCGGCAAGGTGGAGTTCCGGGTCGACAAGACCGGGATCATCCACGCCCCGGTCGGCAAGACGTCGTTCGCGACCGAGACGCTGGTGGAGAACGCGCACGCCCTCGTGGACAGCGTGGTCAAGGCCAAGCCGTCGGCGGCCAAGGGCAAGTACCTGAAGTCGGTGACGCTGTCGTCGACGATGGGGCCCGGCATCGCGATCGACACCGCGCACATCGACGAAAGGGTGAAGCACTGACATGGCGGTCACCAGAGCTGACAAGGAGCAGGAGCTCCAGGACCTGACCACGGCCTTCCGTACCGCGGATTCCGCCATCCTGGTGGATTTCCGTGGCCTGGACGTGCCGCAGGTCACCGAGCTTCGCCGCCAGCTGCGCGCCGCGCGCGCGCAGTACCGGGTGGTCAAGAACACGCTCGCGAAGAAGGCGAGCGCCGGAACGCCGTTTGCCGCGCTCGAAGCCTCGTTCGTGGGCACGACGGCGATCGCCTATACCGCCGATGACGTCGTGGCGCTGGCCAAGACGCTGACGACGTTCATCAAGACCGCCCCCGCGCTGACCGTCAAGGCAGCGGTGGTGCAGGGCCGGGCCATCAAGGCCGGTGAAGTCAACGAACTCGCGACGATGCCCGGCAAGCCCGAGCTCTACGCGAAGTTGCTGTTCGTGCTGCAGGCGCCGATGCAGCAGATCGTCACGGTGCTGAACGCCGCGCCGCGCGACCTGATGTCGGTGCTCGTGCAGGCGGAAAAGAAGAAGCAGGAAGCGGGCGCGGCATAGGGCCGCCCTTACATAACAACGTAGGGGCTCCCGCCCCGTTCATAGAAGAGAGAGAACAGGACAATGGCCGAACTGAATCAGCAGCAGGTAGTCGACTACATCAAGGGCATCAGCGTGCTCGAGCTCTCGCAGCTCGTGAAGGCGCTCGAGACCGAACTCGGCGTCTCCGCGGCCGCGGCGATGCCGATGGTCGTGGCGGGTGGCGCGGCCCCGGCCGGTGGCGGCGCGGCGGCTGCGGCGGAAGAGAAGACCGAGTTCACGGTCACGCTCACGGACGTGGGCGCGGACAAGATCAAGGTCATCAAGGTGGTGCGTGAAGTGACGAACCTCGGCCTCAAGGAAGCCAAGGACCTCGTCGAGAGCGCGCCCAAGCCGCTGAAGGAAGGCGTCTCGAAGGACGAGGCCGCCGGAATCGAGAAGAAGTTCGCGGAAGTCGGCGCGAAGGTCAAGATCGACTAGCCCCCGGGGCTCGTCGACACACAGCACGGCGCGGGGCGGCTCCGGGGGAGCCGTCCCGCTGAAATTGTTTGTGCCACGCCCGGGCATCATCGCCGTTGCCCGGGGGTGTTGAGATGACCGCGAACCCACGATCCACGAGGTTCAACCGCCGATGTACAGCCTTCCGAAGAACGTCTACCGCGAGCGCAAGGACTTTTCCAAGATCAAGACCACGGTTCCGATTCCGAACCTGATCGAGATCCAGCGCAAGTCCTACGAGCGGTTCCTGCAGATGAACCGCCTCCCGTCGGAGCGCGAGGACGCCGGCCTCCAGTCGGTGTTCAAGTCCGTGTTCCCGATCAGCGACTTCCGCGAGAACTCGTCGCTGGAGTTCATCGAGTATTCGATCGGGAACTGGGAGTGCAAGTGCGGCAAGCTCGCGGGCCTGCAGCACCTGCGGAAGCCCTGCACGGGCTGCGGCGCGACGATCATCGCGGACCCCTACGGCGACCACCAGGTGCTCTGCGCGCAGTGCGGCAAGGACAACCACGCCCGCGGCGACGTCTGCGACATCTGCGGCACCACCGTCGGCATGAAGCTCAAGTATGACGTGGATGAGTGCCAGGAGCGCGGCATGACGTACGCCGTGCCGCTCAAGGTCACCATCCGTCTCGTGGTCTGGAACAAGGACCCCGAGACCGGTGTGAAGACCATCCGCGACATCAAGGAGCAGGAGGTCTACTTCGGCGACATCCCGCTGATGACGGACAACGGCACGTTCATCATCAACGGCACGGAGCGCGTGATCGTCTCGCAGCTCCACCGGTCGCCCGGCGCGTTCTTCCACTCGGAAGACAAGACGCTGTACGTCTCGCAGATCATCCCGTATCGCGGGTCGTGGGTGGAGTTCGAGTACGACCAGAAGAACCTGCTCTACGTCCGCATCGACCGCAAGCGGAAGTTCCTCGCCACGGTGTTCCTGCGGGCGCTCGGCCTGCGCGGCGCCGACGAGATCATCCGGACGTTCCATTCCGTCGATCGCGTCTTCCTGAACCAGGGCCCGGCGCTGAAGTGGGCGGTCAACGACAGCCTGCTCGGCCTCCGCGCGGCCGGTGAAGTGAAGACCCCCGACATGACGATCCAGTCGGGCAAGAAGATCACGGCCAACGGCCTCGCCGCGCTGCGCAAGGCCAACGTCAAGGCGGTGCCGATCGCCGACGAGGCGCTCGAGGGCGCGTTCGCCGCGGCCGACATCGTGGACCCGGAGACGGGCGAGGTCATCCTCGAGGCCAACGACGAGCTGACCCCGCGCGTCATCTCGATGGCGCAGGAGAAGAACGTCGAGTTCCTGGACCTGTTCTTCCCCGAGCGCGATGACGTCGGCCCGATCGTCAGCCAGACGCTGAAGAAGGACCCGATCCGGACGCACGAAGAGGCGCTGATCGAGATCTACCGCCGCCTCCGGCCGGGCGACCCGCCGACGCTGGACAGCTCGCGGACGCTCTTCGAGAACATGTTCTTCAACGCGCAGAAGTACGACTTCTCGCGAGTCGGCCGGCTCAAGCTCAACACCAAGCTCGGCCTGAAGACGCCGCTCGACGAGAAGATCCTGCACCCGCAGGACTTCTACGAAGTCATCAAGTGCCAGCTCAAGCTGCGCAAGAACCCGGCGAACGTCGACGACATCGACCACCTCGGCAACCGCCGCGTCCGGTCGGTCGGCGAACTGCTCGAGAACCAGTTCCGGATCGGCCTCGTCCGCATGGAGCGGGCCATCAAGGAAAAGATGTCGGTCTACCAGGAAATGGCGACCGCCATGCCGCACGACCTGATCAACGCGAAGCCGGTCATGGCCGCGATTCGCGAGTTCTTCGGGTCGTCGCAGCTCTCGCAGTTCATGGACCAGACCAACCCGCTCTCCGAGATCACGCACAAGCGGCGTCTCTCGGCGCTCGGGCCCGGCGGCCTGTCGCGCGAGCGCGCCGGCTTCGAGGTGCGCGACGTGCACCCGACGCACTACGGCCGCATCTGCCCGATTGAGACGCCGGAAGGTCCGAACATCGGCCTGATCTCGTCGCTCTCGTGCTACGCGCGGATCAACGAGTTCGGCTTCATCGAGTCGCCCTACCGCAAGGTCAAGGACGGCCGGGTCATCGACTACGTGCAGGTCACCAACGCCGGCGGCCACACGAAGTACAAGGCCGGCGACGTGGTCGAGTGGGACGAGATCGTCGGCGCCGACGGCCGCTCCAAGAAGAAGGGGCTCGAATTCGAGCCGTACTCCTTCTACCTGTCCGCCTGGGAAGAGGACAACTACACGATCGCGCAGGCGAACGCGCCGCTCGACGAGGACGGCCGCTTCGTGCAGGACCGCGTGGACGCACGGCACGCCGGCGACTTCATCCTCGCGCCGCCGACCGACATCCACTTCATCGACGTGTCGCCGAAGCAGCTCGTCTCGGTGGCCGCATCGCTCGTGCCGTTCCTCGAGAACGACGACGCGAACCGCGCGCTGATGGGCGCGAACATGCAGCGCCAGGCCGTGCCGCTGCTCCGCGCCCGCGCGCCGTACGTCGGCACGGGCATGGAGTACATCACCGCCCGCGACTCGGGCGCCGTGGTGGTGGCGCGCCGCTCGGGCACGATCGACTACGTCGACAGCCAGCGCATCGTGGTGCGCGTGGAAGGGGAAGGTGACGACGCCGGCCGGGATCTCGGCGCCGACATCTACCCGATGACGAAGTTCAAGCGGTCCAACCAGAACACCTGCATCAACCAGAAGCCCATCGTGCGCGTCGGGCAGCGGGCCGTGAAGGGGCAGGTCCTGGCGGACGGCCCCTGCACGGAGCAGGGCGAACTGGCGCTGGGCCGGAACGTGCTCGTGGCCTTCATGCCCTGGCGCGGCTACAACTTCGAGGACGCCATCCTCGTGTCCGAGCGGATGGTGAAGGACGACTACTACACGTCGATCCACATCGAGGAGTTCGAGATCGAGGCGCGCGACACGAAGCTGGGTCCGGAGGAAATCACCCGCGACATCCCGAACGTGTCGGAGAACTACCTCCGCGACCTCGACGACAGCGGCATCATCCGCATCGGCGCCTACGTGAAGCCCGGCGACATCCTCGTCGGCAAGGTGACGCCGAAGGGCGAGACGCAGCTCACGCCGGAAGAGAAGCTCCTCCGCGCGATCTTCGGCGAGAAGGCCGGCGACGTGCGCGACGCGTCGCTGATCTGCCCGCCCGGCATCGAGGGCATCATCGTCGGCGTCAAGATCTTCTCGCGCAAGGGCATCGAGAAGGACGACCGCGCGAAGGCCATCGAGCAGGACGAGCTCGACCTGATGGAAAAGAACCTGCAGGACGAGATCCGCATTCTTCACGACGAGGTGAAGAAGCGCGTGATCCAGATGCTGCAGAACCAGACGCTGCGTGCCGACGCGTTCGACGAGTACGGCCGCGAGCGGATCCTGAAGAAGGGCACGGTGCTTACGCCCGACGTGCTCGAGGGCGTGGCCTACGAGCAGATGGTCCGCCTGAAGATCCAGTCGGACGACCCGCGGCTCGAAGGCGAGCTGCGCCTGCTCGAGGAGCGGACGGAGCGCCAGGTCGAAGTGGTGCGCCAGCTCTTCGAGGAGAAGAAGGAGAAGATCCGCCGCGGCGACGAACTGCCGCCAGGCGTGATCAAGCTCGTCAAGGTGTACGTGGCGATGAAGCGCAAGCTGTCGGTCGGCGACAAGATGGCCGGCCGCCACGGCAACAAGGGCGTCATCGCGCGCATCCTCCCCGAGGAGGACATGCCGTACCTGCCGGACGGCACCCCGGTGGAGATCG
>JBFXBH010000102.1:0-9393 GCA_050183355.1 Vicinamibacterales bacterium | reverse complement strand
CGTCACGAGCGATTCCAGTTGCGCGACGTCGGGCAACCAGCCGCGTTCGGGGTCCGTCGTGTAGTAGCTGGGCACGGCGCCCAGCTTCGCGAGGATCGCCGTGTAGAGCGGATACGTCGGGCACGGCACGAGCACTTCGTCGCCCGGGTTGACGATGGCCGTCAACGCCAGCTCGATCCCCTCGGACGTGCCGGTCGTCAGCAGGACGCGGTCCGGCGACACGCGGACGCCCCGCGCGGCGTAGTCGTCTGCGACCGCCTCCCGTCCCTCCAGGATGCCCGTCGACGAGAGGTAGCCGTTGTGGCCGTCCCGCATGGCCTTCGTGGCCGCTTCGATCAGGTGGGCGGGGGGCTGGAAGCCGAAGGCCACCGGGTCGCCGATGTTCATGTAGCGCACACGCCGGCCGGAGGCCTCGACGGCCCGGGCTTCCCCCACGATGTTGCGGATCGCGTAGGAAAAGCGGCTCACACGGTCGGCCGCCGGAATCATTCCGGTCACATTCGGCATCCGGCAATCTTAGAACCGAACCCGGGAGGCGGTCGGGATCTGTTTCGGCCCACGAGGCTGGCGCGCGAATTCCCCCACGGTGCGGGACACTGCCCGTCCACGGCCGGCCGGGCCGCGTAACAGTTACACGGCCGGAGGGTTCTCCGGCGGTCCCTGATGGGCCTCTTTGTGCAGGATTGGGCCCGTTCCAGTCGATTTCCGGATCTGGCAGCGGCTTTGAACATGGGGCCACCGTGAAGGGGATCCGGCAGGTCGTCGGTGCCGTCCTGGTGGCGGCGGCAACGGCGGGCGGGGCGCACGGCGCCACCGCTCAGCCGGTCCGCGACCTCCCGCCGACCTTCCGGGGCGGCGTGGAAGCCGTCACGCTCAGCGTGACCGTCCGGGACCAGCGCGGCCGGCCCGTCAAGGGCCTGACCCGGCGCGATCTCATCGTGTTCGACAGCGGCACGCCGCGCACGGTCCGCGGGTTCATCGAGGACGAGGCGGCGATCAGCCTGGCCGTCCTGCTGGACATCAGCGGCAGCATGGCGGTCGGCGGCAACATGGACCGCGCGCGGCGGGTCGTCTCTGAGACAATGGCACGACTCCAGCCGGGCCGGGACGAGGCCGCGTTGCTGACCTTCGACAGCACGTTGCAGGAGGTCCGGGCGTTCACGAAGGATCTCGCGCGTGTGACCGCCGTGAACCTGGCCGGCACGCCCTGGGGGCTGACGTCGCTCTACGACGCGCTCGGCGAAACCGCCCGGAAGGTCGCGACCCGGCCGAACCCGCACCGCGCGGTGCTCGTGATCACCGACGGCGTGGACACGGGCAGCCGCCTGAGCGCCGCGGAGGTCTCCGGCATCGCCAGCGAGATTCAGGTGCCGGTCTACCTCGTGGTGGTCGCGGCGCCGGTTGACAACCCCGCCGAGCGCCTGGCGCTGCTCTCCGTGGACGGCCGTGCCGCCTCCACGGCGACGCTGGCCGACCTGGCGCGCTGGACCGGCGGCGACATGGCCATCGTGAGCACGCCCGCGGAGTTCACGACGGCGCTCGATGGTCTGGTGGCCGAACTGCGCCACCAGTACGTGCTGACCTTCGAACCGGATGCCCGTCCCGGCTGGCATCCGATCGAGGTGCGCTCCACGCGCAAGCGGCTGGCCGTGCACGCCCGCGGCGGCTACATGTCGGGAACGGGGGCTGCCATGCCGACGCCGGAATAGACAGCCCGCGGACGGCGGCCGGTCGCTCGACACAGGATTCTTTGAAACGGTTACTGGAAGAAGGAGGCATCAGATGAAACTCACAGCACTCAGCACGGGCCTGCTGGCCCTCGCGGTGGCGGCGGCTCCGGCCTGCGCCACGAAGAAGTTCGTCCGCACGTCGGTCGGCGAGGTCAACAGCAAGGTCGACACGCTCGGCGGCACGGTCGAGCAGACGCAGTCCCGCGTGACGGCGGCCGAAGGCCGGATCGGCCAGGTCGACCAGAAGGCCGAGGCGGCCGGCAAGTCCGCGGCGACCGCGCAGAACGCGGCCAACGCGGCGGCGGCGGCAGCCAAGGCGGCCGACACCAAGGCGGCGGCGGCCGGCGCCGAAGCCGCGGCCGTGAAGGCCGTCGTGGACGCCGACAAGAAGAAGCTCCTGCTCGAGGTCACGCTGAGCGAGGACCAGGGCAACTTCCAGTTCGGCAGCTCGGAACTGCCCGAAGAGGCCAAAGTCCGGATTGACGACCTGGTCAACAAGCTGAAGGCCGACCCGAAGGCGGTTTACTTCGAGATCGAGGGCCACACCGACGACCGGGGCTCCGTCGAGGGCAACAAGCGGCTGGGCCTGGCGCGCGCCGAGTCGGTCAAGGAGTACATCTACGCGCAGCACAAGATCCCGCTGCACCGGATGAGCGTGTTCAGCTTCGGCGAGGAGAATCCCGTGGCGTCCAACAAGACGCGCGAGGGCCGGGCGCAGAACCGCCGCATCGTGATCCGGGTCCTCAACTAAACTGCTTCACGCCAGTTTCACGCGGGGGATTCTTCGGAATTCCCCGCGTTTTCGTGTACGCCGACATTTTCGCCGGCCCCTCTCCATTCTTGTCGGTGGCAGAGGTGGGGCTAAGTGATTGCCTCTCAGTGAATTGGCGGGTATATTCCCCCTTTCGGGACCCTACTCCCACGAGGCAACTCATGGCACAGAACGAAGACGACGTTTCCGCCGTCTCACGCCGCGACTTTTTCAAGAGCGTCGGCGTCGGCGGCCTTGCCACCGGCGTCCTGGCGGCCGCCGAGGGCGAAACCGCCCACGCGGCGCCCGGCACGCTCGGACCCGGCCCCGTGCCGGTGCGCCTGACCATCAACGGCAGGCCCTACAACCTCCACATCGAGCCGCGCGTCACGCTGCTTGACGCCGTGCGCGACCACGCGATGCTCACCGGCAACAAGCGCGTCTGCGACCGCGGCACCTGCGGCGCCTGCACGATGATCGTCGACGGCACGACGGTCTACTCGTGTTCGACGCTGGCGATCGAGAGCCAGGGCAAGAAGATCCGCACGGTCGACGGCCTCGCGAAGGACGGCACGCTCCATCCGGTGCAGGAAGCCTTCTGCGACCGGGACGCGATGATGTGCGGCTTCTGCACGCCGGGCTTCGTGATGGCCACCGTCGCGCTCATCGAGAAGTTCCCGCACCCGACGCCCGCGCAGATCAAGCACGAGCTGAACGGGAACGTCTGCCGCTGCGGCACCTTCAACCGGGTGCTGGAAGCGGCGCATCAGGCCGCGGGGGTGCACCTTGGCTAACGAAACGATGCAGCAGCCGCCGGCCGCGAACCCGAACGCGCCGACGGAGAACGCGAAGAAGTACGCCTGGGTGCAGCCGCCCGCGAAGACGCCGCTCCTCAGCCAGCGCGTCGAGCGCGTGGACGGCCCGGCGAAGGTCTCCGGTAAGGCGGTCTACACCTACGACGTCCACCGGCCGGGCATGCTGTGGGCCCGCGCCGTCCGCTCGCCGCACCCGCACGCGAAGATCGTCGCGATCGACCTCTCCGCCGCGAAGGCCGCGCCGGGCGTCCGCGCGGTGCTGGCGTGGCGCGACCCGGGCGCCGAGGTCATGTATCAGGGCGACGTCGTGGCGGCCGTCGCGGCCGATTCCGAGGATCGCGCGCGCGACGCCGCGCGGCTCGTCAAGGTGACCTACGAGACGCTGCCGTTCTCCGTCCGCGAAGCGACGAGCATGGACGCCGCGACGCCGAAGATCTTCCCGAACGGCAACACGCGTCCCGGGCAGACGGCCGAGGCCGGCGACCTGGCCGCCGGCTTCAAGTCCGCGGCGCACGTGGTCGAGGCGACCTACGAAACGCAGGTCATCACGCACGTCTGCCTCGAATCGCACGGCTCGGTGTGCGAGTGGACCGGCGACAAACTCACGGCGTGGGTCTCGACGCAGGGCGTGCACGCCACGCGGCAGCAGCTCGCCGGCGCGCTGAAGATCCCCGAGGCGAACATCCGCGTCATCTGCGAGTACATGGGCGGCGGCTTCGGCAGCAAGGTCTCGGCGGACGCGGCCGTGGTCATCCCCGCACGGCTCGCGCTGATGACCGGCACGCCGGTGAAGCTGATGCTCGACCGCAAGGAAGAGCACCTCGACAGCGGCAACCGCCCGTCGGCGTTCTCGAAGATCCGGGCCGGCGTCACGGCGGACGGCAAGTGCGTGGCCTTCGAGGCGCAGACGTGGGGCACGGGCGGCGCCGGTCAGGGCGCGCAGTTCCCGTTGCCCTACATCTACCAGTTCCCGAACCGGAAGCGGACGCACCTCGACGTCTACATCAACGCCGGCAACCAGCGGCCGATGCGGGCGCCGGGCCACCCGCAGGGATGCTTCGCGACCGAAGTGCTGATGGATGAACTCGCGGATCTCGTGAAGATGGATCCCATCGAGTTCCGGCTGAAGAATCTGCCGCCGACCGCGCCCGACGCGATGTGGGCGGAGTACTACCGGATCGGCGCGAAGAAGTTCGGCTGGGACAAGCGCCACGCCACCGGCGACAGCGGCACCGGCCGCCTGAAGCGCGGCATGGGCGTCTCCGCCTGCCAGTGGGGCGGCGGCGGGCGCGCGGGCAACGCGCACGTCGACATCTTCGCGGACGGCTCGGTCGTCGTGAAGTGCGGCACGCAGGACCTCGGCACCGGCACGCGGACGGTCGTCGGCGTCATCGCGGCCGATACGCTGGGCGTGCCGCTCGCCACGGTGAAGGCGGAGATCGGTGACACGCTGCTGCCGTTTGCCGGCGTCTCCGGCGGGAGCACGGCCACGCCCGGCATCGCACCGGCCATCCGCATCGCGACCGGCCGCGCGAAGGACGCGCTGCTCGCCCGCGTCGGCGCCGCGATCGGCGTGGACCCCTCGAAGCTGAGCGTCGTCAACGGCCGCGTGCAGGGCGGCGGCAAGTCCCTGTCGTGGAAGGCGGCCTGCAAGCACCTCGGGCAGGAGCCGATCTCGATCGACAACGCGTGGGAGCCCGGACTCTCCTCGGTCAACACGTCCGGCGTGCAGTTCGCCGAGGTGACCGTGGACACCGACACGGGCATCGTCAAGGTGGACCGCGTGCTGGCCATCCAGGACTGCGGCCTCGTCGTCAACAAGCTCCTCGCCGAGTCGCAGGTCTACGGCGGCGTGATCAGCTCGATCAACTTCGCGCTGTTCGAGGACCGGCTGCTCGACCGCCGCACCGGCCAGATGGTCAACCCGAACATGGAGCACTATCTGCTGGCCAGCATGGCGGACATTCCCAAGGTCGAGGTGATGCTGATGAACATGCCCGAACGCGGCGTGATCGGCATCGGCGAACCGCCCACGGTGCCCACGGCGTCGGCCATCGCCAACGCCGTGCGCAACGCCACCGGCGCCACGATCCGGAGCCTGCCGCTGCACCCGCACCGGGTGCTGGCCGCGCTCGAGGCCCACAGGGCCGGGAGGAAGGCATGAAGGCCTTTGCCTACGTCAGCCCGACGACCGCGCAGGACGCGATCGCGGCCCTGAAGGCCGGCGGCGTCGTGCGCCCGCTGGCCGGGGGCCAGGACATCCTGGCCCGCCAGAAGGACTACATCGATCCGGCCGACACGCTGGTCAACGTCAAGCAGGCGCTCGACGCCACCGTGACGCCGGTGGCCGGCGGCCTGAAGATCGGCGCCGCGATGACCATCGACGCGCTGTCCACCAACGCGCAGGTGCGGCGGATGTACCCCGCCCTCGCCGAGGCCGCGGCCGCCGTCGGCTCGCCGCAGATCCGGCATCAGGGCACGGTCGGTGGCAACCTGAATCAGCGCCCGCGCTGCTGGTACTTCCGGCAGGAAGAGTTCGTCTGCTTCAAGAAGGGCGGCAACCGCTGCTTCTCGGTGGACGGCGAGAACCAGTACAACGCGATCTTCGGCAACGACGGGCCGAGCAAGATCGTCCACCCGTCGAGCCTGGCCGTGCCGTGCGTGGCCTACGGCGCGCGGTTCGTCGTCGAGGGACCCGGCGGGACGCGCGAGATTCCGGCTGCCGAGTACTTCACGCTGCCGACGATGCAGAACGTGAAGAAGGAGAACGTGCTCGGCGACGACGAACTGCTGACGCACGTGATCCTCCCCGCCCCCGGCTCGATCCGGAGCGGCCACTACGAAGTGCGCTTCAAGGAATCGCGGGACTGGCCGATGGCGTTCGCCACCGTCGTCGTGACGACGAAGGGCGGCGTCGTGGATTCCGCCCGCGTGGTGCTCGGCGCCGTCGCGCCCACGCCGTGGCGCTCGGACGCCGCGGAGCGGGCGCTGGTCGGCAAGCCGCTGAACCAGGCCACGGCCGATGCCGTGGCCGAGGCGGCCGTGCAGGGCGCGCGGCCCCTCTCGCAGAACGCATACAAGATCCAGATCACGAAGACCGCCGTCGCCCGCGCCGTCATGGAAGCGGCCGGGAGAAGGAGCTAGCCATGCTGCATCCAGACTCTCCTGCTGTCGTTCCGGGCGTCCAGTGCGAGCACATCCGCCACAAGGCGATGTACGTGATGACGGTGAACAACCCGCAGGCGCTGCGGTTCTTCGACCCGTACGACTCCGCGTCCTACTGGTGCCAGGAGACCTCCCACGCCTTCGGGCCGGACGGCCACCCGGTGCGGCCGGACTGCTGCGTCGAGGGACGCGGCTGCTGCCGGCACGACGGGGACGGGGACCATCAGCACGACCACACGGCCCGATAGCCGGGTGCTACACTTTTCCGCAGAGGTTCAAGCCATGAAGCAACTGACCATCCTGGCGGCGTTTCTCGGACTCGCGGGCTCCACGCTTCTCGCCGGCGGCAACGGCTCGGGCAGGGGCACCTATCTCGAAGCCCGCACGGCGGAGGTCTTCGTCGGCGGCTGCGTGATGAACGCGGAGGCCGGCACGTCGGGCCGGCAGGCCGTGCTGGCCTGGAAGGTCGACAAGGGCACCTTCAACGGCGTCTCCATCGACAATCTCTCGGTGGTCGCGGCGATCAACGGCGACCAGAACCTGGGCATCACGGAGATCGGCGGCGGCAAGGCCACGACGAAGTCGGCGGTCTACGTCGACCAGCGCGCCACGCAGGTCCAGCAGATCGCCCTCATCGCGATGGCCAACGAGCTCTCGCGCGGCCTCGTGGGCACGGTGGTCAAGGTGACGCCGACCGCGATCCAGTTCGCCGACACGAAGGACGCGATCAACGTGAAGGCCGGCGACGCCGTCCTCGACGTGGCGAAGAAGATCGACCACGACGCGAGCTGCGGCGCGATGCAGTGGTTCCACCCGCTGTCCTCGACGTCGAACGCCACGCTCGGCACGGCCAACCAGCACAGCTTCATGGGCACGGCGCTCGGCACGAAGTGGAGCGACCCGCACAAGAAGTCCGCGTTCTTCGGCAGCTTCAGCTACTAGGCGCCACGCGCGGCTCGCGACACCTCAGGGCCGGCCTCACCGCCGGCCCTTCGCCTGTACGGCCCCTGAGCGCTCCAGACTACCCGGCGCGGCCGAGCAGCCACTTGCGGCGAAGCTCTTCTTCGACCTGCTCGTGAGGAATCATGCGACCGTTCCGCTCGTCGTCTTCGCCCTTCTCCACAGCCTGAACGACGTAGAGGTGGTACTGCACGTCCTCCAGGCTGCACTCGTCCGGCAGGCGGTCGAGCAGCGCGCGAACGGTGTCTTTGGTCGTCACGTGGATCAGGCTACTCCCGGTTTGACGCCTTCGCAACGTGTGCAGAACCTGCGCACCCGGTCCGGACGACCGGGCGGGGCGGGCGATTGCGCGTGCCGGCGCTCACTGCGCGCCTGTGGACGGCACCCGGCTCCTGTACAGACTGATTCGCGCTCGCCACGCGCATCGCCCGCCCCCGCCCGGTCATCCGGACCGCTGCGGCGCATCGGAGATCCAGCGGAGGTCGCGGGGGCAGGTTGCCGTCAGTCGACGGCGCGCATGACGCGCAGGCGGCCGCGGGCGTCCTCGGCCAGCAGGCCGCGGTCCTTCACGCGCTCGAGCGTCTTCTCCCACACGTCGGCGAAGCGCGGGCGGGCGTGCTCCGGCAGCAGCACGATCGAGAGGTCGTAGGCCCGGCGGTAGGCGACGCGGCGCTGCCGCGCCTCGGCCTCCGGCATCGGCTCCACCGTCAGCGGCCCGTCCGCCTTGCGCGCGAGGCAGAACAGGTTGTGCCCCTCGCGGCCGACGTGCACCACGTCGAAGCCGGCCGTCCGGATCGCGCGGACGAACGACTCGCGGTTGAACGTCTGCAGGTGGAACGCGTTCAGCGTGTTGAACATCGACTTCTCGTCGCGCAGGAACTCGTCCTCGAGCGGCTCGTTGAAGAAGTAGACGTGCCCGCCCGGTGCCAGCGCGTCGCGCACGGAGGCGAGGAACTCGCCGGGCCGGATGCTGTGCGTGACCATGTGGTTCGCGACGATGAGGTCGAACGGCGGGTCGTAGGGCACCGTGAACCGGTCGAAGTCCAGCGGCGCGTCGGCACGGATGCCGTAGACCTCCTGAATCAGGAAGCGCTGGTTCGGGAACATCGCCATCGCCTGCACGCGCGCGCCATGGAGCCGGCGCAGTCCCTCGGAGATGGACCCGAGCCGCGAGCGGATCTCGAGCACGCGCGGCGCCTTGAGCGGCAGCAGCGACCCGAGCAGTTCCACGTGCCGGCTGTTCGCGAAACGGTCGGACTGGAGCTGCCAGAGGAACGCCTTCGGCGTCAATCCCTTGTGCTCGGACACGAACACACCGTGGGCCGCCAGGGCCCGGAGCTGCGCACGGGCGGCGTCGTCCAGCTCGTAGGAGCTCAGCGTGAGCTTGCCGCCGCGCCGCACACCCATCTGCGCCCGGCCGAGGCTCTCCTCGAAGTGTTCGAGCAGCCACGCGAAGCGCGCGCCGGCGGGCCGCCGCGTGGCGTACACCACGCCGCACCGGTGGCAGAGCGCGTAGTCGTAGATCGCGGCGGCCGCATCGGGCACGGCCGCCATCGTGATCATCTTGTTGTAGTGGCAGACGGCGGTGCGCGCCGTCTCGCCGCACACGGGGCAGGCCGTCAGCCGCTCGATGGGCTTCGGCGGGCAGTCCGAATCCGCGTCGACCCACGCCGACTCGGGCACGGGCTCAACCGTCGCGGGCAGGGGCCCGCGGAACGGCTCGCGGGCGCGGTCGTCGTCCGTCAGTTCCTCGCCGGCCACGACGCGGCGCAGCCGCTCCTGCTCGCGCGTAAGGCCTTCCAGGCGCTGCTCGAGCTGCTGCTGCCGGTCCAGCACCGTCCGCAACGGCCCGCGTTCGAGGCTGTCCATGCGGCGCTCGACGAGCGCCACGAGCTGGTCGAAGCGGGACGCGGTGCGGAACGGGCTGACGGCGGCGCGGAACACGCGGCGGAGGAGGCTCATCAGGCCGCCA
>JBFXBH010000101.1:8266-9542 GCA_050183355.1 Vicinamibacterales bacterium | reverse complement strand
TGGAGGCCCTGCGCAACGTCGGGCGCGCGGTCATGGAGATCGTCGAGCGGAAGGATGTGGCCGCGCTCGAACAGGCGGCGGAAGACCTCGACCAGGCCTGCGAGCAGTGCCACCTGGACTTCTGGTATCCCAACCAGCGGGCGCTGATGAAGCGGCTCGGACGGTAGCGCCGATGGCGCGCCCGCCGGCCGCGTGCGCGGTCGCGGTGTGGCTGCTGGCGGCCGCGGCCGTCCCCCGGGCCCACCATTCGTTTGCCGCCGAGTTCGACGCCCGGCGGCCGGTCACGCTCGACGGCGTGATCGCCGTCGTCGAGTGGGTCAATCCCCACTCGATGCTCTGGATCGACGTGCGCGGCGCGTCCGGCGCGGTCGACCGCTGGGGCCTCGAACTCCCACCGCCCAACGGCCTGCTGCGCCGCGGCGTGCGCCGCGCCATGCTGAGGCCGGGCGACCGCGTCCGCGTGCGTGCCTATCCGGCCCGTGACGGCCGGCGCGTCGCGAGCGTGCAGTCCTTCACGCTGGCGAGCGGCCTCCGCGTGACGCTCGGTCCGCTGGACTGAGGGAGAACGCGCCCGGGCGCGCGACGGCGACCCGTGCAGAACGCGGTGCTCGCGCTCCCCGGGCGCCTGAGAACGGCACCCGGCTCGTACACTTCAGTCGCGCTCCGCGCCGCGTTCTGCACAGGTCGCCGCCACGCGCAGGAGCGCGTCCCGGTGTCGCGGGAATGACAGGCGGCTCAGCCGACGAAGTCCGGCCGCAGCGGCAGCGTGAACATCAGGTGGGTGATCTCCCATCCGCCTGCGGCCTGACGCAGCACGGCCAGGTAGCTGCCCGACCGGATGTCGGCGCCGTGCACCGGCGTCCGCGTGGACATCGTCAGGCGGCCGGCGGCGACCGCCTGCCGGCCCGCGCGCGTCACAGTGACCGACAGCAGGTCGATCATCCGCGTGACCCGGAACTGCGCGTCAAGCGTGGCGAGGACGGCCGCCCGGCCCGTCGCCGGCGGCTCATCCGGCAGCATCAGCTCGCCGTCGACGCCGAACACGGCCGCGGCGCGCGCCGCATTCCGATCGTTGAAGCCGGCCACGAAGGCCGACAGAACCTCTTCCGGTGTGGACGCGGCCGGCGCGGCAGGCGGGCCCGTCGTCAGGATGAGGCCGATCAGGAGCACCGCCGGCAGTCGAGCGCCACGCGTCATGTCCGGCACCTCGGTCTTCGTCACAGCTCAGCCGCCCGCACGATAGTGTCACTTCCGGAAGTCCGGGACTAGCCCGGTC
>JBFXBH010000101.1:0-8166 GCA_050183355.1 Vicinamibacterales bacterium | reverse complement strand
CTCCCGTTCCCGTTCCAGATCGTGCAGACGCCGGGCATGGTGGCGATCCTGTACGAATACGCCCACATGACGCGCCGCATCTACACGGACGGCACGAAGCACCAGGAGGACGTGGAGTTCTACCTGGGGGATTCGCGCGGGCGCTACGAAGGCGGCGCGCTCGTCGTGGACGTCACGAACTTCAACGGCCTGACGTGGTTCGACCGCGCCGGCAACTTCCACAGCGACGCGCTCCGGGTCGAGGAGCGGTTCTCCCGCATCGACAAGGACCACCTGAACTACGAGGCGACGATCACCGACCCGAAGGTCTTCACGCGGCCGTGGAAGATCAAGATGCCGCTCTACCGCCGCATCGAGCCGAACGCGCAGATTCTCGACTACCTCTGCTACACGTTCGAGGACCGCACGAAGGGCATGACGGTTCCGCTCTTCCGGCAGAGCCCGCTTCAGTGATGCGCATCGCCTGGCTGGCGGCGGCCGCCGGCGGCCTCGTGCTGGCCGCCGTGGCGCCGTCGCGCGCGATGGCGCAGGGGGCGCCCGCCGCGCGTCCGGCCGTGCAGGCGGCTCCGGCGACGTGGACCCCGGCGAGGCTGAAGGACGGCCAGCCGGACATCGCGGGCATCTACCAGGCGGTCGGCGGAGGCGGTGGCGCCGGCACCAACATGGAGCCCATGCCGGGGATGATGGGCACGGCCAACGTGTCGCCGGGCATCGTCATCGACCCGCCGGACGGCCGGATTCCGTACCTGCCGTGGGCGCGCACGCGCCGTGACGAGGTGCGGCTCGAGCACCTGACGCCGAATCAGGCGCAGGTCGACAGCCGCAACCGCGGCTGGCCCGACGGCGTGCCCCGCATCAACTACTACTCGGTCAACCCGTTCCAGATCGTGCAGCCGGCCGGTGCCGTGCTGATCCTCTACGAGGCGCAGCACGAGTTCCGCTACATCCCGCTCGACGGCCGGCGGCAGCCGGACGCGCCGGTCAAGATGTGGATGGGCAGCTCGCGCGGGCGGTGGGAGGGCACCACGCTGGTCGTCGAGGTGACTAACATCAACGACCGTGTGCGGTACTCCGTGTCCGGCGACTTCGCGTCGGACGAGGTGAAGATCACGGAACGGTGGCAGTGGGTGGACCGCGACACGATCCAGCACTCCGCGACGTTCGAGGATCCGAAGGTCTTCTCGCGGCCCTTCACGGTCGCGAAGACGCTGAAGCGTCAGCTCCAGAAGGGCTTCGAGATCATGGAATACGCCGGCGTCGAAGGCGAGAAGGATGCGCACCTGATGGTGGACATCCCGGCGACGCTGGAAAAGAAGTAGCGCTGACGAAGTAGAGCCGGCAGGCTGATTCTGCAGAGGAGTACGACCGTGTGTAACGTCGCTGTGAGTGTGATGAGGAAGTTCGCGGGTGTGGTGGCCGTGCTCGCCGGTGTGGCGACGGCGGCCGTGGTGCTGGCCGGACAGGCGCCGAAGCCCGCCGCGAAGCCCGCGGCCGGCGGCCTCGTGACGGCCGGTCAGGGCTTCAAGAACGTCCAGGCGCTGAAGGACGTCCCGATGGACGACTTCCTGCCGCTGATGGGCCTGATGACCCACGCGGTGGGCGGCGACTGCGCGACCTGCCACCTGAACGCCGGCACATCGCTCGTCGTGTGGGAAGCCGACACGCCGATGAAGAAGAAGGCGCGCGAGATGTCGTTCATGGTGCTCGCGATCAACAAGCAGCACTTCGGCGGCCGGACGGTGGTCACGTGCTGGACGTGCCACCGCGGGCGGTCGACGCCGGTGCAGACGCCGACCATGGATCAGATCTACGGGGAGCTGGACTTCGTCCCCGAGGATCTCGTGATGGCCACGGCCCCGGGTCTCCCGCGCCCCGAGCCCATCGTGGAGCGTTACCTGAAGGCGCTCGGGGGCCTCGACAAGGTCAGCGCGATCACGAGCATCGCGGCGACGGGGACCAGCGTCGGCTTCCGCGGCTTCGGCGGCGGCGGCGAGGTGCAGCTGTTCGGCAAGTTCCCCGACCAGCGCAGCATGGTGATCCACTACAGGGAAGCGAAGGGACGCGACGCCACGGTGCGCAGCTACGACGGCAAGGTGGGCTGGACGAAGACGCCGCTCAACGTGCTCGGCGAGCACGAGCTGCACGGCACGGAACTCGATGGCGCGAGGCTCGACGCGCAGATGATGTTTCCGCAGCAGATCACCAAGGTCCTGACGCGCCTGCGCACGCTGGACCCGGCCGAGATCGACGGGCGCGAAGTCGACGTGATTCAGGGCAACGGCCCGCGCAACACGTTCGCGACGCTCTACTTCGACAAGGAGACGGGCCTGCTGACGCGCCTGGTCCGCTTCGGCCCGTCGCTGATCGGCCGCATGCCGACGCAGTTCGACTACTCGGACTATCGCGACGTCAACGGCGTGAAGATGGCCCACAAGATCGACTTCGTCTGGCTGGACGGCCGTGAGGCGATCCTGCTCAAGGAGATCAAGGCTAACGTGCCCGTGAACCCCGCGTTCTTCGGCCGCCCGACCGAGGTCGAGAAGCTGACGCAGTAGGGTCCGGGCCGGCCTTCGCCGGCCTGTTGTCGCGACCTGTAGCGGCGGCAGGCATCACCCGAAACGGCGATACCCGCCGCCCCGCCCCGGGGACTACAATGTCGGCCCAGTCCGATGGGGGGAACAGGTATGCACGGTTTGAGAACGACACGCTGCTGGAGGGTGGCCGCACTGGGCGTGCCCCTCGGGCTGGCCCTCTCCACGGGGCTCATCGCCGCGCAGGGGGCGGCTCCGGCCCCGCGAGCGGCGTCCGCCACTGCGGCTCCGGCCCAGGGCGCGCCGCCCGTTGCGCTCAAGGGCTTCGTCGACACCTACTGCGTGGCGTGCCACAGCCAGCGGCTGAAGACGGCCGGGCTCGTGCTCGAGAACCGCGACATCGCGGCGATCGGGGCCGACGCCGAGGTGTGGGAGAAGGTCGCGACCAAGATGCACGCCGGCGCCATGCCGCCCCCCGGCAGCAAGCGGCCGGACCCGGCGACATACCGGTCGTTCATCACGTCCCTCGAGCAGGCGCTCGATGCCGCCGCCGGCGCGAAGCCCGACCCGGGCCGGCCGCCGATCCACCGCCTGAACCGGCTCGAATACACCAACGCGATTCGCGACCTGCTCGGCCTCGAGATCGACGGCAAGACGATGCTGCCGGCTGACGACTCCGGCTACGGATTCGACAACATCGCCGACGTGCTCTCGGTCTCGCCGGGGCTGCTGGAGCGGTACCTGCTCGCGGCCAACAAGATCAGCCGGCTCGCCGTCGGCGACCCGAACATCGTCCCGGGTTTCACCGTCTACGACGTCTCGGACCGCACGATGGGCCAGGACGACCGCATGAGCGAGCAGTTGCCGTTCGGCTCGCGCGGCGGCGCGGCGATCCGGCACTACTTCCCGCTGGACGGCGAGTACAGCGTCAAGTTCACGCTCCAGCGTTCGGACCTCGCGGCGACGAACATGATCCGCGGACTCGACGTCGAGAACCTCATTGACGTCCGCCTCGACCGCGAGCGCCTGAAGGTCGTGAAGATCGGCGGCGCGGGCGACAAGCCGACGTTCGGCGCCGTGGCCAACTACTACGCCGAGGAGTTCGCGCCCGACGAGAAGGCCGAGTTCCGGTTCAAGGCGACGGCGGGCATGCACACCGTGGCCGTGACGTTGAACCGCGACCACTGGAACATGGAGGGCGTCGGCGTTCACCGGCTGTCGCTGACCAGCGACGCCTTCAATCAGGGCGTGACGTCGGGCACCGGTTCCGGCCGCATCGACATGACGATCCGGAAGGTGACCATCGGCGGCCCGTTCGGCGGCGCGGTGCCGGCCGACAGCCCGAGCCGGAGGCGCATCTTCGTCTGCCGTCCCACCGGTGCGGCGGACGAGTCCGCGTGCGCGACGAAGATTCTCTCGACGCTGGCGCGGCGCGCGTACCGCCGTCCGGCCACCGCGGCCGAGGTCAAGGACCTCGTGGCGTTCTACCAGAAGGGCCGCGCCGGGGCGTCGTTCGACACGGGCATCCAGACGGCGCTGACGCGGCTGCTCGTCGAGCCGAAGTTCCTGTTCCGCCTCGAGGCGGACCCCGCGGGCGTGGCGAAGGGCGCCGCCTATCCGGTCAGCCAGTTCGACCTGGCCTCGCGTCTGTCGTTCTTCCTGTGGAGCAGCATCCCCGACGACGAGCTGCTCCGCGTCGCGTCCAACGGCACGCTGCGGCAGCCCGCCGTGCTGGAGCGGCAGGTCCGCCGCATGCTCGCCGACCGGCGTGCCGACGCGCTCATCGGCAACTTCTTCGAGCAGTGGCTGTACCTTCGCAACATGGCGAGCGTGCGCCCGGACCCGGCGCGGTTCCCGACCTTCGACGACAACCTCCGCGTGGCCTTCCAGGAGGAAACGCGGCTGTTCCTCGAGAGCCAGGTGCGCGAGGACCGGCCGATCACCGAGCTGCTGACCGCGAACTACACGTTCGTCAACGAACGGCTGGCCCGGCACTACGGCCTCCCGAACGTGGCGGGCAGCCACTTCCGGCGTGTCACGCTGACGGGCGACACGCGCGCGGGCCTGCTCGGCCAGGGCGCGATTCTGACGGTGACGTCCTACGCGGACCGCACGTCGGTCGTGCAGCGCGGGAAGTGGATCATGGACCACCTGCTCGGCGTACCGCCGCCGCCCCCGCCGCCCAACGTGCCGCCGCTGGACGACACGAAGATCGAGGGGTCGCTCCGTCAGCGGATGGAGCTGCACCGGAAGAACCCGGTGTGCGCGACGTGCCACTCGCAGATCGACCCGCTCGGGTTCGCACTCGAGAACTTCGACGCGGTCGGCCAGTTCCGCGCGACCGACGGGGGCGCGCCGGTGAACCCGTCCGGGACGCTCGTCGACGGCACGAAGTTCGACGGCCCGTCGTCGTTCCGGAAGGCGCTGCTGACCCGCGGTGAGGCGTTCCGGAGCACGCTGGCGCAGAACCTGCTGACCTACGCCCTCGGCCGCGGCGTCGAGACGTTCGACAAGCCGGCCGTGCGCCGCATTCTGCGTGAGTCGGGCGCCGCGGGCGACCGCTGGTCGTCGCTGGTGCTCGCGATCGTCAAGAGCCAGCCGTTTCAGATGAGGAGAGCGGAATCATGATCATCACCGGACGTCATCTGCCCCGCCGCACGGTGCTGCGCGGCGTCGGCGCCACGCTGGCGCTGCCGCTGCTCGACGCGATGGTGCCGGCCTTCGCCGCGCCCGCGCCCGTGAAGCGCTTCGGCGCGATGTACGTCGCGATGGGCATGAGCATGCCCACGTGGCTGCAGCCCGAGGGTCCGCTGCAGATGAACGCGATCCTCGCGTCCATCGAGGCGCACCGCGAGCACCTGGTCGTGCCGGCCGGCCTCGACAGTGAGGGCGCCGTTTCGGTCGGCGACAACGGCAATCACCCGCGCGCCCAGGCGGCGTGGCTGACCGCCTCCCACGCGAAGAAGACGGACGGTCCGGACATCCGGCTCGGCGTCTCGATGGACCAGATCATCGCGCGCCAGTACGAGAAGGACACGCAGATCGGCTCCGTCGAGCTGACGCTCGAGGCGACCGACATGGTCGGCAACTGCGCCTACGGCTTCAGTTGCGCCTACAACAACACGATCGCCTGGCGCACGGCCACCACGCCGCTGCCGATGGAGAACAACCCGCGGAACGTGTTCGAGCGGCTCTTCGGCGCCGCCGGCACGACGGACCCGGCGGTGCGCGGGCGGCAGCTCAAGCTGGACGCCAGCATCCTCGACGCCGTCACGCAGCAGGTCAGCACGGTGAAGCGCGGTCTCGGGTCGCGCGACATGCTGAAGCTCACGGAATATCTGGATGCGGTGCGCGATGTCGAGCGCCGGATCCAGAAGGCCGAGGATCAGGTGGAGCGCGAGATGCCCGTCGTCGCGCAGCCGGTCGGGATTCCGCCGACCTTCGAGGAGCACGCGCGGCTGATGTTCGACCTCCAGACGCTCGCGTTCCAGACGGACCTGACGCGCGTGTTCACGTTCGTGCTGGCGCGGGAGTCCAGCACGCGGTCCTACCCCGAGATCGGCGTGCCGGATTCGCACCACCCGCTCTCGCACCACCAGAACATCCCGGAGAAGCTGGCGCGGCTGGCGAAGCTGAACGCCTTCCACCTGAAGCAGCTCGGCTACTTCATCGAGAAGCTGAAGGCGACGAAGGACGGCGAGGGGTCGCTGTTCGACTCGACGCTGCTGCTCTACGGGTCCGGCATGAGCGACGCGAACATGCACCTGCCGCGGAACCTCCCGACGGTCATCGCGGCCGGCAAGGCGTTCGGCATCAAGGGCAACCGGGCGCTCGTGTTCCCGGACCGGACGCCGATGGCGAACCTGCAGCTCACGCTGCTCGACAAGTTCGGCGTCAACGTCGAGAAGTTCGGCGACAGCAGCGGCCGCCTGGCCCCGCTGGCCGGCATCTAGGACCGTTCAGGGAGAGCGCGTATGCGGACGAGACTCACGCTGGCCGGCGCGGTGCTGCTGGCGGCGGCGGTGGCCGGCGCGGCGCCCCGGGATCTGCGCGTGCCCGACGCCGCCGAGCGGCGCGACGCCGCGGCGGTCCGGGTGCTGCTGAAGCAGGGCGTCGACGCGAAGGCGGCGCAGCCGGACGGCGCGACGGCGCTGCACTGGGCCGCGCACTGGAACGACGTCGCGCTGGCGAAGGATCTGGTGGCTGCGAAGGCGGACGTCAACGCCGCCAACGACTACGGCGTCACGCCGCTGTTTCTCGCGGCCACCAACGGCAGCCTCGAGATGACCGACCTGCTGCTCGGGGCCGGGGCCCGTGCCGGCGCGGCGTTGCCGGCCGGCGAGACCGTGCTGATGACGGCCGTGCGTGGCGGCAACGCCGCCGTCGTGAAGCGGCTGCTCGGCGCGGGCGCCGACCCGAACGCGGCGCAGAAGTCGAAGGGGCAGACCGCGCTGATGTGGGCGGCCACGGCGAAGAACGTCGACGTGGCGCGCGCGCTCATCGAAGGCGGCGCGCAGGTGACGGCCACGACCGGCACCGGCTTCACGGCGCTGCTGTTCGCGGCCAAGGAGGGCAGCGTCGAGATGGCGCGGCTGCTGCTGGCCTCCGGCGCCAGCGTCAACGAGCAGGCGAAGGACGGCAGCACGCCGCTGCTGGCGGCGACGGTGCGCGGCCACGCGGATCTCGCGCTGTTCCTGCTCGACCAGGGTGCCGCGCCCGACGGCGCCGTCGCCGTCGCGGGCTACACACCGCTGCACTGGGCCGCCGCGCGCTTTGACGACTCGCTCGCGCCGATCGAACCGAATCAGACCGGCGAGTGGAAGGCCCTGTGGGGCATGCCGGACCGCAAGGGCAAGATCGCGCTGATAACCGCGCTCCTCGCGAAGGGCGCGAGCCTCACGGCGAAGACGACCAGGCCGCTCCCGCGCAGCGGTTTCGGTGAGATGTTCCTCGGGGCCACACCCTTCATCGTGGCGACCGGCAGTGGGGATGTCGAGGTCATGAAACTGCTGCTGGCGAAGGGCGCCGACGCGAAGCAGGCCGGGGACGGCGGCGTCACCGCGGTCATGGCCGCCTGCAAGGGCAACGCGGATACGTCCGTCATGATTCCGGAAACGGACCGCATGGCGGCCATCACGCTGGCCCTCGCCTCCGGTGTCGATATCGAGGCGGCCGACAGCAAGGGCTACCGCGCGATGCACTTCGCGGCCGCGGATGGCTACCACAAGATCATCAGGCTCCTGCTCGACAAGGGCGCGGACCTGAACCCCATCACGAACAGCCGGACCGAAAAGGACTACGGGACGGGTGTCCTGATGGTCGCGGGGCAGAGCCCGCTCGGCATCGTGGAAGGTACCTTTACCGGCGGCATCATCCGCGAGCGTCCGGAAACGGCGGCGTTCCTGCGGTCGCTCGGCGCAAAGTCGGTCGGGAAGGCGTCGCTCGACACCTACATCAAGCAGTTCGAGGACGCGAAGAAGACGGGGGCGAAGTAGCTGGCCGTTGCCCGTGTCCTGCTCGTCCTTTCGGCGCTCGCGATAGCCGGCACGGCGGCGGAATTCGCCGTCCGCCGGCTCCTTCCACAGTTCGATCCGTCAGGCTCGCTCGCCTTCACCCACGATCCCGGCTACGGCGT
>JBFXBH010000100.1:0-9598 GCA_050183355.1 Vicinamibacterales bacterium | reverse complement strand
CGAGCGCGTTGACGGACTGCGGCGTCAGGCCGAGGTGGCCGCAGATCGGGATGCCGCGCGCCGAGAGGAACGCGACGGTCTCGGCCATCAGCGCGCCGCCTTCGAGCTTGATCATGTGCGCGCCGGCGGCCATGAGCTTCGCGGCGTTCTCGAACGCCTGCTGCGGGCTGGCCTGGTAGCTGCCGAACGGCATATCGCCGAGCACGACGGCGCGCTTCGCGCCGCGCGCGACGCAGCGCGTGTGGTACACGGAATCCTCGAGGCTCACGGAGAGCGTCGACTCGGCGCCCTGGACGAGCATGCCGAGCGAATCGCCGACCAGCAGGATCTCGACACCGGCCGCATCGACGACGGCCGCGCCGGTGGCGTCGTAGCACGCCACCATCGTGATCTTCTCCTTCTCACGATAGAGCTTCTGCAGGTGCCCGAGCGTGATGCGCCCGGTGGTCTTCGGCTTCTCGGCGGCTGGCTGCGTGGACATCCGGTCGGTATCCTTCGGGGCGGAACCCTGCGACGTTACCACACCGGCGCGCGGTTTCCGGGAGCGGGCGCCGCGGGCGGGCGCTACGGCGTGCGCTCGACGCGGAGCACCGAGCCCGGCTTGCCGTCCAGGATCAGATAGACCCATCCGTCAGGCCCCTGGCGGACGTCGCGGATGCGCCGCTTCAGGTCGGCGAACAGATACTCGCGTCGCGTCACGTTCTCGAAGCACGCTTCATCGTGGCACCTCACCTGCCGGCCGGCGACGCGGTCAGGACCGCGGACCGGCGGCACTGTAGGGCGACGCGACGCGCCGGTCAACATCCGATGTCCCGGTCCGGCGGGCCGGCCCGCGCGCGACCGCGGGATCCGGCACGCCCGGCATAACGGAGTTCCGGCATGGGTCCGGCGCGTATTCCGGCCGGGAATGTCGGCTAGAATCCGCGGCGTCTTCAGGGCCCGCGCGCAGACGGCCCGGGGGGAGGCGATGACACGAGCGTGTCTGTCCGGCGTACTCCTGCTGATACTGGGCGGCGCGGCGACGAGCGCCCAGATGCTGACCGCCGAGGACTACGTCGAGATCCGCAACATCGCCCAGGCCTACAACCTCGGCTACGACAGCAGCGCGCGTGCCGACGCCGGGGCCGTCGTGGAACGCGTCTTCACGCCGCAGATGAGCTTCACGCGGGATGGCAGCCCCAACTGGTTCAGCGCCAGGGAGATGGCCGAGTATTCGGCCAAAGCCACGTCCGGGACGCACCACTGGGACTCGAACATCGTGATCGCGCCGTCGCCGGGCGGCGCGACCCTCTTCCGCTACACGCTCGTCTACCGCGTTGGCGATACCGGGTCGCCGGTGACGATCAGCACGGCCGGCACGCTGCAGGAGTCGTGGGTCAAGACGCCGGACGGGTGGTTCCTCAAGGACCGCTACAACCGCAGCGCGGGCCTGAAGCTGCCATACCTCTTTCCCACGTTCGATGGACGCCCGATTGCACCGGTCGTGAAGCACTCGGCCGGCAAGGCCGGACAGGTACCGAAGGCCAGGAAGGGCAAGCCGGCCCTTGCCGCCATCGACTACGTCGAGATCGAAAACCTGTACGGCTGGAACAACCTCGGCCTCGACAGCGCTGCCGAGCAGGGCGAGATGTTCGCCCGCACGTTCACGCCGGACGGCTCGATGCAGGTCGACGGGCGCACGCTGACCGGGCGGAAGGAACTGGCGGCGTTCGCGGCGACGGGCGAACCGGCCCTCAGGCGCTGGCTCTCCAACCTCTACATCGAGCCGACCGCGGACGGAGCGGTCGGCTGGGCCTACGTCCTGACGATCGACGGGTTCACGCCGACCGGCACGCCGTCCAAGGCGACGATCGGCACCGGCGTGCTGTACCGCGACGTGCTCGTGCGCACCGCGGACGGCTGGCGCTTCAAGAGCCGGACGGCGTCGCCGGGCAATGGCGTGCCGGAGGGCCTGCCCCTGCCTCGCGTCCGCTAGCGGGGACCGGACTACAGGCGGGGCCGGACGCGCGGCCGCGTGGCCCGCGCGTACTCGCCCCGGCCCATCGACTCGGTCAGAACCGCGGCCCACCCGCGGACGCCCGCCGCAGCCACCGCCTTCACGGCTGTCGCGCGTCGCTGGAACAGGCCGAATACGCTCGACCCGCTGCCGGACATCGAGGCCGCCGCGGCTCCCGCCCGCGCCAGCGCCGCACGCATCTCGGCGATCTCGGGATGCCGCTGCGCCACGGGGGGCTCGAGGTCGTTGACCATCTGCGCCGAGCGCGACGGCCACGGCCCCGGCACGAACTGCGGCTCGGGCACGGCCAGCGTGCCGGCCGCGCGGTCGCCGTCGTACCAGCGATACGCGTCGAGCGTGGAGACGCCGAAGCCCGGCGTCAGCAGCACGATCCAGTGCCGGGGCAGGTCGACGAGCGGATAGATTTCGTCCCCGCGGCCCAGGCCGAGCGCGGTGCCGCCGGACAGGAAGAACGGCACGTCGGCGCCGAGCGCGCCGGCCACGTCGGTCAACTGCGATGCGCGGACCGGCGCCTTCCACAGGCGGGCGAGCGCGACGAGCGCCGCGGCGGCGTCGGCGCTGCCACCGCCGAGGCCGGCCTGCATCGGAATCCGCTTCCGGATGCGGACGACGGTGCCGTCGACGTCGCCCGTCCGTCTGAGCGACCGCCACAGCGCCTGTGCCGCCTTCCAGACCAGGTTCGAGCGGTCGAGCGGCACGCCGGGCACGTCGCACTCCAGCGCGAACGGCCCCGGCCGCAGTTCGCAGCTCACCATGTCGTGCAGCGTGACGGACTGAAACACGGTCCGCAGCTCGTGGTAGCCGTCGGGCCGGCTGCCGAGAATCCGCAGGTCGAGGTTGATCTTCGCGTGGGCGCGCACCGCGACGGCACTCATCGGGCCTCCCTCAGCGTGCCGCTGCGGCGGAGGTCCGCGAGCGTGACGCGACGCGTGCCCGGGGGAATCGGGATGACGAACGCCGCATCGTCGAGTGCCACGTTGGCCTCCAGTTGCCGGACCTCAAGCCTCAGGTCCGCGTCCGTCGTGCGCAGGCGCACGCTGGCGGGAAACGCGCCCGTCCACGCGGGATACTCCACGCGCCAGCCCGCGCGCTCGCCGCCGCGCACGGTCCACCGGCCATCGCGCCGCCGCAGGTGCAGCAGGCTGCCATCTCCGAACCGGAGCGAGGCCCAGCCCCCGCCGAACGCCGTCCCGGTGACCGTCCCGTCCGCCGCCTCCGGATCGGACAGACACCCCGTGAGCAGGGCCCGGAGATCCTGAGGCGTGAGCGTCACGCCGGTCAGGGCCTCAAGGACGGCCCCCGGCGGTTCGCCGTCGAGCGCGGCCGCCTCCCGAGGCAGCAGCAGCGTAGCCGCACCACCTCGTGTCGCGATGATGAACACCGGCGCCCCGAACGGGGCCACGGCCTCGACGCGCATCGCGTCCGGTTCGGCAAAGCCCGCCACGAGCCGGCCGCGCAGACGCTCGCCGGCCGCACGGCCCGACAGACCGACTTCGGCCGTCAGCGTCCGCAGTCCGGCGCACTGCGCGGTCGCGTCGCGCAGCACGGCCTCCGGGTCCGGCAGCGGCGTGCCGGCGCCGGTCGGCACGCGCAGGCCGCCCGGCGCGCACCCGGCAGCGCCCAGACACGCGAGCGCCACGAGCGGCAACCAGCGAGGGGGCCGGGCGGGCAGGGCTACTTCCTGGTGCGGGGCGCGCCGCGCAGCTTGCGCTCCACCGCGGCGCGGTCGATGTCTTCACCGTCGCCCGCCAGCGCCTTCTCCCACGCCAGCAGCGCCTCCTTCTGGCGGCCCAGACGGGCGAGCACGTCGCCGTAGTGATCCTGCACGACGGAGTTGGTCGGCAGCGCGTCCGACGCGCGCGACAGATACATGTCCGCCTTCGCGAAGTCGCCCTTCTTGAAGTACGCCCAGCCGAGGCTGTCGAGAAACGACGGGTTGTCCTCGTCCTCGGCGAGCGCGCGCGTCACCAGGTCGATCGCCTCGTCCAGGTTCCGCCCCTGATCCGCGAGCATGTAGCCGAGATAGTTCAGCGCGTCGGCGTTGCGGGGGGCCTTCTCGATGATCCCGCGGAACACCTGCTCCGCCTCGGCGTGCCGCTTCGCCTCGCCCAGCACCGCACCGCGGCGGAAGGCAATCGCGTCCGCCCCCGGAAAGCGGGTGTCCGCCTTCGCCAGCACCGCCAGGCCGTCCTCGACGCGGCCGGCCTCGCCGTAGAGTTCCGCGAGGCTCAACTGGAGGTCCAGGTGGCCGGGCTTCGCGTCCACGGCACGCTCCAGCAGCGTCAGCGCCGCGGACCGGTCGCCCGCGAGAAACCGCGCGCGGGCTTCGAGCATCGTGAAGCGGAGGTCGTCCGGCGCGGCCCGCTGACCGGTCCCGGCGAGCGCCGCCGCGTCGGCGTAGCGCCGGGCCGTCAGATAGGCCTGCACCAGGTAGAGGTCGATGTTGTCGTCCTCCGGGTCGGCGGCCTTGGCCCGCTTCAGCGCGTCGATCGCGTTGTCGTGCTGGCCGAGCGCCTGGTACGCCGTGCTGAGATACGTGAGCAGGGAGCCCACGTCCTGGCCCCGGCCGGGGCCGGCTACGAACGTCTCGACGGTGTCGATGACGTCCTTGTACCGGCGGGACTGGCCGAGCGCCTGCGCGAGCGCCGACGTGCCGGCCGGACTCTTCGGATCCACCGCCAGCATCGCGCGCGCGGCACGCTCCGCCGCGAAGACGTCTCCGACCCGGCGCAGCGCCTGCGCCTGCAGATACAGGGCGCCGGTATCGCGGCCGTTGCGCTCGACCAGCGGGCCGACGGCGCCGAGCGCCTTGCGGGCGTCGTCCTTCGAGCCGGTCGCGAGCAGCGCGGCGGCGTACTGCAGCTGCACCTCCCGGTTGCCCGGGTTCGCCGTGGCGGCACGGCCGAGCGCGTCCGAGGCCTCCCGCAGACGGCCGGCCCGCGTCAGCAACTGCGCGAGCGTCGTGTTCAGGCGGGGATCGGAGCCGGCCACGGGCGCCAGCAGGTCGATGGCCTCCTCGCCGCGGCCGGCGCTCGTCAGCGCCTGCACGAGCGTCATCCGCGCCTGCATCAGGAACGGCTGCTCCTCGACGATCTTCGTCAGCAGATCCACGGCCTTCGTGGCCGCGCCGGTGATCAGGTACAGCCGGCCGAGCGTGAACTGGAGCGAGACGTCGGTCGCGCCGGTCGGCGTGGTCAGCACCTTCTCGAGGTGCGTGATGGCTTCCGCCATGCGGTCGGGCTGACCGCTGAGGACAAGGCCGAGCACGCGGTGCGCCTCGGTGGACTCGGCGTCGAGCGCGAGGGCCGCCCGCGCGGCCTTCTCGGCCGCCGCGATCTGGTTCTGGCGGAGATGGAGCGCCGCGATCTCGGCGCGGATGTGCGCGGATGCCGGCGCGGCGGCCGCGGCGCGCTCGAAGGCCGCCAGCGCCCCCTTGTCGTCGCCCTCGCCGTCGAGCCGGTGACCGAGCAGGAACTCGTAATACGCGTCGGCCTGGGACTGCGCGAGGGCGGAGACCGGCGCGGTGAGCACCACGCAGGCCGCCACGGCGAGGCGCTCGATGAGCCGCGCGTGCATCCGGTGAGTCTACTCCAGAATGCTATAGTTCCCCGGAGCCACACGAGGGAGTGCGAAGGTGCCGATCGACGCCGAACTGCTGGAAATTCTCGCCTGTCCGGAGTGCAAGACGCCCGTCACGCTCGTCAAGGACGGCACCGCGCTCAAGTGCGGCACCTGCCACCGCGTGTACCCGATCAAGGACGACATTCCGGTCATGTTGATCGACGAGGCGACCGTCGAAGCCTAGCCTCCCTTGACAACCTTCCCCCTGCCCGCGCCACGCACCGCCACGCTCGAGCGCGTGACGTTCGGGCTGCTGCTCGCCTTCGTGGCCGCGCAGCAGATCTCGATCGCCGGCGCGCAGATCCTGCTCACGCTGCTGCTCGCGGCGTGGGTGTACCGGCTGGCGCAGGAGCACGGCCGGCCGGAGGCGCCGCCCTTCTTCATCCCGCTCCTTGCCTACGCCGGCGTCACGCTGGTCGTCTCGCTGTTCTCGGTCGATCCGCTCGGCAGCTTCGGCCGCGACAAGCAGCTCGTCCTGTTCGCCGTCGTGCCCGCCGTGTACCACCTCGCGCGGGGCCCGCGCGCGTCCACGGTCGTCGACGTCATCGTCTCGGCCGGCGCCGTGACGGCGGCGGTCGGCATCGTGCAGTTCGGCATCCTCCACTACGACAACCTCGGCCAGCGGCCGCACGGCACGCTCGGCCACTACATGACCTACTCCGGCATCCTGATGCTGGTGATCGCCGCGGCCGCCGCGCGGCTGGTCTTCGGCACCAGCAACCGCGTGTGGGCGTCGCTCGTGATGCCGGCCCTGCTCGTGGCGCTGCAGCTGACGTTCGGCCGGAGCGCGTGGGTGGGCGTCAGCGTGGCGGTCGGCCTGCTGTTCCTGCTGAAGGACTTCCGTCTGCTGGGCGTGATTCCGGTCGTGATCGCGCTGACGTTCGCGTTCGCGCCGGACAGCGTCGTGGACCGCATGGTCTCGATCTTCGACCGCAAGGACCCGACCAGCCGGGACCGCGTGGCGATGCTGGAGATCGGCGAGGCGATGGTCAGAGACCATCCGCTGACCGGCGTGGGTCCCAACATGGTGCCGCGCGTCTACGCGCAGTACCGGACGGCGGACGCCGTCAACGAGGTGAACCCGCACCTGCACAACGTGCCGATGCACATCGCAGCCGAGCGCGGGCTGCCGGCCCTGGCGGTCTGGGTCTGGTTCCTGGTGGTGCTCGTGCGGGGGCTCGTGCAGCTCTTCAGGCGGCCGGAGACGAAGATGCTCGCCGCCGGCGGACTCGCGGCCGTGGCCGGGATGCTCGCGGCCGGCTTCTTCGAGTACAACTTCGGGGACTCCGAGTTCCTGATGCTCTTTCTCGTGCTCGTCACGCTGCCGTTCGCCGCGGCGCGACCCGACGCCGCCCCGCAGCCCGCCGACTGACCGCGGCGACAGCGCGCCTCCCGCGGGGCCTACAGGCCGTAGTTCGCCGCGAGCAGGTACGACAGGGTGACCAGCATCAGCACGACGAGCGGCGTGCCGACGCGGACGAAGTCGCCGAAGCGGTAGCCCGCCGCCTGCATGACCATCAGGTTCGTCTGATACGCCATCGGCGTCGCGAAGCTCAGGTTGGCGCCGAACAGAATCGCCAGCACGAACGGCTCGACGGGTGAACCGAGCGCCCGGGCCGTCGCCACGGCGATCGGCGTGCCGACCGCCGCCGCCGCGCTGTTGGACACGAAGTTGGTCAGCACCGCGGCGAAGAGCATGAAGATCGCCAGCTGGGCCGCGGCCGGCACCAGCGCGACCACCACGCCGACGCCGGACGCCACCCACGCCGCGGCACCCGTATTGACCAGGGACTGTCCGAGGGCGAGGCTCGACGCCACGAGCAGGATCACCTGCAGGCTGAGCGAGCGGCCGACGCCGTCGAAGGTCACGCACCGCTTCGCCAGCATGGCCACGGCACCCATGAACGCCGCCACGTGAATCGGCAGCAGGTGCGTGGCCGCGGCCACGATGACGGCCGCCATGATGCCGAGCGCCCACGGTGCGCGGCGCGCGTCCGGCACCGGCAGGGCGGTCGCCACGAGCAGCAGGTCCGGCTCGTGCTTCAACGCCGCGATGCGGGCGTCGCTCCCCTGCACGAGCAGCACGTCACCCGCCGCGAGGGGGACGGCCTCGACGGGCGTGTCCACCAGCAGTGAGCCGTTGGACGGCCGGTGGAGACCGACGACGACCGTGTGGTGTGCCTCCGCGAACCGGGCCGAGCTGAGCGTCTGTCCCACCAGCGGAGACCGGTCGCCGACGACCAGCTCCGCCAGCGTGGTCTCCGACTCGGTGCCCTCCTCGGCCAGCGCCTCGGCGGCACGGTTCGGCGGAAACAGGTGCGCACGGAACACGGTCGCCACCTCCCGCAGCCCCGCCGGGGTGTCGCACCAGACGAGTTCGTCGGCGGCAATCAGCGGGCCCGCCGTCCCGGCGTCCACCGCGGCGCCCCCGCGCAGCACCCCGACCAGCGGCACGGGCCGCCCGAGCGCCCGCGTCAGTGACGCGGCCGTCAGACCGACCAGGCGACGGTTGCCCGCGTCGACGGTCATCCGCGCCTCGAACAGGCGCCTCGCCGGCGCGCGGCCGCCGCTGGTGCCCGGCAGCAGGCGCGGGGCGACGAGCCACAGATACGGAATCGTGACGGCCAGCGCCGTCACGACGATCGGCGTGAACGCGAACATGCCCATCGGCGCCATGCCGAGGTCGGTGGCCGTGCCGAGCACGAGCAGATTGGTCGACGTGCCGATGCTGGTCAGCATGCCGCCGGTCAGGATCGCGAAGTTGACCGGCATCAGCGAACGCGATGCGGGATGCCCCGTGCGGTCGGCCACGCTCAGCAGCATCGGAAGCATCAGCACGAGCACGGGGGTGTCGTTGACGAACGCGCTCGCCACCGTCGCGAGGATCAGCGTCACCAGCAGGCCCAGCATGTGGTGCAGCTTCCAGACACGCGTCAGCAGGCGGATGACGGGCTCGAGCGCGGCGGTGGCCGTGAGCCCGCGGCCCACGACCGTCAGCGAACAGATCGCGACCAGCGCGGGGTGCCCGAACGCCCGGAGCACCTCCGCATCGGTGAGGCTGGCGCCCTCGCCGGTGTACGGGAAGACGTAGAAGATGAGCAGCAGCGCGAGGAGCAGCAGCAGCGACACCAGCTCGATGCGGACCCACGCGCGCGTGTAGAGGTAGAACGCGGCGACCGTGACGAGCAGGACGGCGACGGCGTGGAGCCCCGGCATCTGGCGGTCCTGTCCGTTGCGCCGTCAGTGCCGGAAGTGCCGGCGCCCGGTGAAGACCATCGCGATGCCGTGTTCGTTCGCGGCGTCGATGACTTCCTGATCGTTCTTCGACCCGCCAGGCTGCACGACCGCCGTGGCGCCCGCGCGGGCCACGGCGTCCAGGCCGTCGCGGAACGGGAAGAACGCATCTGAAGCGGCAACCGAGCCCGTGAGCAGATTCGGGTCGACGCCGTTCGCCTTCATCACGGCGACGTCCACCGCGTCGACGCGGCTCATCTGCCCGGCACCGATCGCGAGCGTCCGGTCGGCGCTCGTGAACAGCACGGTGTTCGACTTCACGTGCGCGCACACCCGCCACGCGAAGCGCAGCGCCTGCCACTCGGCCGCGGTGGGTGCGCGCTTCGTGACCACCTTGAGGTCGACGCTGCCGGGCCACTCGGTTCGGGCTTCCGTCACCTGGTCGCGTGCCTGCACGAGCACCGCGCCGAGAATCGACCGCAGCTCGCGGCCCCCCTCGCGCGCCAGGCGCTCGAAGTCCGCGGTCACGACGCGCAGGTTCGGCTTCTTGCCGAGGATCGCCAGCGCCTCGTCCGTGACCGCCGGCGCGACGACCGCTTCGATGAAGGTCGAGGCGATCGCGGTCGCCACCTCGGCGTCGAGGCACCGGTTCAGGCCGATGATGCCGCCGAACGCCGCACGGGCGTCGGCCTCACGGGCGCGCACGTAGGCATCCGCCGCGCTGGA
>JBFXBH010000099.1:6686-9811 GCA_050183355.1 Vicinamibacterales bacterium | reverse complement strand
GAAATCGAACAGCCAGTCCACCATCACCGAGTGGCGCGGCGTCAGGGCGGCTTCCTGCCGACCGCCCCCCGGAGCGGACTCGGTCCCGCGCGTCCAGACGTGCGTGGCGATCAGGTCCATCTCGCCCTGATGCAGCCGGGCGATCGCTTCAGTACCGTGGACGCGGAACGCCCCTGGGGCGTTGATGATCTCCAGGACGCCGTCCTCACCATCCCGGCTGACGATTGGTTGCCGGACCGCAGCCCGGAAGACCGACGCGGTCAGTTCAAGCGGCCCGCGGTGCCAGGTCGCGTCCACAGACGCGCTCACCGCCCGCTCGGCTTCGAGCGGGCGAGGCAGACGCGCTCCGGCCAGACCGGTCGCCTCGGTGGTGTCGGTGAACGGCGTGGCGCTGGAGAAGCCGGAGCCGGCCGATGCGCGCAGGCTCCAGCCGTCTCCGAGGCTGGCGAGCGCCGAGACCCGGGGACTGGCGAACAGTCCGTGCACGTTGTGATGGTCGACGCGCCCGCTGGCTGAAATCGCCAGCCACGGCCTGGCCCGGTAGTCGTCCTCGAGAAAGAGGCCAGGGACCGCGTACGTGTAGTCGAAGTCCGGGAGCGCTGCGTGCCGGTAGCGGTCGAACTGCATCGCCGCGCCGGCGACCCATGTATGGGCGCCGTGCGCACCCGTCAGCGAGCCTTCGAGAAATCCGGTGCCGTGGACGTCCTGCTCCCGTTCGCGTCCCCTCATGAGGTCGTGCCGCAGGGCCATCGTCGATCCGCGCAGCGTGAGCACGCGCGTCTCCCGCACCACGGCGCGCGCCACCACGCCCGCGTCGATGCGCGTGGTGCCCAGCGACTCGGGGAACGGCTGACCGTCCGGCGCCGTGCGGCCCGGCACCGACCCGCCGGAGCGGCGCTCTCGCGTCAGGCCCGCCGTGAGGAAGACCGAGCGGCCCCTGCCGTCGGCCCACTGCACGCGAGGCCGCGCCATCGCGCGCCGGTAGGTCGGCACGTCGGTCCAGCCGTCGGCATCCCGGTCCACGCGGTCCTGGACGTGGCCGCCGGCCAGGAGCGAGTAGCTCCACGCGCTCGTGGGCCGCCCCGCCAGCCACACGATGGCGTCCGCGCCTCCGAGTGACGTGCGATTGAGCAGCACCTCGCGCTCGTGTCCTTCGGCCGGTGCCTGACGCGACACCAGGTTGATCGCTCCGCCGAGGGCCGACGCCCCGTACAGTGCCGACGCGACGCCCTTGAGCACCTCGACCTGTCCGAGGTCGAGTGGCGGCACCTGGAGCACGCCGATCGTGCCCATCGATCCGTAGAGCGGGAGTCCGTCGGCCAGCAGTTGCGTGTAGCGGCCACCGAGACCGCGGATGCGCACGCTGGCCGTGCCAAGCGAAGGGGACGCCACCTGTACCCGGACGCCGTTCGTCTCGGTGAGCAGCATGGCCACGTTGCCCGGGGTCATGGCGAGCTTCTCGTCGATCTCCTCCCGTTCGACGACCTCGACGCGCAGCGGCAGATCCCTGATCCGGCGTGGCGTGCGCGCCGAGGTGACCACGACGTCCTCTGCAAGGACGGCGACCGGCTCCAGCGTCACGACGATCTCGACCGTGGTTCCCGCCGCGAGCGTCACGCCGCGCGTGGCCGGCTCAAATCCGAATCGCGTCACGAGCAGCGTGAGCGGCCCTGCCGGCGCGCCGAACGCGGCAAGGCCCGACGCGTCGGTGAGGGTCACGGTATCGCCTGCATGTACTTCGGCCTGCTCCACCGGGCCGGTGCGTGCGAGGACGCGCACGATGAGGTGTCCGGTGGGCTGGGCCCAGGCCGGGGCGCCGGCGGCCAGCCACGTAAGCGTGGCGACGAACACGGCTGGGCGCATGCGCCAGTGTAGCCGCCGGAGGCCTGTGATACTTTCGCGGGCGTCGGGAATGGCCCTCGTCTCCAAGCTTCCGTCCGCGGGCGTGACGATCTTCACCGTCATGTCCAAGCTCGCCGCCGACACGGGCGCCATTAACCTGGGCCAGGGCTTCCCGGATTTCGACTGCGACCCGGCGCTGGTCGACGCGGTGGCCGCGAAGATGCACGCGGCCAACAACCAGTACTGCCCGATGCCGGGCCAGCTGGCCCTGCGCGAGGCGCTCGCCGCGAAGATCGAGCGGCTGTACGGGCGGCGCTACGACGCCGTGTCGGAGATCACGGTGACGTCCGGCGCGACCGAGGCGCTGTTCTGCGCGATCACGGCGCTGGTGCATCCCGGTGACGAGGTGATCGTGCTGGAGCCGGCCTACGACTCCTACGTGCCGGCCATCCAGCTCTCGGGCGGACGGCCGGTCTTCGTGACGCTGCGCGGCCCGGACTACCGCGTCGACTGGGACGCCGTCCGCCGCGCGCTGACGCCGAAGACGCGGCTCATCCTGCTCAACTCGCCGCACAATCCGACCGGCACGATCTTCGGCGCGGAAGATCTGGCCGCCCTCCGCGCCGTCCTTACGCACACCGATGCCTGGGTGGCCTCCGACGAGGTCTACGAGCACATCGTGTTCGACGGCCGCCGGCACGAGAGCCTGGCGCGGGATGCGGAGATCGCCTCACGGACGATCGTCATCAGCTCGTTCGGCAAGACGTACCACACCACCGGCTGGAAGGTCGGCTACACGGCCGCGCCGGCCGCGCTGACCGCCGAGATCCGGAACATCCACCAGTGGGTCACGTTCACCGTGAACAGTGCCATCCAGCTCGCGTACGCCGACCTGGTCACGCGGGATCCGGACTGCGCCGCGCTGTCCGGCTTCTACCAGGCCAAGCGGGATCTGTTCCTCTCGCTGATGGAGGGCTCCCGGTTCCGGCCGCTGCCGAGCGCGGGCACGTTCTTCCAGTTGATGGATTACGGTGCGATCTCCGGCGAGGCGGACCGGGACTTCGCGATCCGCGTGACGAAGGAGCACGGCGTGGCGTCCATCCCGCTCTCGCCCTTCCTGCACACGACGGGCGGGGAGACCGTGGTCCGGTTCTGCTTCGCGAAGAAGGACGCCACGCTTCGCGCCGCCGCCGAGCGGCTCCGCCGCATCTGACGGGGGTCCTGATGGCCGCACGAGGCAGTCGTGGACGCGTGGACCTGCTGCTCCGGCAGATCGACCAGGC
>JBFXBH010000099.1:4195-6586 GCA_050183355.1 Vicinamibacterales bacterium | reverse complement strand
CTCATTCAGGCCGAGGTCGGCCGGTTTGCCTCGGAGTATCTGCCGAAGGGACTGCGGATCGTGGCGATCGGCGCCAACGATCTCGCGACACATCCCCAGGACGGCCCTGACGGGATGAAGGGGCAGGCCGCGGCCAACGGCTGGACGTTTCCGTATCTCGTGGACGCGTCGCAGCAGGTGGCGAAGGCCTTCAAGGCGGCCTGCACGCCCGACCTGTTCCTCTTCGATGCGCAGGGCCGGCTCGCGTATCGCGGACAGTTCGACGGCGCCCGCCCGGGCAATGGCGTGGCCGTCACGGGTGCCGACCTGCGCGCCGCCGCGGATCGGGTGCTGGCGGGCGAGCCCGTGCCCGCCGACCAGCGGCCGAGCATCGGCTGCAACATCAAGTGGCGCTCCGGCAACGAGCCGGACTACTTCCACGCGTAGACGCCCGACCGGCGGGAGCAGCGAATCCGATGGCGAAGGTGATTGCGGTCGTGGGGGCCGGTCCCGGCATCGGCATGGCCGTCGCCGAACGGTTCGGCCGCGAGGGCTTCACGGTCGCGCTCGTCGCGCGCAACGCCGCGCGGCTGGCGACCCAGGTGGACACGCTGCGCGGGCGGGGCATCACGGCGGAGGCGTTTCCGGCGGATGTCCTGGACCGTCCGGCGCTCGTCCAGGCGCTTGAGCGTGCCGGCGCGCGCTTCGGCGGCATCGACGTCCTCGAGTACGGCGTGGCCAGCGGTGTGCTGCAGCGTCCGCTCGAGATCACGCCCGAGGGCGTGCAGGGACAACTGGACGTCGCCGTGCTGGGTCCCGTGGCGGCCGTCCAGACCGTGCTGCCCGGCATGCTGGCCAGGAAGGATGGCGGCATCCTCTTCACGACGGCCGGGTCCTGCTACTTTCCGATGGCGTTCACCGCCAACTTCGGCGTGGCGGCCGGCGCGCAGTTGAACTACGCGCGCGTGCTGCACCACGCGCTCGCGCCTCTGGGCATCTACGCGGGCATCGTTGCCGTGTCGGCGATGGTGGCGCCACGCGGTGTCGACCCGGCCACCCTCGACAAGCCCGGGGGTTTTCCGATCACGACGCTGGAGGCGGTGTCCCAGGCGCATTGGGACCTCTACACGAAGCGGAACGCGGTCGACGCCGTCGTCGGCGACCTCGACCGCCTGCGTTCGCTGGCGTTCTGACCGGACGGACGGCGGGCTGCACCGCCGTCGGGGCCGCCGGTCAGTTGCGGACGGCCAGCGAGATGGCCATGCCGAAGCCGATGGCGATCACCGTCCACCGCACGGCGCGTTGCCCGGCGCGTCGCGCCAGGCCGGCGCCGCCGATGCCCCCGGCAATCGCACCGGCCGCCATCACGGCGACTTCCGTCCAGCGCACCATCCCGGTCGCCATGAAGTAGCAGGCGGCGATGCCGTTGATGCACAGCGCCAGCAGGTTCTTCACGCCGTTCATCTGGTGGATGTCGCGCATGCCGAGGATGCCGAGCGCCGCCAGCATCAGGATGCCGATGCCGGCGCCGAAGTAGCCGCCATAGAGGCCGATGAAGAACTGGAAGACCGTCGCCCCGGCGAGCCAGGCCACGTCCCGGTGGCGGTCCGGCCGGTGACCGATGAGCCGCTGGATGGGCTCCTGGGCCATGAACAGCAGCGTGGCGAACAGGATCAGGAACGGGACGAGCGCATCGAACACGCCGGTCGGCGTGGAGCGCAGCAGCATCGCGCCGAGCAGGCCGCCCACGAGACTGGGGACGGCGAAGGCGAGGACAGGCGCGTCCGTGTCACGCAGCTCGCGGCGATAGCCCCAAGCCGCGCCGAACGACCCTGGCCAGATGGCGACCGTGCTCGTCGCGTTGGCGACGATGGACGGGAGGCCGAGCCAGACGAGCGTCGGGAAGGTGAGGAGCGTGCCCCCGCCGGCCACGGAGTTGATCGCGCCGGCGGCGAAGGCCGCTCCGAATACGACGAGCGCGTCCGTCAACCCTGGATGGCTTTGGACGGATCGCCGATCGTCGGCCGTCGCGGGGCTCCGTCAGCGGGTGCGCCGTCGGACGGGCCGTGGCCGGGGAGGCGCGTCAGCGTCTCGCGGAAGACCCCGCCCTCGGAGCCGATGACCGTCCATTCACCGACCATGGGCTTGTCGTCGTTGATCTTGTAGACGACCACGCCCGCCAGGTCGCCACCGTAGTAGCTGACCGCCAGCACGCCGTTGCTGATGATGCCGATGCCCAGCGCGGCGTCGGAGCTCTGCGGGAAGGTCCACCGGAGCTGGAACGCGTCGTTCATGCGGACGATCTCGACCATGCCGCGGTATGCCTTGCCCTGCGGGTTGACGCCGTCGCAGCGGTAGACGCCGGTGATGTCGACGTCCTCGGGCGCCTGGGCGTGCGCCGGAAGGACGGAC
>JBFXBH010000099.1:1947-4095 GCA_050183355.1 Vicinamibacterales bacterium | reverse complement strand
GTGTCCTGGCACGAGGACTGCGTGAGCATCGAACTGCCGGGGCGATCCATCGGCCGGCTCTGGGCCGACGAGGTCACGGGCGAGGTGCTGCGCGTGGATGAGCACCTTGTCGGGCAGTACGACATTCCTGTGCCCCGGGAACAGCAGCGCCGGGGGGCGGCGCCCACGATGACCGTGGAGCGGTCCAGCAGCTCGATCCGCTACCAGCCGGTGCGCTTTCGGGATCCTGATGAAACCCTGTTGATGCCGTCCGAGATCGAAACGGTCACCATCATCCGCGACTCCGGCACGCCGCACCTCCGGATACGCCAGGTCTTCTCGAACTATCGCCGCTTCGTGACGGAAGGGCGCATCCTGACCGACTGAATCGGCCAGGAACCCCTCCGCGCACGCCTACTCGCTGACGGCCGCGGCCTTGGGCTTGCGGGTCGTCTTGCGCTTCGCCGGCCGGCCGGGTGCCGGTACGTCGGACTGCTGCAGCTTGACGACGGCCGTCACGAACGTCCGGATGCCGTGGTCGTCGAAGTCGATGACGATGTGCCGCTCATTGACGGACGTCACCGTCCCGACTCCGTAGGACGTCTGAAGCACGCGGTCGCCGATCGTGAAAGCCGCCATCTGCAACAACCTACCAGCGCGGTTCCGAGCGGCGGCCGCCGCGGTCGTTGCCGCGCCCGTACCCGCCACCACCCTCACGCGGCTGCATCGGCCGCGCCTCGTTGACGGTCAGGGTCCGTCCGCCGAAGGGCTTCTCGTGGAGCTGGCTGATGGCCTTCTGCGCGTCGTCGTCGCTGACCATCGTCACGAACGCGAACCCGCGGGCCCGGCCTGTCTCCCGATCCCGGACGACCGTCACGGAGTCCACGGCGCCGGCCTCGGCGAAGACGGCTTCGAGGTCCGCCTCGTTCGTGTCATACGGAATGTTGCCGACGTAGAGCTTGCTACCCATGGAACGACTCTCGCTTTCGCATCGTGTGGATGCCTAGTGGGGAAACGGCTCGCCTGAGCGGCATGCTCGGGCTTCACAGGCGCGGTAGGGATGCGAAAGACCGTCTCTCGAATCGATACTGTGCGGGCAAGGCGGCTGGCTGCTTCCTGTCCCTCACATTATAGCTCCGGCCGCAGTCCCGGTGGAGGGGTGCGGTAATCTGCTGCCCGATGTCCGGCCGGGTGCCTGTCCGTCTTGTCGTGAGCCTCCTGCTGTTCGCCGTGTTCGCCGAGGCGGCGGCGCTGGCGGTGCACTACGCCGGGACCGGATGGCTCTTCTACGCGAATCCCCACCGCCGCGTGCTCGCCGTGCTGCCGCCCGACGCGCAGCAGACGCTGACGGGAGACGCCCTGCACCCGTACTTCGGCCCCACGCACCGGCCCGGTCTGGTGTTCGAGATTCCGGCCGAGCTGCAGGGGGGCGCGTCGCCCGGCCGGCCGCCGGCCCGGACCAACAACTTCGGCTTCGTGGCGCGGACGGACTATCCCGTGCCGCGCGGGGACGACCGGCAGTTCTTCGTCGGCTTCTTCGGCGGGTCCGTCGGCCTGTGGTTCTGCGAGGTCGGCGCCGAGCGGTTCCTCGATCGCCTCCGCCGTCATCCGGCGCTCGCGGGACGGACGATCGTGCCGGTCTGCCTCGCGCACGAGGGGTACAAGCAGCCCCAGCAACTGCTGACGCTGGCGTACTTCCTGTCCGCCGGGCAGCCGTTCGACCTCGTCGTCAACATCGACGGCTTCAACGAGGTCGCGCTGGGCGCGATGAACGACCAGCGCGGCTTCGACTTCACGATGCCGAGCGTCTCCCACATCGAGCCGTTGATGAACCTGATCGACCGCGCCACGCTGACGCCGGACAAGGCGGAGGCGCTGGCGGCGATCAACACCGCGCGGCAGGCAGCGGACCGATGGGCCCGGCGGGCCAACGCGGCCCGGCTCGCCGCCGTGTACCTGGTCGCGGACCGGATGCATGCGATCGCGGACGCGCGCTATCGGGATGCGCGCCTGCGCTTCGACCGGCTGCCGTCGCAGGGCGCGGACCGGTCGCTGCTGCGGATCACGCCGCGGACCGCGGAGCGATCGGGGGACGCGTTCTTCGCCGGGGTCGCGCGCCAGTGGGCCGAGGCGTCCGGCGCGATGCAGGCGCTGCTCGCGGCGCGCGGC
>JBFXBH010000099.1:0-1847 GCA_050183355.1 Vicinamibacterales bacterium | reverse complement strand
GTCTTCGGCACGTGCGAGTCCGGATTGGTGACGCGCTCGGCGAGCTGCGTATCGTTGGTCATCAGCAGCAGGCCTGACGTGTCGAGGTCCAGCCTCCCCACGGGGGAGACGAACGTGTCCACACCGTCGAGCAGGTCGTAGACCGTCGGCCGTCCTTCGGGATCCTTGTAGGTCGTCAGGTAGCCGGTCGGCTTGTAGAGCAGGAGATAGACGCGTTCGCGCCGGGCGAGGGGCGCCCCGTCGAACAGCACCGCGTCCCGGGCCATGTCGACCCAGTGGTCCGGGTTCTCGACGATCCGGCCGTTGACGGTGACACGGCCGCGGTGAATCCAGGAGCGGGCCTCCGTGCGGGAGCCGAGGCCGGCTTTCGAGAGGACGCGCTCGAGGGTCTTCAGCGGGCGCGTGGCGGGAGAGGCTGGTCGGGACTTTCCGGCAGGCATGGCCGGCTCGGACGGGAACCGGCCCCGACGACCCTCGCGGTCATCGGGGCCGAGGTCGGACGCTCGTTACGCGGGGCGGACGTTCTCGGCGCGCGGGCCCTTCGGACCCTGGCCGACCGTGAACGTCACGCTGTCGCCTTCGCGCATCGAGTCGAACGGCGTCGCCGTGCAGGCCGACTGGTGGAAGAAATACTCGGTGCCTTCGGGCGTCGCGATGAAGCCGAAGCCCTTGTCCGTCATGCGCTTGATAGTGCCGGTGGTCGTCGTCATGTCTGAGTCCTTCTAAGTGGCCGTGGGGCCGTCAACGTGCTGAGTGAAATTCATCGCTGTCGCACACTCGTGACACGTCGAGAGCGCCGGACCTGCGATGCAGGCACCGGCCGTGAGACTCGTGATGAGGGAGAACCTGCCGTGGCGATGGGGTCATGTCGATGGTGCGGAAGAAAGGACTCGAACCTTCATGGGATTGCTCCCACTAGCTCCTGAGGCTAGCGCGTCTGCCAATTCCGCCACTTCCGCACGTGGAAAGGATCTTGCCGGGCAGGAACGGCGATCATAGCACGGTCAGGCCACGGGCCTCGTCCGGCCGGCCACCAGGGTGGCAATCACCAGGTCGCCGCCGACATTGACGGCCGACCGGCACATGTCCAGGAAGCGGTCGACGCCCAGAATCAGGCCGATGCCCTCGGCCGGCACGCCGACCGACTGCGCGACGACCATCACCATGGGCAGCGACCCTCCCGGGACGCCCGCGGTGCCGATGCCGGCCACCACGGACATCAGCATGACCCGGACCTGCTGCGCCAGCGTCAGCTCCAGCCCGTACGCCTGAGCCAGAAACAGCACCGTGACGCCCTCGAAGAGGGCCGTGCCGTTCTGGTTTGCCGTGGCGCCGACCGTCAGGACGAACCGGGCGACCCGCCCGGGGATGCCCAGCCCGTGTTCGGCCGTGCGGAGCGACAGCGGGAGCGTGGCGTTCGAGGACGCCGTCGAGAACGCGTAGAGCAGCACGTCCCGGCACGCGACGAAGAAGCGGACCGGCGAGTGGCCCGCCGCCCGCAGCACCAGGCCGTAGGTCACGAACTGCTGCAGCAGCAGGCCGCCGGTCACGGTAGCCACGTAGACCAGCAGCGACCCGAACACCTCCGCCCCCTGCGTCAGCGCCGTGTTGAACACGATCGCGAACACCGCGATCGGCGCCAGCTTCATCGCGAACCCGACGACCAGCATGCACGCGCCGAACACCTGGTCCAGCAGGTGGATCAGCAGCGCACGTTCCTCGGTCCCTCCGGACATGCGCGTGATGGCCACGCCGAAGATGACGGAGAAGACCATCAGCGGCAGCATCTCGCCGTCGAGCGCGCGCACGGCCGAGTCGAGCGGGTTGCGCGGAATCAGGTTGATGAT
>JBFXBH010000098.1:0-9898 GCA_050183355.1 Vicinamibacterales bacterium | reverse complement strand
CTGGGCCGACAGCAGCGCGCCCGTCGCGCCGGCAACAGCCAGGAGAGAGAGAGACGCGCGCCGCTGACGTACCGGCATGGCTGACCGATCCTATCCCGCGAATCCGGCCAGGAACGCCGAGGCTGAGCCGAAATAGGGGTCCGCGTAGCCAATCCAGCTGGTGCCAAACGAGACCTTGCCGTCCAGGAACCGGAAGAACGGCGCTTCCGAAAACTGTGCTTCGTCACTGGCGGAGTACTCGTCGCCCGCGCCGTCGATGTAGAGCTGGTCGGCCTGCGCGAGCCGTTCCGGGTGCGTCAGCAGCATGCAGGCGAGCGCGAACGCGCCAAGCCCGAACTCGTGCGCGGCGAACATCTCTCGGGCGTGGCGAATGGAGTGGCCGGCGTGGCGCGCGCCGAACTGCGCCGCGATGACCAGATAGTCACTGCCGGGCGCCGGCGCGAGCGTCCCGCCCATCGCGACCGACCGCTCGGACTGCCGGAGCCGGTCCGGACCGATCCGATCGATGCGCGACAGCGACGTCTCCCGCACGCGCGCCAGCACCGCGAGGGCGTCGCGCAGCGCGGTGTTGTAGAGCGGAGCGACCCGGCGCCAGTCCGGCACCACGAACCAGCCCTCGGCGCCGGCCGGGAGCGCCGCCGGCGCCGCCAGCGTGCCGGCGTGAAGCCGAGGGAACAGCGGGCGCAGCCGCGCGAGCTGGTCGGCAACCGGCACCGGCCGGTACGCCGGCGGATAGGCGCGGGGGTTCGGCGCCTCCTCGGCCGCATGGAGCAGCCCGCCCTGCGCCGTGGCGTTCGTGCCCGGTTCCTGCATCACGGGCTGCCAGGCTGCCGGCGCCGGGTCACGCGCCGAACTGACGGAGGTGGTGGTCGAGATGCTTGAACATCAGCCGTCCCCACTCATCGCCCGTCAGCGGGCCGAAGAACGCGTGGACCCGGTTGTTGACGCCGCCGCGCCCCTCGGCGCAGAACCGCACGATGTAGTCGTGCAGCCGCGCCCGCTCCACGTCGAAATCGCGCTGGTCGCGGATGACGAAGTCGGCGCCGGTCCGGCCGTTGCGGCCGAACGGCTTCGGACCGAGGAGTCTGCCCTTGATGAGCGGCGCAAGCAGCCGCCCGGCGAGCGGCGGCCGCGCCGTCTTCTCGCCGAGCGGGTACTGGAACCCGACCGTGCAGTGGGCCAGCATCTGCGGCAGGGCCATCGTGCCCCAGCGTCGTGCGCGGTCCGGTTCCAGCGCGGCGAGGCGCGTCAGCATGGCATCGCGATCCGCCGCGTTGAACAGGTTCTCCATCCTCTCTAGTCGAGCACTTCCATGCGCACGAGCTGCGCGTTGCGCGTGTTCGCGAACATCAGCGTCGGAACCTTCGCCGTCGGATCCCACGACACGCGCTTGGCGTCAAACGAATTCACCGGCGCCGGCATCGGCAGCTCGATGACCTGGCCGCTCTTCGTGTCGACCCGGAAGATGCAGTCGCACGTGTTGCTCGGCAGGTAGACGCGCTCCTTCGGATCCGGCGTCGACGAGGTGTACGGCGTGCTGAAGCGCGGCCCGACCTTCCACTCCTTGAAGGCCCTCGCCTTCGTGTCGAACATGCCGAGCGCCTCCTTGCCGTAATAGGAGAACCAGAAGCGGCCCTTGGCGTCGATGCGCCCGCGCCGCGGCACGGCCTTCGTGCCACCGGGCACCGGGTAGATGAGCGCCTCGTTCTTCGCCACATCCACGCCCATGATCTCGCCGGTCATGAAACTCGTGCCCCACGGATTGCCCTGCGGGTCGATGTCGAGTCCGTAGGCACCCATGTTCTTTCCCTGCGGCAGGTTGGCCGGGCGACGGAAGTCGCCGTCGGCCTTCGCGGTCGCGGCGTCCGCACGCTGGAAGCCCACCCACACCTTCTTGCCGTCCTTCGACACCGCGACAAACTGACCGCTGGCGCCCTCAATCTGCGTCAGTTTCTGGGTGGCTGGCTCCCACTTGTGCAGCACCGACCGGCTGCCAGGCAGCCGCATCGTGAACCAGAGATTGTCCTGGCCGTCGATCGTGATATCGCGGACGCCGGGAATGTCGCCCTTCTCCACCGGCGGCATCTGGTACTCCTGGATCTCGCCGGTCTTCGGATTCAGCCGGCCGATCCACATCGCGCTCTCGTCGGTGTACCAGAGACTGCCCTTGGAGTCGGTCTGCGAGTCGTGCGGCACCGTGTCCTTGCGAGGCAGGTCCCAGGTGGTGACGATCGTCTTGCCGCCGACGCCCTTGCTGCGCGGCAGGCGGACGAAGTCGTAGGGATACTTCGTACGGCCGGCGCTCAGGTTGTACTTCTCGAGGAACTCCGCCAGCTCCTTCTTCACGATCGGGCCGCCGGAGGGGCTGTACTCCCACCAGTTCGGCGACTTCTCGGCGCGCTCCTGCTCTTCCCGCGTCTTCATCACGGTCCGGCCGCGGCCGGCGGTGCCCATCACCGAGCCGTCCGGGTAGTACTTGAGCATCCGCGTGATGATCGGCACGAGCTGGTCGGCCGTGTACTTCGTCCGGAAGATGCGCTCGAGCGAGTGGCAGTAGACGCAGCTCTCGATGTTGAAGACGGCCTTCTCGAGCATGTCGTTCTTCTCGGGCAGGCTGAGCGCCCACTCGCGCGACGTCAGCTGCTTCGAGAGGTCGCTGGTCTCGACCATCTTCAGGTCGAGCTTCGCGGCCTTGCCCATCTGCACGTCCGCCGAGCCCGGCTCCGGCAGGTCGTACCCGGTCGCCCGCAGCGTCACCGCGTACTTGCCCGGGCCGACATGCGACGTCGGGAACGAGTACTTACCGCCCGAACCGGTCACGACGCTGACGGTGTAGTTCGCGCCCTCCCGCCGGGCGGAGACCACCACGCCCTCCATCTTGGCTTCCTTGTCCGAGCTGACCACGCCGGAGAGCGCCACGCCGCTCTGGGCCGCGAGCCGGGCCGGAGCGACCGACCACATGACTGCCAGCACACCGACACCAGCCAGGACCACACCTGTCTTGAACCGCATATCGCCTCCCCTGCCAGGGCGGACGCCCCGACGACGGCGGTTACTGTATACCGCGCGGCCCGCCGCCGCATGACGGTCCGCGCGGCGCCCCCGGGGGCGGATGTATCGAGTTGTCGTGGCGCCGCGCGCCGCGCGTCAGGACCGGTCTCGCGCCATGCGCTGCCCCACCGCGGCGCCCAGCAGATACGCGGCTTCCTGCTGCATCCACACGTGGCGGGCATGATTGTCGGCGAGTTCGACGATGAGCTGGCGCGCGCCCTCGGGGAGCGCCGCCGCGATGCGCTCCACCAGTTCCTCCTGCCGGGCGATGTCGACGGGCGCGAACAGCTCATCCTCGTGGACGGCCTCGAGCAGCGCCTCGTACTCGTCCTCGCACTGCTCCTCGACATCCGAGAACCCGGGCGAGAAGCGGCGCGCCTCCTCGACGTCCACCCTCGCCGCGCACAGGTCCGCCAGTTCGCTCAGCTCGTCACGATCCGCCATACGTGCTCCTTGTCCGCTACGCCGGCTTGATGGGGGCGTAGAACGACACGCCGCGCACCTGCTCGTTGACCTGCAGCGGATGCTGCAGCGGCGGGAACGCCCGCTGCTCGCAGTCGAGCCGATCGCACAGGCGACAGCTCGGCCCGACGGGCACCCGCGCGTCCCGGCTCGAGAGGTCCAGGCCGTCGGCGTACACCAGGTCCTTGGCGTGCGCGAGCTCACAGCCCAGCGACACCGCATACTGCGTCCGCGGCGCGCGGTAGCCGCCGCCCTGCTTCCGCACGGTGCTGGCCAGCTCGAAGTACGCCTGCCCGTCCGGCATCTCGGCGATCTGCGTGTGGATCATCCCGGGCGTCAGGAACGCCTCGAACACGTTCCAGCGGGGACACGCGCCGGTGAAGCGCGCGAAGCGCATCGGCGTCGCGCTGAACCGCTTCGAGATGTTGCCGGCGGCATCGATCCGCAGCATGTGGAACGGCACGCCCTCCGCGCCCGGGCGCCGGAGCGTCGTGAGCCGGTGGCAGACCTGCTCGAAGCTGGCGCGGAAGCGGTGCCCGAGCAGCTCGATGTCGTAGCGCTCGGCCTTGACGGCCCGGAAGAAGGCCTCGTATGGCATCAGCACGGCACTGGCGAAGTAGTTCGCCAGCGCGACGCGGCACAGCGCGCGGGACTCGTCGGTCGTCAGGCCCGGTTCGGCGGCCAGCCGGTCGATGGCCTCGCGGTGCGCGAGCAGGCCGATCTGGTGCGCGAGCTGGAAGTTCCGGCTGCCGCGCCGGAGCACCTCCGACAGCCACAGGATCCGGCGCTCCGGGTCGAACCGGCGGAGCGCGCCGTGCATCTCGCCGGTCTTCTCGATCCGGACCGACACGCCGTGCGTGCGGTGGAGGTGCTGCGCGAGGTTCGTGAAGATCGCGTCCGGCTGCAGCAGGTTGGCGGCCGCCGCAAGCGACTCGGCGCCGTCCTCGAGTTCCGGGAAGTAGTTCAGGTGCCGCTGCAGGAGGTCGCTCACCTCCTCGGTCGGGAAGCGCGTCTCCGGCATCACGCCGACGGCGGCCCCGTCCGAGAACTTGACGGCCAGGTTCCTGGCTGATTCGCGCGCCTCGTTGTAGGCCTCGTACAGGCGCAGCATGGCCCGCACCGCTGCCGGATGCGTGGCGGCCATCTCCCGCACGTCGTTCGCGATGAGGTCGCTGCCCTCGAAGAGCGGGTCGCCGAGGGCCTCAAGGAGCGCCGAGAGGGTCCGGTCGTCGTGATCACTCGACAGGCTCTTCAGGTCGACCGGCAGCAGTGACGCCAGCTTGACCAGCAGGTCCGCCGGGAAAGAGCGCCGGTTGTGCTCGATAAGGTTCAGGTAGCTGGCGGAAATCCCAAGCCGGGAGGCCAGTTCCGCCTGGGTCATCCGCTGCTGGCGCCGAAGCGAACGTACCTTGGCGCCCAGCGCCAGTTTCACGGGCATGACGCGTCCTCTTTCCGTGTCAGGGCCTTTTCAGGCGTTCACTGAGTGTGAATCGTTTACATACACACAGAAACGAATGCACACCGAGAAAACCCAATAAATATTGCGCTGGCACAGCATACACCGGAAAATTGACAACACAACTCCCCGGCCTATGACTCAACAGACTCCCTCACGCGCCGCCGTCACCGGCCCGCAGGTCCCCGGGCTGACCGAGATCCTCACCCCGGAGGCGCTTGCCCTCGTCAGCGATCTCACCGTCCGCTTCCGGCCGAAACTCGACGAGCTGCTCCAGGTTCGCACGGTGCGTCAGGCGCGCTGGGACGCGGGCGAAGCGCCCGACTTTCTGCCGGAGACCGCGCACATTCGTGCCGGCGACTGGCGCATCAGTCCGCCGCCCGCCGCCCTGCGGGATCGTCGCGTCGAGATCACGGGGCCACCGGACCGCAAGATGGTCATCAACGGCCTGAACTCCGGCGCGCAGATGTTCATGGCGGACTTCGAGGACGCCAACGCGCCCACGTGGGCCAACCAGATCGCCGGCCAGATCAATCTGCGCGATGCCGTCCGGCGCGAGATCTCGTTCACGAGTCCCGAGGGGAAGGCCTACCGGCTCAACGAGACGATCGCCACCCTGCTGGTCCGCCCGCGCGGCCTGCACCTGCCGGAGCACCACGTCACGGTCGATGGCGCGCCGGTGCCCGGGTGCCTCTTCGACCTCGGCCTGTTCGTGTTCCACAACGCCGCCGAGCAGCTGCGGCGGGGACTCGGGCCGTTCTTCTATCTGCCGAAGCTGCAGAGCCACCTCGAAGCCCGCTGGTGGAACGAGGTATTCGTCTATCTCGAAGAGCGGCTGGGCCTTGCCGCCGGTTCGATCCGCGCCACGGTGCTCATCGAAACGCTCCCGGCGGCGTTCGAGATGGACGAGATCCTCTACGAGCTCCGCGACCACATGGCCGGGCTCAACTGCGGCCGCTGGGACTACATCTTCAGCGCGATCAAGACGCTGCGCACGCACGCGGACTTCGTGATGGCGGACCGGTCCCAGGTCACGATGGACAAGGGCTTCCTGCGCGCCTACTCCCAGCTCCTCATCAAGACGTGCCATCGCCGCGGCGCGCACGCGATGGGCGGCATGGCCGCCCAGATTCCGCTCAAGGATCCGGTGGCCAACGAGGCCGCGCTCGCCAAGGTCCGGGCGGACAAGCTCCGCGAGGTGACCGACGGCCACGACGGCACGTGGGTCGCGCATCCGGCGCTGGTGCCCATCGCGCAGGAGATCTTCGCGCACGCGGCACCGAACCAGATCCACCGGCTCCGCGAGGACGTCACCGTGACGCGCGAGATGCTGCTCGCCAGGCCGGACGGCACGTGCACCGAGAACGGGCTCCGCCACAACATCCGCGTCGGCACCCAGTATCTGCACGCCTGGCTCCTCGGGTCGGGCTGCGTGCCGCTCTACGGCCTGATGGAAGACGCCGCCACGACGGAGATTTCGCGGGCGCAGGTGTGGCAGTGGCTGCACCACGGCGCCACGCTCGACGACGGCCGGACGGTCACGGCCGAACTGGTGACGTCGATCATCGCGGAGGAACACGCGGCTCTGCGTGCCGCCGTATCGGGCGACGCCAGCCTCGCGGCCTTCGACAAGGCGGCGGCGATCTTCTCGCGGATGTCCACCGCGGACACGCTCGAAGACTTTCTGACCTTGCCGGCGTATCGCGCGCTGGTGGCCTCGTAACGACCACGGCACCGTAGCCACAACCCGTCACCGTAGACAGTCACAAGCAGAGGAACCGACAGATGGCCGAACAGAATCGCTGGGCGGGAGTCACCCGTCCCTACTCCCAGGAAGCGGTGCTGAAGCTCCGCGGGAGCGTCCGCATCGAGCACACGCTGGCCCGCCGCGGCGCCGAGCGCCTCTGGGCCGCCCTGCACAACGAGCCCTACATCAACGCGCTCGGCGCGCTGACGGGCAACCAGGCCGTGCAGATGGCTCGTGGCGGCCTCAAGGCGATCTACCTCTCGGGCTGGCAGGTCGCCGCGGACGCCAACTCCGCCGGCCAGACCTATCCGGACCAGAGCCTCTATCCGTACGACAGCGTGCCGACCGTCGTGCGCCGCATCAACGCGGCGCTGCAGCGCGCGGACCAGATTCAGTGCGCCGAGGGGAACGTCGACCGCGACTGGTTCCTGCCGATCGTCGCCGACGCGGAAGCCGGCTTCGGCGGCCCGCTGAACGCGTTCGAGCTGATGAAGAACATGATCGCGGCCGGCGCGGCCGGCGTGCACTTCGAGGACCAGCTCTCGTCCGAGAAGAAGTGCGGTCACCTGGGCGGCAAGGTGCTGATCCCGACCAGCCAGTTCATCCGTACGCTCGTCGCGGCGCGCCTCGCGGCCGACGTCATGGACGTGCCCACGGTGCTCGTGGCCCGTACCGACGCCGACAGCGCCAAGCTGCTGCTCTCGGACGCGGACCCGGCCGACTGGCCGTTCATCGAGAAGAAGGAGCGCACGCCGGAGGGCTTCTTCCACCTGAAGGGCGGCATCGAGTGCGCCATCGCGCGCGGCCGCGCCTACGCGCCGTACGCCGACATGATCTGGTGCGAGACGTCGGTGCCGAACATCAACGAGGCGCGGGAGTTCGCCAGGGGCATCCACGAGGCGTTCCCGGGCAAGCTTCTGGCGTACAACTGCTCGCCGTCGTTCAACTGGAAGAAGGCCCTCAGCGACAAGGAGATCGCGAACTTCCAGAAGGAACTGGGCGCGATGGGCTACAAGTTCCAGTTCGTCACGCTGGCCGGCTTCCACTCCCTGAACTTCGGCATGTACAACCTCGCCAAGGGCTACGGCGAGCGCGGCATGGAAGCCTACGTCGAGCTCCAGTCGGCCGAGTTCGCCGCGGAGAAGGACGGCTACACGGCGACGAAGCACCAGCGCGAAGTCGGCACGGGCTATTTCGACCTGGTCAGCGAGACGGTGACGGGCGGCGCGTCCTCGACGCTGGCGCTCAAGGAATCAACCGAGGCCCATCAGTTCTAGACTCAGTGAGATAGTGCCCCACTGAGAGTCAAGGCGCGGGTCGCCGTCGGGAACGTCACGGCCGGTTCGCACACTGTGCGGGCCGGCCGTTTCTGTTGCTACGCGTGGCCCGGTTGGTCGAGCTTGAAGGCCCGGTGGACGGCGCGCACGGCGGCCGGGGCGTCGGATTCGGTCACGACGAGCGAGATGTTCCGCTCGGACGACCCCTGCGAGATCGCGATCACGTTGATGCCGGCCGCCGACAGCGCGCTGAAGACGCCCGAGGCGACCCCGGGCGTGCCGCGCATGTGGTCGCCCACGGCGGCCACGATGGCCACCGGAAGACCCGTAATGTCCTCGATGTGCCCGCGCTCCAGGTCGGGCTCGAGCGCGGCACGCAGAGCGCGCAGCACCGACGGCGCCGCGTCCTGCGTGATGGCGAAGCAGATGTTGTTCTCCGAGGATGCCTGGGAAATCATCAGCACGTCCGCCTGCTGCGCCGCCACGACGGCGAACGCCTTCGCCACGATCCCGGGGATGCCCTGCATGCCCGTGCCGCTGATCGTCACCAGCGTGACCTGCCGGATGGACGTGACCGCCTTGACGCCGCGGGCCGCCGGGTCGCCGTCCACGCTCACCCGCGTGCCGGGATGCGTGGGGTTGAAGCTGTTGAGAATGCGGACGGGAATCCGCTGACGGAAGGCGGGCAGAATCGTCTTGTAGTGGAGGACCTTCGCGCCGTAGTACGCCAGCTCCGACGCCTCGCTGTAGGAGATCTCGGCCAGCGTGCGTGCGTCGGGCACTTCCGCGGGATTGGCCGACATTACGCCGTCGACATCCGTCCAGATCCAGACCTCGTCGGCATCCACGGCGGCGCCGAGAATCGACGCCGAGTAGTCCGAGCCGCCGCGGCCGAGCGTCGTGGTGATGCCGTCCGCCGTCGCTCCGATGAAGCCGGTCACGACCGGAATCGCCCCGGCACGGACGAGCGGCATCAGCACCTCCTGCGCGCGCTCCCGGGTATCCACCATCAGCGGCTCGGCGCCGCCGAACTGGTCCGTGGTGACGATGACGTGCGTCGCGTCGATCGGCTCCGACGCACGTCCCGCCGCGGCGATCGCGGCGGACAGGAGCGGCGCGGACAGCGTCTCCCCGATGCCGCTGATGGCATCCATCAGCCGAGGCGTCAGGTCGCGCACCATCGAGAGCCCGAAGCAGAGCTTCTCGAATCCCTCGAGACGCTCTGACAGCTCGCGCTCGACCGACGCCCGTCTGGCGGCGTCTCCAGCGGCCAGGACCGCGGCCGCCTCGACGTGCCGCCGCTCGAGTTCGCGTCGGACCTCAGCGTCCCACTTGCCCGCCGCCGACTGCCGGGCCGCGTCGATCAGGAGATTGGTCACCTTGCTCATCGCCGACGTGACCACGATGACGTCGTGTCCGTCGGCGGCGGCCCGCACCGCAAGCTGGGCGGCCTGAGCGATACGCTCGGCGGACCCGACCGAGGTCCCACCGAACTTCATCACGATACGCATCGATATAGGGTACTGGAGGAGCGCGCCGGCCGGCGCGGAGGCGGAGCGCCTGACAGGGGGCCGGCTAGCCGCCGGCGCGGGTGCCGATGTCGAGGACGTCCGCGAGGGACACGGTCGAGGTGCCGGACTTCAGGAACGCGACCAGGTCCAGCAGCTGCTTGAGCGAGAGACGCGTGGCGTAGTCGCTGGGCATGGGCGAGCCGGTGACGGGCACGACCGAGGCCACGTCGGCCTTCGGAATCGCCCGCAGCACCGGCGGCAGCGACGCGGTGTCGTAGAAGTGGAACTCCCCGTTGCCGCTCTCGGCACGGATGCCGACGTACTTCGCGCCGCCCTTCGTCGTGATACGGACGCGGACGTAGGCCGGGTCGACGGACCGGTGCGGCACGACCAC
>JBFXBH010000097.1:0-9909 GCA_050183355.1 Vicinamibacterales bacterium | reverse complement strand
CGGTCGCAGACGTAGATGAGCCTGTCGTGGCTCATCGCGAGACAGTGCACGTCCCCGAACTGCGGGCTGTTGACGTCCGGGCTGTCCACCTTCGTCGGCACGGAATCGTCCGGCGGCTTGCCGTACGCCCCCCAGTGGCGGAGGTACTTGCCCGTCAGTCCGTCGAACACGATGACGCGCCGGTTGTACAAGCCGTCGGCGACGAAGACCTCGTTCGACTTCGCGTCGACGGCTATCGCCGACGCGCCGTTGAGGTTCGCCGTGTCGCTGCTGTTGGCCTTGCCCTGGCCCTTCTTCCCGATCTGCAGCAGCGGACGGCCGAACCGGCTCATCTTCAGGATGAAGCCGTCGCCCGGACCGTCGGCGCCGAGCCACACGTTGTCGTTGAAGTCGACGAAGATGCCGCGCTCACCGAACGGTCCGCTGCCGTAGAAGCTGTCCGGGCTCTTCGCGCCCGGCGTCGGCCAGTCGAACCCCTTCGTGAGGTCCGCCGAACCACCCCACATCTGGACCATGTTGCCGTCCTGATCGAACTCGATGACCGGCAACGCCGGCCGGCAGCACCCCGAGATCGCTCCGGAGAAGGCGCCGTATCGTCCGTCCGCCGCCTCGGTCTCCGAGCCCTTCAGGCTCTTCGGCCGCTGGACGATCCAGACGTGGTTGCGTCCGTCCACCGCGATGCCGACAACCTGGCCGACCTTCATCGAGTTCGGCAGCGGCTTCGGCCACGTCTTGTCGAACTTGAACTGCGGCACGTCGCCGGCCTTCGCCGCCGGCTTCGGCCCGGCCTGCTCGGCCGACACGCCCGGGCCGGACAGGCTGACCGCCACGGTCAGCAGCACGGCTCCGGCTCCGATTCCGCTCGCGAGCTTCGTGACAGCGTCCCTCATGGCTGCGCCTCTCATGATTGCGGCCTCAATCCCTTGTAGAGGAACCGCTGCACGCGCTTCCCTTCCCACGTCTCGCCGATGTAGATGTTGCCGCGCGAATCGACGTCGATGCTGTGCGGCGTCGTCATGCAGCCGCCGGCATGCCCCGCGCATCCGAACGACCCGAGGATGTCCATCGTCTTGCGCTCGAGGATCCAGACCTTCTCGTTCCGGCCGTCCGGCATGTAGAGGAACCGCTCGGCGGGATCGGCTGACAGCGCAATCCCGAATGCCGTGCCGCTCATCGCGTGGTTCTCGACGAACCGCTCGCCGACGTAGGTGCCGTCCACCTTGAACGCCTGGATCCGGCTGTTGTTCCGGTCGGCCACGTAGACGTGGCCGTCCTTGCTGACCGCGATGCCGTGCGGCGTGTTGAACTGCGGATTCGGGTTGTTCGCGTCGTAGGTCCACTTCGTCGAGTCATCCGGCCGCTTGCCGTACGCGCCCCAGTGGCGCTTGTACTTGCCGGTGGCGCGGTCGAGCACGGCGACGCGCCGGTTGCCGTAGCCGTCGGAGATGAAGATCTCGCCGGTCGGCGCATACTCCGCGACGCCGGTCGCGGCGTTCAGCCGATCGGTGGCGTTGCTGTCCGCCCGGCCCCGGCTGCCCATGCCGGCACCCGCCGCGACGGTTCCGAACTGGAGCAGGAACTTGCCCTGCCGCGTGAACTTCAGGATCTGTCCATCACCCGGCCCCGTGCCCGTCAGCCAGACGTTGTCCTGGCTGTCGATGAAGATGCTGTGCATGCCGTTCGGCGTGCCGCCGATGTTCGGATCCGGACTCTGCCCGCCGGCCGTCGGCCAGTCGTACTCCTTTGTCGGGCTCGGGCCGCCCCAGGCCTGCAGCAGGTTGCCGGCGTAGTCGAACTCGATCACATGCGGCGCGCGCGTGCAGCAGCCGCCACGGCCGCGCTCCTTCTCGAGTTCGTTCGGGTTCAGCGTCTCGGCGCGATGGGCGATCCAGACGTGGTCCTTCGGGTCCACGTTGACGCCGACGACCGTGCCGACAATCCAGTCATTGGGCAGCGGCAGCTTCGGGAACGTGTCGTCCCACTCGAAATACGGCACCATCTTCGGCGCCGGCCCGGCCAGCTTCTTCACCGGCGCGGCGGACTGTGTCGCCCGGACGCCCTGGTAGACACCAGCCACGCCGAGAACACCCAGCACGACCGCGACGGCCGTTCGAGTACGAGGGGTCATCACTGTCTTGCTCCTCCTTCAGGACCGAACACGCGAGGCGCATCCGGCATCAGAACGTCAGCGACGCGCCGAAGCGCGCCACGCGCGGCGCCAGCACCTGGCTCACGAGGTTCGCGTTGGCCGCATTCTGCACCATCCGGCGCGCCAGGTCCGTGCTGGCATTGAACAGATTGAACACATCCAGCGTGAGCTGCATTCTGCGGGCACCGAAGCTCCACGACTTATCGACGCGGAAGTCCGTCGAGCTGAACACCGGCAGGCGGACGTCGCCCACCGGATCGAGCAGCACCTGCACCGCGCCGGCCCGGTTCGGGCGCGACGCGATGTTGATCGACGGCAGCAGGGGGTAACCCTGACGGAGGTCCACGGTCGCCGCCAGGCCGACCTCGTACCACGGGAGACGGTAACTGCCCTGGAACCGCGTGATCCACATGGCGTTCGGGTTGCTCGGGTCCAGGCCGCCGCTGGCCACGCCGGGTGCGTACTGCGCGTTGTGCTGCTGCGCGATGTTGGTCGGGTCCTCGTAGGAGTCCGGCGAGTCGTACTTCAACACGGTGCTGTTGTAGGCGAAGCTCCCATTGAGCATCCATCGGCTCGAGAGCCGCTTGCGCACCATGAGCTCCACGCCGTTGAACTTCCGGTAGTGGTCGGGCTGGTTCGTCAGCAGAAGTGACGCCGGGAGCGCGAAGTTCGGCACCCAGTAGGTCACGGTCTCGCAGCGGGCGCCCGTCGGGCACGAGGCCGCAGACGGCGCGAAGCTGGCCTGCGTGTAGTCCGCGGAGGTCACGCCGATTCGGTCGTTCCACAAGAAGTCCGAATAGCTACGCCAGACGTAGCTGGCGCTGACGCCGATCTGCCCCGGCAGTTCCTTGTTGAAACCGACCACCACCTCGTCGGTCCTGGCGTTTCGCAGGTTGGGGTCTACCCGGTTGGGGCTCACCTGCAGGCCGGGGTTGGCGGGGTCGAAGCCGGAGCTGAAGGACAGAATGCGGCTCGAATCCACTTCATTGGCCTGAACGGTCTTGTCGCCGTTGAGGTCCTGCCACGGCAACTCCAGGGTATTGGCGCCGATCGTGTTCAGGAAGCCGGAGATCTGGCCCGGGCTGCGCTGGTCGTAGTACTGCGCGTAGGACCCTTTCAGGACGGTCCTGCCGTCGTTGAAGATGTCCCACGTGGCGCCGAGGCGCGGCGCGAAGTTGTTCCACACGGGCATGCCCGTCAGGCCCGGGAAGTTGACCGCCGGGAAGAAGTTGAAGGTCCCGCCGTTCATCGTGGCCTGCCCCTGGAAGGGCGACGCCGGCACGACGGCGGCGCCCTGCGTGTCCTCCTGCCGGTCGAACCGGAAGCCGGCAATCAGCGTGACCCGGCCGCGGGTATACGTGTCCTGGAAGTACAGGGAGTGCTGGTACAGGTACTGCTCGCGCAGGCTGTCGCGCGAGAACAGCGCGCTGAACGGCGTGCTGAAGGCGGGCAGCGTCCGTCCGCTGTTGAACCGGGCGATCGCGTTTCCGCCGGTGTGCGCGGTGCTCGTCATGGGATAGAAGAAGTACTTGTAGCCGGCCCGCAGCGAGTGGTCGCCACCGAGCCTGCCCGGCAGGAAGTAGTTGGCAATCACGTCGAGGTTGTTCTTGATCGTGAAGTTGATGCTTTCACTGAACGAGCGGTCCCACATGCCGGTCGCGACTTCGAACATCGGCTGCACCGTGGTGAGGCTGTCCTCCGCCAGCGCGATGTAGGTGCACGGGCAGAAGCGCGCGTAGGCGACCTCGACCATGAACCGGTCGGAGAACGTGTGCTGGTCGCCGAACCGCCAGAACGGAGGCCAGCCCGTCGTCCAGAACTTCGGACCGAGCGACTCCGGCACGGCCGTGAGCCGCGTCGTCGACGCAAAGGGATTCAGGTCGCTCGCACCGCGGTTCAGCTGCAGCTTCAGGTCGTAGCTGTTCCGAAACGAGAACTGATTGCCCTGAAACGGCTGGAGCGTGATCTTGTAGTTGACGTGCCGGAGGTCGTTCGTGCTCGGCTCGAGGCACTTCCGGACGTCACCGATCGGAAAGCTCACCGGCGCCGCCGCGACCGCGGCGCAGTCGCCTGTCTTCTTGTAGAAGTTGTTGGCACCAACGGCCACCGACTGCCGGCTCAGCCCGCCCCAGAACCAGGCGCGGCCCTTCTTGATCGGCCCGCCGACCTCGAAGCCGTAATCCTTGATGTTCAGAATCGGGCTTCCCGCAGTGGTTCCGCGCCGGCGCTGCTCGTCGGACACGTTGTTCGCCTCGAAGCGCTGGTCAGTCAGAAAGCCCCGGGCCGACCCCTTGAAGCGGTCACTGCCGCTCTTCGTGATCATGTTGATCGTTGCGCCGGAGGTCTGCATCGTGACATCCGCGCCACCCGTGTTGATCTGCACCTCGTCGAACGAATCGAAGTCCAGGTAGAACGGCAGGTTGTTGCCCGTGCCGGTGTCGGCGCCGTCGGAGAAGGTCCGCACCTGGCCGGCCGAAGCGCCGCGCGACAGGAACGTGTTCTGTTGGCCGAGGTTGCTTCCACCGACGTTCTGGGTCGCCACCACGACAGCAGGTGCCTTGTCGAGCATGCTGAAGATGTCGCGCCCGGTCGGCAGCGCCTGCAGTTCGGTCTGGTTGAAGCGCGCGCCCTGCGTCGTGCTGCGGATGTCGATGATCGGCGTCGTGCCGGTCACGATGACGTCCTCGGCCAGCGTGGCGATCGGCAGTTCGGCATTGACCTGCGCGTTGAAGGCCGCCTGCAACTGGATGCCCGCCTTCTCGACCGTCCGGAAGCCCGCCAGCTCGAACCGGACGCTGTAGACGCCGATGCCCAGGCCCGGGAACTGGTAGCTGCCCGTCTCGCTGGTCACCGACACGCGCGGTTGCAGCAGCACCGGGCTGGTCACCGTCACCGTGACGCCGGGCAGCACCGCTCCCGACGCGTCGGTCGCTCGTCCAAAGATCTGACTGTTGCTCTGCGCGGCGGCCAACTGCGCGCTGCACGCGACGCCAAGGACGGCAGCAACGACACGTTTCATCATGGTCCCCTCCAGTGGCGCGGAGGCTAGCACGCCGGCTCGACGCGAAAACTGTCTCAAATTGTCCTTGCACCGATCACGCGACCGCCGTCTCGGGGACCGCGCTATAACACTCGGGCGTGCTCCGCTCGACGTTCCTGCGCCTCGGCGTGCCCCTGCTCGCTGGTATCGGTCTTGCCGCCGCGGGCGTCAGTTGCACACGTACCGCGCCGCCGCAGGCTCCCGCCCCGCTCCTCCGTTTCTCGGGCGCCGAACCTGCGAGCGCCCTCACGGATGTGTTCAGGCGCCGGCTGCCGGATGTCCGGTTCGAGACAACGATCTCGGTCAGTCCGATCACCGCCGCCATCACGATCGACCACCACGAGGCGGATATCGGCGTGGCATGGGCCGACGTGGTGTACACCGCGCATGCGCTCGACCCGGCGCGGTCATCGTTGCGCGCGCTCGCCCTGCTCAACACGCCGCCGCACTACCTGCTGGTCCGCGCGGGTGCCCGCATCGCACGGATTGCGGACCTGCCCGGTCATCGCGTGCGCCTGACCAGTCCGGGTACGCCTGACGACCCGCGCTTCCGCCTGCCGTTCCGCCGGGCGGGGCGTGATGGCGTTCCGGCGTCCACCCCCGGCGTCTCGTCGCTCTCCGAGCTCATCGTCGGCGCGTTCGGCATTCGTCCCTCCGATCTGCACCTCGCGAACGTGACGCCGGACGAGGCGCTCGCCGCGCTCCGCAGCGGCGCGGTGGAGGCGTATTTCTCCAGCACGCCGTCCGGCGACCTCGTCCGCGACGCCGTGCGGGACGGCGCGCGGCTGGTGCCCATCGATGGGCCGCCGGTCGACGAGCTGCGGCAGCGATACCCGTTCATTCAGCGCGTCCGCGTGCCGGCAGGCACGTTCGCGGGGCAGCGCACGACGCTGCAGACGGTGGGGATCAGCCTCGTGCTCGTGTGCCGTGCGGACCTCGACCCCGCGCTCGCCTACCGGCTGACGCGGGCGCTCATCGAGGAACTGGAGCAGCCCGCGAGCGCCGGCGGCGTCCTCGGCCAGATCGCGCTTGACCGTGTGGCCGTCACGCCGATTCCGCTGCACGCCGGCGCGGCGCGGGCGTATCGCGAGTGGGAGCTGTTCCGGTGATCGGGCCGCGCTGGCTGATCGCCGTGAGCGTGGCGGCCATCGCGACGCTCGCCTGGACGAGCTACAGCGCCACGAACGCGTGGCGGCTCAGTGCCTCGCAGCTGGCGGCGCGGCGGGCGGAGTCGTCCGTGAGCCTGCTCGTGACTGCCCTCACACGGGACATGCGCGCGGTCCAGACCCTCGTGCTCGCGCCGGGGGCAGGTGAACGGCCGGCGTCCCTGACGGACCGCGTGGCCCGCGCGTTCGCCCGATACCCGTACCCCGAGGTCTTCTTCGCCTGGCGGCGCGATCAGGCCGCAGCCGGGATGGTGTTCTACGCCCGCACCGATCGTCCACCCGTGTGGCTGCCGGAGCCGATGACGCCGGGCTACGAGTCGTTGCAGATGGTGAGCGATGCCGAACTGGGTGCCGGCCTGCTGGCCCACGTCGCGCCCGGCGTGACCCGGTCGCCCGAGACCGCGTTCTTCGACATCGCCCGTGCGGGCGTTCGGTATCAGGCCGTCGCGCAGCTCGTCCACGCCGACGCGCACGGCGACGTGCTCGACGCGGTCTTCGGCTTCCTCGTCAACCTCCCGTGGACCCGCGACCACTACTTCGGGCAGATCGTGGACCAGACGCGCGGGATCGGCGGCGTGGACCCGGCCACGGCGTTCCGGATCCTCGACGCGTCGGGACGCGTCGTCGTGGGCCCGCCGCCGGACGGGCGCCAGGCCGTGCGGCGCACGTTCCCGCTGCTCTTCTTCGACCCGGTGCTCGCCGCGACGGGCACGGCCTCCCCGGTGACGCGCGACGTGTGGGCGGCGGAAGCCGTCGTGGGCGACGACCCGGTGCTGGCCGCCGCCAACCAGGGCGCCGGGCAGGTCGCCCTCCTGGCCGCGCTCGCCGCCACGGCCCTGTTCGCCGGGTTCCTGCTGACGGTCCGCGCCGGGCGTGCCAGCGCGGACCTCGCGCGGATGCGCGCCGACTTCATGCTCGCCATCACGCACGAACTGAAGACGCCGATCGCGAGCATCCGCGCCCTGACGGAAACCCTGGCCTCGGGGCGCACCGACAGCGCGGAGATGGTCCGCGACTACAGCCGCCTCGCGGCGCAGGAGGCGAAGCGGCTGGGCCGGCTGATCGAGAACCTGCTGGCGCACGCGCGCATCACCGACGTCACGCAGGCCTACGCGTTCGACGCCGTCGGCGTGGACGTGCTGATCGACGATACGCTCGCGGACTTCTCCACGCAGCTGGAGCACGGCGGCTTCGACGTCGACGTGGACCTCGCAGCGGACTTGCCGCCGGTGCGCGTCGATCGCACCGCGATGCGCCTCGCGCTCGGCAATCTGGTGGACAACGCGGTCCGCTACTCCGGCCCGTCACGGCTGCTCGAAGTGCACGCCAGGCGCGAGGGCCGGTCGGTCGTCATCGACGTCTCCGATCGGGGCGTGGGCATCCCGCCGGATGAAGTGCAGCAGGTGTGGACGAAGTTCTTCCGGGGCCGCCGCGCCGCGGCGGGCGGGAGCGGCCTCGGCCTCGCCATCGCGCAGCGGATCGTGCAGGACCACAACGGGTCCCTGTCGATTCCCGCGCGGCCCGGTCCCGGGACGACGGTCAGGATCGCCCTTCCCATCGTGGAGCAGACAGCATGAAGAAGCGTGTGCTGGTCGTCGAGGACGACCCGGCGCTCGGACGCGCCATCGGAGACAACCTGCGGCTCGACGGGTACGACGTGGACTGCGCCGCGGACGGCGCCACCGCCGTCGCGACGGCGAAGGCGTTCTCGCCCGACCTGATCGTGCTGGACCTGATGCTGCCCGACCACGACGGCTTCGACCTCTGCGAACGCTGGCGCCAGGAGGAGATCCCGGTGATCATCCTGAGCGCACGCGGCCAGCGGGAGGACAAGCTGCGCGGGCTGGCGCTCGGCGCGGACGACTACGTCACCAAGCCCTTCGACCTCGAGGAACTGCTCGCGCGCGTCCGGGTCGTCCTGCGCCGCACCGACTCCGGACTCTCGAAGCTCGTGCTGGGACCGGTGACGATCGACCTGGTCACGCGCGCGGCGTGGCGGGGCGGCGCGCCGATGGAGCTGACCGGACGCGAGTACGAGGTGCTGCGCTATCTCGCCTCACGGCCGGACCGGGTGGTGCGACGCGAGGAACTGCTCAGGAACGTGTGGGGCTACACGGAAAGCCCGGTCAACAGCCGCGCCGTGGACCACGCCATCGCGCGGCTGCGGCGGAAGATCGAGCCCGACGCCCAGCACCATCAGTTCCTGCACACCGTGTACGGCGACGGCTACTGCCTGACACCCAAGGGCGGTTCAGCCACGCAGGGGTAGCCCGCCGGCTACTTCTTCGGCTGGTACTTGTCCGGGAAGGTGTGGATGGCCAGATACGACACGCTCTTCGGAATCTCGACCCACTGATGGGGCATGCCCACCTGCACCGTGATCATGTCGCCGGTCTTCAGCTCGTAGCGCCGGCCGCCCCTGATCGAGGGCGCCACCCACATCTGCCCGCGCTGGGTCGGGTTCACCAGTTCGCCCCCGAGCACCAGCGTGCCGCCGCCTTCCTCGATGAGGAAGATGTGACCGAAGTCCGCGTGGACCTCGGCTTCGGATACGGGTGGCGTCGCGAGCTTCCGCCCCATGCTGACGCGGATGCCGAGGTCGTGGTCGCGCGGGATCAGCTCGTTGGTCTTCTTCGCGGCGATGCGCCCCGTGCGGATGGTCTCCTCGTGCTCGGCGGCCGGCACGTGGACGACGCGGTCGGGATAGGCCGGCGGGTCGGCGCCCGCGCGCAGCGCGACGGCGCCGGCGGCGATGGCGATGAGTCCCGGGACGAGCGCGAGCCGTCGTGTCATGGCCGCCGACTCTAGCCGAGCGCGGCGTCCGCATCCAAGCACCAAAATGTCGATAATGACGGCACGATGAAACCCGCACTGGCGCTGGCGGCCCTCCTCCTCGCGGCAGGCTGCGATCGGAGTCCCGCACCGGCGGACCCGGCGCCACGCCCGGCGCTGCGCATCGCCGGGGGACAACTGGCCGAGGAACTGGTCCGGGAGCTCACGGCGGCCCGGCCGGACCTGCAGGTCACGCACGTCCCCTCCGCGCCCATCGCCGTCGACCCGATCCAGCAGGGCAGCGCGGACCTCGGCGTCATCTTCGCGGACTCCGTGTACTTCGCCCATCTGGCGGAAGGGGAAACCTCAGCCGCCGGGCTCCGCGGCATCCGCGCGATCTCCGCGCTGCACGTCGCGCCGGTGCTGATGTTCGTGCGGCAGGGCTCGGGCGTCCGGTCCGTCGCCGACCTGCGCGGCCATTCGGCGCGCATCAGCCCGAATCCGATCGAGAACGACCCGCGGTTCTCCGGCTGGCCCGTGCCGAAGAGCCTGGGTGGCCTCGGCGAGGGCACCGTGCCAGGCGTCACGTCCCTGCCGCTGCTGGTGCTGCTCGCACACGGCATCCTGCCGACCGAGGTCGTCAACAAGCCGATCTCACCCGCGGAAGGCTCCGTCGAGATGTCGAACGGCACGCTGGACGCCGTGCTCAACGTGGCCTTCGAGGCGAGCAGCTATCCGGCCGACGCCTTCCGGCGCGGCCACCGCCTGGCTTCGATCGAGGG
>JBFXBH010000096.1:0-10022 GCA_050183355.1 Vicinamibacterales bacterium | reverse complement strand
CGCGGGCTGAGCCTCAGCCCGGTGCACGAGATCCTCGTCGAGGAGTCCGTCATCGGGTGGAAGGAATTCGAGCTCGAGGTGATGCGCGACGTCGCGGACAACTTCGTCGTGATCTGTTCGATCGAGAACATCGACGCGATGGGCGTCCACACCGGCGACAGCGTGACCGTGGCGCCGGCCCTGACCCTCACCGACAAGGAATACCAGCGGATGCGCGACATGGGCCGCCGCATCATCCGCAGGGTCGGCGTCGAGACGGGTGGCTCCAACATCCAGTTCGCGATCAATCCGAAGGACGGCCGCATCGTCGCCATCGAGATGAATCCCCGCGTGTCGCGGTCGTCGGCGCTCGCCTCGAAGGCGACGGGCTTCCCGATCGCCAAGATCGCGGCCAAGCTGGCGCTCGGGTATCACCTCGATGAGATTCCCAACGACATCACGCGGCTGACGCCGGCGTCGTTCGAGCCGACGATCGACTACATCGTCGTGAAGTTCCCGCGCTGGAACTTCGAGAAGTTCCCCCTGGTCGACAAGACGCTGACCACGCAGATGAAGTCGGTCGGCGAGGCGATGGCCATCGGCCGCACGTTCAAGGAAGCGTTCCTGAAGGCGGTGCGGTCGCTCGAGCTGTCGAGCCGCGAGGCCAGCCTGTTCCCCGCACGGCCGGAGGACCGGTCGGGCGACGAAGAGGACGACACGTCCCTGCGCGCGCGGCTCGTCGTGCCCAACGACCGCCGGATGTGGGCGCTGTTCCGTGCGCTGGAACGCGGGTTCACCGTCGAGCAGCTCCACGAGCTGACGCACATGGACCCGTGGTTCCTGACGCAGTTCGCGGAGATCGTCGAGCTGCGGCGGATGGCGGGGCTCGGGGAGTTCCGCGAAATGTCCACCGACCTGCTGCGGACGCTGAAGCGGTCCGGCTTCGGCGACGCGGACATCGCGGCCGTGTTCGGCGTCAGCGAGAGCCTCGTGCGGCAGCGGCGCCAGGAAGAAGGGCTGCTGCCGGCCTACAAGCGCATCGACACCTGCGCGGCGGAGTTCGAGTCGTTCACGCCGTACATGTATGGCACGTACGAGCAGGTCTGCGAGTCGAACCCGACGCCGGCGAAGAAGGTCATCATCCTCGGCAGCGGCCCCAACCGCATCGGGCAGGGCATCGAGTTCGACTACTGCTGCTGCCACGCCGTGTTCGGCCTCCGCAAGGAGGGCTACGAGACGGTGATGGTGAACTGCAATCCCGAAACCGTGTCGACCGATTACGACACGGCGGACCGCCTCTACTTCGAGCCGCTCACGTTCGAGGACGTGATGGCGATTATCGAGAAGGAGCGTTCCGGGGGAGCCGACGTGGCCTGTGTGGTGCAGTTCGGCGGTCAGACGCCGCTGAAGCTGGCGCTGGCCCTGCAGGAGGCCGGCGTCGCGATTCTGGGCACCTCACCGGACTCGATCGACCTCGCCGAGGACCGCGAGCGCTTCTCGCGGCTGCTCTGGGACCTCGGCATTCCGCAGCCGGAGAGCGGCACCGCCGTCTCGCGCGACGAGGCCCGCAAGGTGGCGGAACGGATCGGGTATCCCGTCGTGGTCCGGCCGTCGTACGTGCTCGGCGGTCGCGGCATGGCGATCGTGTACGACTCGCAGGCACTGGACAGCTACATGAGCGGCGCCGTGGACGTTTCGCACGACCGGCCCGTGCTCATCGACCGGTTCCTCGAGGACGCGTTCGAGTTCGACGTGGACGCCGTGGTGGACGCCGCCGGAGCCGTGGTGATCGGCGGCATCATGGAACACATCGAGGAAGCCGGCATCCACTCGGGGGACAGCTCGTGCGTCGTCCCGCCGTTCCTCGTCCAGGACAAGCACGTCGTCACGATGCGCGACTACACGCGCCGGATCGGCCGCGCGTTGAACGTGGTCGGGCTGATGAACATCCAGTTCGCGATGAAGGACGACATCGTGTACGTCCTCGAGGTGAACCCGCGGTCGTCGCGCACGGTGCCGTACATCTCGAAGGCGACCGGCGTGCCGCTGGCGCAGGTGGCGGCCCGCGTGGCGGCGGGGAAGACGCTCGCCGACCTGGGCTACGTCGAGGATCTGCGGCCGGCCGGCGTGTTCGTCAAGAGCCCGGTGTTCCCGTTCGTCCGCTTCCAGGGCGTGGACACGATCCTCGGCCCGGAGATGAAGTCGACGGGCGAGGTGATGGGCGGCTCCGACACGTTCGGCGTGGCGTTCATGAAGGCCATGCAGGGCGCCGGGCAGGGCTTGCCGGAAAGCGGCTGCGTGTTCCTGTCCGTCAACGACAACGACAAGCCGACCGTGCTGCCGATTGCGCGCGACCTCGCGCAGCTCGGCTTCAATCTGACGGCCACCAGGGGCACGGCGGCCTTCCTGCAGCAGAACGGCCTGGCGGTGGAGTCGGTCTTCAAGGTCAATGAGAACCGTCCGAACATCGCGGACCAGATCGTCAACGGGCGCGTGGACCTGGTGATCAACACGCCCTACGGCCGCGAGTCCTACTTCGACGACCGCGCGCTGCGGCGGGCGGCGACCAACGCCGGCATCCCGTGCATCACCACGCTGACGGGCGCCGCGGCAGCCGTGCAGGCGATTCGCGCGCTGCGCACCAGTGGCCTGTCCGTCCGCTCGCTGCAGGACTACTACGCGGGCGCCCCCGCCGGGGCGTAGCGCCGTCGCGAGCCAGTTCGCGCTCGCCGGGAACGCCGAACGCGCACGCCAGCGACTCACGCAACACGCGGTGCTCGCGCTCCCTGGGCGCCCCAGAAGTGCGCCCGGCTCGTACACTTCAGTCGCGCTCCGCGCCGCGTGTTGCGTGAATCGCCGTCGCGCGCATGGTCACGTTCACGCTCCGCGCATCGATGGCCCGGCGACGACTGATTGCCGCGAACGGGCCATGCGGACGACGGCGCCCTACGCAGAACGGGGCGCGGAGCGCGACTGAAGTGTACGAGCCAGGTGCTTTCCTCAGGCGCGCAGGGAGCGCGAGCACCCCGTTCTGCGTAGGGCGCCGTCGTCCGTGTTCAGCGTTCGAGCCGCCTACCGCCGGTTCGACGGCGGCCCGAACAGCTCGCGGGGGATGGCGTCGCCCATCGCCGTGTAGCCCGCGTCGCTCGGGTGGAGGTGGTCGCCCGAGTCGTAGGCCGGCAGCAGCCTTGACGGGTGGGCCGGGTCGCGCGTCACCGCGTCGAAGTCGATGACGCCGTCGTAGACGCCCGACGTGCGGATCCACGCGTTGACGGCCTGCCGCGTGGCCTCACCCTCGGCCGTGTAGTACCCCGCGCCTTCGAACGGCGTCAGCGTCCCGCCGTAGACCCGGATGCCGCGGGACCGCGCCCGGGCGACCACCTGCTGATGGCCCCCGACGATCGCGTCGGCGGACGGCGCCGCGGCGCCGCGCCCCATGCCGATGTCGTTGATCCCGCCGAGCACAATCAGGTGCTGGATGTTCGGCAGCGCCAGCACGTCGCGGTCGAGCCGGGCCTGCATGTTCACGCCGAAGGCATAGCCGCCATCCGCGAGTACGCGGTTGCCGGCGATCCCGAGGTTGGCGACGCCGAGGCGTGAATTCCAGGTCGTCAGGCGTTCCGCGAGGCGATCCGGCCAGCGCCGATTGGTGTCGGGCGTCGATGCCGTACCGTCGGTGATCGAGTCGCCGAGCGTGGCCACGGTGGCCGACCCGGGCGTGCCCGTGACCTCAAGCCGCGAGAGCAGGAACCAGGATCGCGTCGTGGCGGCGGGCTCGAACGTCGCGCTGCCCGTCACGTTGCCCGGCGACGAGACGTAACTCGTCTGCAGCGCACCGTGGTGCATGGCGAGCGGCGAAGGCGTGTCCGTCGTCCCCGGCAGATATAGATCGATCGCGACGTCGCCGAGCGACGGCACGATGAAATCCACGACGTCGCTGACGAGCACCGCGCCGGGGGCGATGGTGGCCGACGGCCGCCCACCGAACCGCAGCGGACGCACGGTGCCTGGCCTGACGGCGGTTTCCGTCCGGCCGGAGCCGTCCCGTTCGGCGATGGCGGCAGCGCCGATCGTGACGGGCGCCGTGCCGAACGCATTGCTGAACACGACCCGGGCACTCGACCCGCCCATGCTGGTGTGCACGATCTGGCGGATCGTCTGATTCGTCAGGTGGAGCCACGAGGGCGCCGAAGGCGGTTGTGGCGACTGCGGCCGGCCGACGACCGCCGTGGCCCAGGTCGCGATCCAGAAGTCCTGCGACCACTGCGCGCCAGCGGGTGCGGCCGTGGCGGCGAGGGCGAGCGCGAGACAGACGCTGATGAACGCGCGAGGCAGGCGCGCGGCGGAGCGGGGCATCGGGACGCGATTATAGAACCGCCGCGGATCCGGCCGCGTGGCGGGAACTGCGGTCGGTGACTGCCGCGCGCATGCGGGATCCGCGACGCGTGTGACAGCGGGCGTGCCCGATTCGGGCCCGCGCCGGGTGCCGTCACCCGGCCGCGCGCTTGCACGAGGTGCGTCGTGCGTTCCGTGGCGCTGCTGCCCGCGTTCGCGCTGACCGCGGGTGCGTGGGTCGGGGCCATCAGGCCCGAGTGGTCACCGGCGCCGTCCTGGCTGGTCGTGGTCGTGGTCGGGGCGTGGATGACGTGGTGCACCCGGGCGGACGGGCCCGTCGTCGCGGCGCTCGCGGCCGGCTACGCGCTGACCGGCGTGCTGCTGGCGGCCTCGGCGTCCGTGGGCGCCGCGCGCACCCCCCTGCGCGCGGTGCTCGACGCCCGCTTCGGCGGCTTCGCGATGGACCGCCTCGATCCCGCGGGTACGCATCCCCCGCTACGCACGCGGCTGCGCCTGACGGAGGACGCGGCGCGCTCGGACGGCGGCGTCCGGCTGCGCGGCGTCGTGGAGCAGCTGTGGATCGACGGGGTGCCGCGGCCGGCGCATGGCGGCGTTGTGGTCACGGTGTCCGGTGCGATGGCCGCGGGCCGTCTCGGGGCGTGGCGGGCGGGTCGCCGGCTGGACGTGCCGGTGACCTTCCGGCGTCCGGTGCGGTATCTCAACGCGGGCGTCGCGGATGCCGAGGCTGCCGCCGCGCGCCAGGGCGTCACCCTCCTCGGCCGCACCAAGAGCGGTCTTGCCGTGGAGGTCGCCGCCCGCGGGGGGTGGTGGACGGAGCAGGCGGCCGGGGTGCGGGCCGTCGTCCGCCGTCGCGTGGCCGCGTACGTGGGGGACCCGGCAGGACCCCGTCCCGGCGTGAGAGCCGGAATCGTCACGGCGCTGCTGATCGGCGATCGGACGGCCATTCCGGGCGAGGTGCGCGGCCGTCTGCAGGCGGCGGGCACGTACCACGTGATCGCGATCTCCGGCGGCAATATCGCCGTGCTGGTGGTCCTGGCGATGACGCTGCTGCGGGCCGCCGGGGCCGGGCCCCGGCTTGCGGCCGGGCTGGCCGTGCCGCTGCTGCTGGCCTACGCGGGCGTCGTGACCGGTGGCCCGTCGGTGCGCCGGGCGGTGGTCATGGCCGTCGTGTATCTGACGGCCCGGGCCGTGGACGTGCGGGCGCCGGTCTGGAACACGCTGGCCCTCGGCGCGGCGGGACTGCTGATCGCGGATCCGCTGGACGTCCTGGATGCCGGCTTCTGGCTGACCTTCGGCGCGACGGCCGCGCTCGTCGGCGCCGGGCGGTTGTCGGCCCGGACGGACACGGAGGGTGACAGCGGTGGCCGGATCGCGTGGCCGCGACGGGTGCTCGGGGTCCTGCTGGCTGGCACGCTCGCCTCGACGCTGGTCGAACTGGTGATTGTGCCGGTGACCCTCGTGGCGTTCTCCCGCGTGACGCTGGCGGGGATCGCCGCGAACCTCGTGGCCGTGCCGGCCATGACCGTCGCCCAACTGGCCGGGCTCGTGGTCGCGGCGGGCCCCCCGGCGCCGGTGGCGCAGCTGTGCGGGTTCACAGCCGGTCTGGCCACCGACGTGCTGCTCGCCTCGTCGGCCGTCGTGGACTGGGCCCCGTGGCTCTCGCCCCGCGTGCCGGCGCCGCCGGCCTGGGTGTGGCCGTGCTACGGCGGGCTCCTCGCGGCGGCATGGCGTGCGCCTCGACCGGGTCCGGCGCTGGCCGCGCTGTGCGTCGCGGTCGGACTTTGGGCGAACTGGCCGCCGGCCGGCGCGGCGGACCACGGCCGGCTGACGCTGACGGCCCTGGACGTCGGACAGGGTGACGCGATTCTGCTCGGCCTGCCGGACGGGCGGGCCGTGCTGGTCGACGCGGGCGGAGGCCCGGCGGGTGGCGGAGAGGTCGGCGAGCGTGTGGTCGGACCGGCGCTGTGGGCGCGCGGCATCCGGCGGCTGCACGGCCTGGTTGTCACGCATGCCGACCCGGATCACGTGGGCGGTGCGGCGGCCATCCTGGACGACTTCAGGCCGACCGTGCTGTGGACGGGCATCCGCGTGCCGGGGCATGAGCCGACCGTGCTGCTGGAACGGCACGCACGGGCCGCCGGCGTACGGGAGGAGATGCTGGTGCGGGGAGGCCGCTTCGAGCTCGGCGGGGCGACCGTCCGCGTGCTCCATCCGCCGCCGGCCGACTGGGAGCGGCCGCGGGTCAGGAATGACGACTCCATCGTGCTGGAGGTGCGTTTCGGGGATGTCGCGATCCTGCTGACCGGCGACGCGGGAATCGACGTGGAGCGGGAGCTTCTCGACCGGCTCTCGCCCGCATCCGTGCGCGTGCTGAAGGTCGGGCATCACGGAAGCCGGACGTCGACGGGGGCCGCACTGGTTGGCCGGTGGGCGCCGCAGGTGGCCGTGATCAGCAGCGGGCGGGGCAATCCGTTCGGACACCCGGCCCCGGATGTTCTGCATCGCCTCCGGGAGGTGGGTGCGCATGTGTTTCGGACGGACCGCGAGGGCGAGGTGACGATCGAGACGGACGGCCGCGACGTCACGGTGCGGACGTTCCGCTCGGCCGCCCCGGTGCGCCTCGCAACCAAATCGCGCTGAGCGCCGTCCTACCCGACAATGCGTCGTCCGTTCGTGCTCTCGATCCTGCTGTTCGTCCTCTGTACCGCACTGCCCGCCGTCGCCTCCGGACAGGAGACCGTCACGATTCGTGGCCACGTCATCGAAGGCCTGTCGAGGGTCGCGATCCCCGGCGCCACGATTCGGGCCGGCGACACGACAGCCACCACCGGCGCGGACGGCCGCTTCACCTTGCAGACGCGGGCGGGCACCGTCACGCTCACGTTCGAAGCTCCGGGGCACCTGGCCGAGTCGCGCGAGTTGACGCTGACGGCCGGAGCGCCCGCGCCGGATATCGAGGTCGTGCTCTTCAACGTGCAGCAGTTCACCGAAACGGTGACCGTCGGCGGCGAGTCGAAAGCGCCGCTGGCTGAACTGCCGCCGGCGCGGGTGGAGGTGACGCCGCTGCAGGTGAACGCGGTCGCCGGTGCGGTCGACAACGTGTTCCGTGTCATCCAGACGCTGCCCGGCGTCAGCGCGGCCGATGAGATCGGCAGCCGGCTCGTCGTGCGGGGCGGGAGCCCCGACCAGAATCTGACGATGATGGACGGCGTCGAGGTCCACAACCCCTATCGGTTGTTCGGGCTCTTCAGCGCGTTCAACCCCGCCACCGTGAAGTCGTTCGAGTTGTCGGCCGGCGGCTTCGGGCCGAAGTACGGCGACCGGCTCTCGTCGCTGCTGACGGTCGAGAACCGGCCGGGCACGGAGAAGGCGCGGCTGACCGGGTCCGGGGCCCTCGCCATCACCGACGGCAACGTCGTGCTGGAAGGCAAGCTGCCGGGGACCAGTACGGGCTCGTGGCTGTTGACCGGCCGCCGCACCTACTACGACCTGCTGGTCGGGCCGCTGCTGGATCAGAAGCTGCCGTCGTTCGCGGACGTGCAGACGATCTTCTCGTGGCTGCCGCGGCAGGGCCAGCGCGTGTCCGTGACCGCCATCCGGAGCCGCGAGAACACGGACGCGACGTTCGATGACGAGGAGACCAGCGAGACCATCGCGATCCAGAGCGGTGCATCGAACGATCTGGCGTCGCTGTCTTTCTTCACCACCGCGGGCCGCCGCGGGTCGTCGCGGACGATCCTCTCGTGGTACCGGAACAACGAGCAGCTTGGCGTGAACGGCCAGGTCGTGAACGAGGCGAAGCGGTCGAACACGCCGGGGACCAGCGCGTTCGCGAACGTCGCGTTCACGCGCGACCTGCTGCTGCGGGACATCGCGCTGCGCGAGGAGTACTCGTTCGCGGCGTCGGACCGCCACGGCATCGAGGCCGGTGGCGATCTGCACCTGCTCGACACCGGATGGGCGTGGCGCATCACCGGCGACCGCAACTCGAGTGAGGCGAACGGATCCAGCATCCAGGGCGGCGCCGGCCTGCCGGCCATCCTCGACTCGACACGGATCGCGAAGCGGGCGTCGCTGTGGCTGAGCGACCGCTGGGTGGCGACCTCGCGGCTGACGCTGCAGCCCGGCGTGCGGCTCGACTGGAACGACATCAGCAAGGAGGTAGTGCTCGGGCCGCGCGTGTCCGCGGCCCTGGACCTCGGGTCCGGCTATCGCGCGCGTGGGGCGGCCGGGCTGTACACGCAGAGCCCCGGCTACGAGAAGCAGATTCAGGCGGACTACTTCGTGGACCTGAGCGACACGAGCACGGTGCGGCTGCGGAGCGAACGGTCGTGGCACGCGATCGCCGGCGTGGAGAAGGACCTCGGGTCCTCCGCCATGCTGCGCGTCGAGGGGTACTACAAGGGTTTCAACCGGATGATCGTCGGCCGGCTGGAGACGGAGGCCGAGCGGGCGGCCCGGCTGGCGCCCTACGCGTTTCCGGCGGAGTTGGCCTCGAGCGTTCCGACCGCGCCGATCATCACGAGTTCGCCCGAGAACGCCGGAGCCGGCCGCTCGTACGGCCTCGACGTCTTCGTGACGAAGCCCGCCACGGCCGGGTCACGCTTCATGGGCTGGGCCTCCTACACGCTCGGCAGGGCCGAGTGGGAGGCGTACGGACGACGCTATCCGTTCGACTACGACCGCCGCCACGCGGTCAGCATGGTGAGCAGCTACCGGCTGTCCCGCCTGATCGAACTGGCCGCCACACTGCGGCTGGCGTCAGGCTTCCCGTTCACGCCGGTCGAGCGGCTGCGCGTGTCGGCCGTGGAGCAGACCGTGGATGGCGCGACGCGGCTTGTGCCGGAGCGCGACGCGAACGGCCTGCTGGTCTACACGACCGACCTCGGGAGCGTGCAGAACCTGAACTCGTCACGGCTGCCGATGTTCGCGCGGCTCGACGTGCGCACGACGTTCACGCCGACGTGGCACAGCGGCCGCTGGCAGCTCTACATCGAGGTCGTCAACGCGACGAACCGGCGGAACGCCGGCGCGTTGAGTCCGGTGCTGGAGTACAACCCGGACGGCGACGTGCCCACGCTGAGCTACGCCAGGGAGCAGGGACTGCCGTTGCTGCCGACCTTCGGCGCGCGTTTCCGCTTCTGACGCGCTGCGCGTGGTCCGCCGTCTGACGCGGCCGCGCGTTCTCCCGGATCCGGCACGAACCTCAACTGCGCTCGCCGGAAACGCCCCGTACGCCCGTGGCGCTTCGAGTGCGTTCAAGGCGCTGCGTCTCGTTCCGTGTGCTCCCGTGGCCGTCAGACGGTCAGGATGCACCCTCTGGTCATCCGAGCAGCGCAGAGGATGGCCGCGCGGTCGGCGCGAACCGGCGGGCGCGCAGACAATCGGCGCGGAAATCTGCGACCGCCCTGCGAAAAGTTCTTCAGCTCAGCGTTCTCGCCTTGAAGGATGTGGCGCACGCACCCGGGACTCGTGCGCGATGGTGAAATGGCACGGGCGTTGCCCGGAGCCTCGAGGGTCGCGACGAGGTCGACGACCCAGGAGGTGTGTGGCATGGCAGCGAACAAGGACACCGCTCTGACCCGGAACCGCCCGGTCCGGGATCCCTTCTCCACGCTCCGTCAGATGGCATCCGAGTTGGAGCGGGCATTCGAGCAGCCGTTCGGGTCGGCGTTCCATTGGCCGTC
>JBFXBH010000095.1:0-10127 GCA_050183355.1 Vicinamibacterales bacterium | reverse complement strand
TCGAGATCCGCGTGGCGGACACCGGCGTCGGCATCTCGCAGGAGCACCTCGGCCGGATCTTCGACCTCTACTTCACGACGAAGGAACAGGGCACCGGCCTCGGTTTGTCGATGGTGTACCGTATCGTCCAGATGCACGACGGCGAGATTGACGTGGAGAGCACGCCGGGACGCGGCACCACGTTCCGCGTGCTGCTGCCGCGCGCGGCGGACGGCGACTGATGCGCCGCGCACGCCGTTCCGGACAGGCCGTCGTGCTGGGCGGGACCGCCCTCTTGGTCGCGCTGGCCTCCGGATGCGCGAAGATGCAGGCGCGCACGGTGCCCGAGGGGCCCGCGCTCGCGGTGCCGGTGCCGCCCGCGCGCGAAATCGTGGCGGCGCTCGACCCGCCGCCGCTGCCGGTCGAAGAGCCCGTCGTGCCGCCGGCTCCCGTGGTGGCCCCGCCGGTCGTGCCGCCCAGGCCCGCGCCGCCGCCCCCGCGCGCCGCGCGTCCGGATCCGCCCGCCGAATCTCCCGCGCCGCGCATCGAGCCGCGCACGCTGCGCGCGCCCGGTGACGTGGCGCGCGAAGGCGCCGTCCGCGAGCGCCTGGGCGGGGCGGCCGCGGATCTCGGACGGGTGGATTACGGGAAGCTGGGCGCGGCGGCGCGCAGCCAGTACGACCAGGCGCGGCGGTTTCTGCGGCAGGCGGAGCAGGCGATCAAGGACCAGAACCTCGCGTTCGCCGCCACACTGGCCGACAAGGCCGCCACGCTCGCGGCGGACCTTGCCGGCCGGTAGGTCGGCTTACTCCTTCCAGGCGCCGTTCAGCTCGAAGATGATGCCGAGCGTCTCGGTGAAGTCCAGGTACATGTACGTCCCGCCGATCTTGCCGTTGGTCCACGCGGCACCCTTGGACTGAAACAGCTTCGTCGTCTGCGCGAGCTTGTCGCCGACGGGAAACGCGAGGTGCTGCGGCGCAGCGCGCCCGCCGTGCCGGGCGACGAAATCGGTCCAGTTGGTCTGGCCCAGGGACTGGATCAGCTCCATCCCGGTATTCGCCTGCTTCCAGCTCGTCAGCCGGAGGGTTGCGGCCGGGTCGGCGTTGTAGCCGGGCGGAATGTCGACCGGCTTGAAGTCGCGGACGGTCGGGGCGGGAATGCCGAACGCGTCCGCGAACGCCTTCGCGGTCTCGTCGGCGTTGGGCACGCCGAAGCCGACGTGCGACATGGCCGTCGTGGCGAGCACGGCCTTGTCGCCGACGATCGACGGCGCGGGCGACGCCGCCGGCACCGGCGTGGCATCCTGCGCGATGTCGATCACGGTGCCGAGCGTGGACGTCATGTCGACCCACGCGAAGGTCCCCGCCGCCTTGCCCGCGACGACGCGTCCCCCCTTCTGCTCGAGTGCCGCGACGCGCGCGGCGATCGCGTCCGGCACGGAGTAGCCGAGACGATAGATCCCCTGGCCGTATTGCTTGAGGTAGGCCGCGGCCGGTCCCGAACTGCCGTCCGGCTGGTCGATTTCGATGCGCACGTTCGGCAGCTGCACGACGGCGCGCTTCACCTTCAGGCTGCCCTTCGGCAGATCCACCTTCACGGTGGTGATGGCCGGCGCCGCCGGGAGCTGGAACACGTCGACGTATTTCTGCACCGACGCCTTGACGTCGCGGACGACGACGCCGACGCGGGTGAGCGGGGCGGACCCGATGGCGGCCGGCTGGGCCGACGCGGGCACCGTGCAGGCGAACGTCAGCACCGCGGCCGCCGCCGCCAGATTCCGGAAGGGACTCGTGAGCATCACAGACCTCCTTGGAGACGCCGTATTATGCCCGGAACGGGGCGGGCTATACTCCCCGTTTCACGGCACTGGAAGGAGTTCCGATGACCAAGTGGATTGCGCTCGTCGCGCTGACCCTGGCGCTGCCCGCCTCGGCTCTGGCGCAGAAAAAGAACACCCTGACCCCCGCGGACTACGAAGAGATTCGCGGCCTCTACGCGAAGTACAGCTACGGGTTCGACAACGGCGACGCCAAGCTGGTCGCCAGCGTCTACACCCCCGACGCGCAGTTCATCGTCGGCGGCAAGACCGTCGGCGGCACCCGCGACGCCATCACCGCGGGGGTGCGGCCCGTGGCGCCCGGCAAGGCGCAGATGAAGCACATGCCCAGCAACATCGCGATCGAGCCGTCCGAGGAGGGTGCGACGGGGATGGCCTACGTCGCGCTGGTGACGTTCGAAGCCGGCAAGCCGCCGGCGGTGACCGGAGGCGGCTGGTATCACGACACACTGGTGAGGACGGCCGAGGGCTGGCGCTTCAAGAAGCGGGACTATCAGCCCTTCCCGCTGCCCGTGCCCGCGGCGCCCGCGCCCTAGGGCCGCCTCGCACCTCCGCACGAAGACGCCGTGGAGACGGGCCCGGCCTGTCTCTGCGGTTCCTCGCGCGACACCGCCGTGTGTCGCCGTGTGAAACCCGCCCGTTACAGACAGAGGCCCGGAAACAGGCCAGATATTGCGACTGCCCTAGAATTTAGTCACAAGATGTTGTGGTTCATGCCTTGACAAGGCCGGTTGGAGGGCGCATCATCCGGTCCACGCTTTCGGATCGTTCGACCCCGGATCCTCCCAGCTCCGAGACGAACCCCAGCTAGCGCCACGCAGGGCCAGCGGGCCCCCATGACGGGGGTTCCGGGCGGACAACTTTTGGTTTTTCCATGGCGCACCCCACGGGGTGGGTGCGCGTGAGTCGTGTCGGAGGTTTACATGGAGCGAGGCGCCGCTCGCGAGGCTGCCGCGGGGCAGCAGACGCAGTCAGGGTCCACGAGCCTCGAGACCACGCGTGCCCGGACGGCCGCGTCGTCTGCGCAGGGGCTGGAGTTCCTGCGCTACTTCACGCTGCCGGGCGTGGACCCGTTCGACGAGGTCGAATGGGAGGTGCGTCAGGCCCTGATCGGCAACGAGAAGGGGAAGGTCGTCTTCCAGCAGGACAACGTCGAAATCCCGAAGTTCTGGTCGCAGCAGGCGACCAACATTGTCGTCTCCAAGTACTTCCGTGGCCAGATGGGCTCGCCCGAACGCGAGCACAGCGTGCGCCAGCTCATCGGGCGCGTGGTCGACACGATCTCGCGGTGGGCGAAGGAACAGCACTACTTCGCCAGCGAGGAGTCCCTCGAGGCGTTCAGCGCCGAGCTGAAGCATCTGCTCGTCTACCAGAAGGCCGCCTTCAACAGCCCGGTGTGGTTCAACTGCGGCTTCGAGAAGGCGCCGCAGTGCTCGGCCTGCTTCATCAACTCCGTGCAGGACACGATGGACTCCATCCTGACCCTGGCCCGGACGGAGGGCATGCTCTTCAAGTTCGGCTCCGGGACGGGCAGCAACCTGTCGGCCATCCGGTCGTCGCGCGAACTGCTCGCCGGCGGTGGCACGGCGAGCGGCCCCGTCTCGTTCATGAAGGGCTATGACGCCTTCGCCGGCGTCATCAAGTCGGGCGGCAAGACGCGCCGCGCCGCGAAGATGGTGATCCTCAACGCCGACCATCCGGACATCGAGGAGTTCATCAACTGCAAGGTCGAGGAAGAGAAGAAGGCGTGGGCGCTGATCGACGCCGGCTACGACGGCTCGTTCACGGGCGTGGCGTACGGGTCCGTGTTCTTCCAGAACTCGAACAACTCGGTGCGCGTGACCGACGACTTCATGCGCGCCGTGCTCGACGACGGCCCGTGGCAGACGAGGGCCGTCACCGACGGCCGCGTCGTCGATACCTACAAGGCGCGTGACCTCATGCGCGGCATCGCCGAGGGCACGTGGGTGTGCGGCGACCCGGGCATGCAGTACGACACGACGGTCAACGACTGGCACACCTGCCCGAACACGGATCGCATCAACGCGAGCAACCCGTGCTCGGAGTACATGTTCCTCGACGACTCGGCGTGCAACCTCGCGTCGATCAACCTGATGAAGTTCGTCAGGGAGAACGGCGAGCTGGACGTGCCGGCCTTCAAGTCCGCGTGCCGCACGCTGATCACGGCGATGGAGATCATCGTCCCGAACGCGAGCTATCCGACCAAGGCGATCGAGAAGAACTCGATCGACTACCGGCCGCTCGGGCTCGGCTACGCCAACCTCGGCGCGCTGCTGATGTCGCGCGGTCTGCCCTACGACAGCGACGAGGGCCGGGCCTACGCGGGCGCGATCACGGCGGTCATGACGGGCGAGGCCTACGCGCAGTCGGCGCGCATCGCGCGCGACCATGGCGGCCCGTTCGCCGGCTACGAAAAGAACCGGGAGCCGTTCCTCCGCGTGATGCGCAAGCATCGTGACGCGGTCTCCGAGGTCAACGCGAAGTTCGTTCCGGCCGACCTGATGGCGGGCGCGAAGCAGTCGTGGGACGAGGCCGTGGAGCTCGGCGAGGACTTCGGCTTCCGCAACGCCCAGGCGACCGTGCTGGCGCCCACGGGCACCATCGGCTTCATGATGGATTGCGACACGACCGGCGTGGAGCCGGACATCGCGCTCGTCAAGTACAAGAAGCTCGTCGGCGGCGGGTTGATGAAGATCGTCAACCAGACCGTGCCGATGGCGCTCGGCAAGCTCGGCTACACGCAGCCTGAGGTGGACGCCATCGTCCACTACATCGACGAGCACGAGACCATCGAAGGCGCGCCGTTCCTCAAGGACGAGCACCTGGCCGTGTTCGACTGCGCGTTCAAGCCGTCGAAGGGCGAGCGGTCCATCCACTACATGGGCCACATCCGGATGATGGGCGCCACGCAGCCCTTCATCTCGGGCGCCATCAGCAAGACCGTGAACGTGCCGCGCGAGGCGACCGTCGAGGAGATCGAGAAGGCCTACATCGAGTCGTGGCGCCTGGGTGCCAAGGCCGTGTCGATCTATCGCGACGGCAGCAAGCGCACCCAGCCGCTCAACACGTCGAAGGCCGGCGTGGCCGACACGCGGAACGCCGCCGGAGCTGGCGCTGACGTGCGCGAGCTCGTCAAGGAAGTCGTCAAGGTCGTCGAGCGTCCGTCGCGTCGGAAGCTGCCGGACGAGCGGCAGTCCATCACGCACAAGTTCGACATCGCCGGTCATGAGGGCTACATCACCGTCGGGCTGTTCGCCGACGGCACGCCCGGCGAGATCTTCCTGACGATGGCCAAGGAGGGCTCGACCATCTCGGGCTTTGCCGACGCCTTCGCGCAGGCGATCTCCTACGCGCTCCAGTACGGCGTGCCGCTCCAGGCACTGGTGGACAAGTTCAGCCACGCGCGCTTCGAGCCGTCGGGGATGACGAAGAACCCCGAGGTGCGCTTCGCCAAGTCGATCGTCGACTACATCTTCCGGTGGATGGCCACCAAGTTCCTCTCGCAGGACGCGCAGTTCCGGGCGGGCGTGAACATGAAGGAAGAGGCGGCGCCGGCGCCGAAGGCCGAGGTGGCCGAGCCGGTGGTGGCGGCTGCGGCTCTCAAGGCAGACGCGGCACCGAAGGCCGAGACGAAGTCCTCGGAGTTCGCGGCGATTCAGAACCAGGAAGATGCGCCGCCGTGCAGCACGTGCGGCAGCATCATGATCCGCAGCGGCGCCTGCTACAAGTGCGCCAATTGCGGCACCACGTCAGGCTGCGCGTAAGCGTTGATTTAGGACGAGGGCGGGCGATGCCCCGCCCTTGTCCATTCGATCCAGAAAGGGAGGTGCGCGGAACCCGATCGCGGTAGGCAGCATTCAGCGTGTGTAAATGAAGCGGCGTCGATAGGACGCTGCAAACGGAGACCCGGCATGGCGTCCGGGAAAGCGCAAAGATGACAGTCCCTCGAGAGCGTTCCTCAGTTTCTTCCTGCTCCATCTCCTGCGCCATCTATCGCAATTGCTGTGCTCGTGGGCTCCCGCGCAGAACGACCGCGTGCGCCCGCTATCCGGCATTCACAGCACTGACCGACGAGCAGGTCTGCTGCAGGAGCACGTCATGAAAGTCAAACTGAATGAGAAGGAAGTTGCGGAACTCGATCGACAGAACCCATCAACCAAATCCAACGGTGGATTCCAGGGCCTGCTCGTTGGACTTCAGTCCCGAGTTGACCGGCTGACCGGAATCCTCGACCTGACCGGGCGCGACATCGAACGCATCCAGCGCTACGCCTTTGACTACCGTCGGGGTGGCTGGCAAGGTCGTCTTCTGCGCATTTTCGGCAGGAATCTCGGTCCGAGCTTGGGCAGACTCCGCAGAGCCGCGTAGCTTGGTCGGTCCCGGCGACTGTGTCGCCGGGACCCGTTCACAATTTCGGAGCGAAGGGTAACCATGGAGAAGCGGCGGATCGGATCGCTCGAAGTGTCGGTAGTCGGAGTCGGATGCAATACGTTCGGATGGCCCGTGCTGCCCAACACGCTGGACGCCGCGGGCGCGGCGGCGGTCGTGGACGCCGCGCTCGGTTCCGGCATCAACTTCTTCGACACGGCCGAGTCCTACGGCGAGAGCGAGGTGCTGCTCGGCCAGGCGTTGAAGGGCCGGCGGCACCAGGCCGTGATCGCGACGAAGTTCAGCAAGGCCGACCCGGCCTCGATGCGCTCGTCGCTGGACACCAGCCTTCGCAGGCTCGGCACCGACTACATCGATCTCTGGCAGCTCCACAGACCGGACCCTGCCGTGCCGTTCCCCGACACGCTCGGCGTCATCGCCGACGCGATCGCGGCGGGGAAGGTCCGTGAGGGTGGGTGTTCCAACTTCTCGGTCGCGCAGTTGACGGAGGCCGCAGCGGCGTCAGCCGCGATGCCGGAGGTGGTGCGACCGTCAGTGGCCGGTGCGGCCGCGTCCACCGTGCGCCCGTCGTTTGCCAGCGTGCAGAACGAACTCAGCATCCTGCAGCGCGGATCGATGGACGTCGTCCGCTACTGCGAAACGGCCGGAACGGCGTTCCTGCCGTACTTCCCGCTCGCGAATGGCCTGCTGACCGGCAAGTACCGTCGCGGGGGGACGAGCGGCCTCGATACCCGGCTCACCTCCGGCCCGATGGCCAGCCGGTTGACCGAGGAGTCCCTCGCCCGCGTCGAAGCACTCATCGCGTTCGCGGAGTCGCGCGGGCATACGATCCTGGACCTCGCCTTCGGCTGGCTGCTCGCGTTCCCGGCCGTGGCGTCCGTGATCGCCGGGGCTCGCTCGGTGACACAAGTCACCGCGAATGCCGAGGCCGCTCACTGGCGGCTGACGGATGCAGACGTGGCCGAGGTCCGTCGCATCGTGGAGGCCTAGCCCGAGGGCGATCCCTCGCGTCACCCCGAGGATTGGCGCGTGCAGCCAATCGCCGGAATCCCGGTGTTATGCCGCACGCGGCATTCGCCCGCGCGAAGTGCGTCCGGAGCCGGGAAACTGTTCAGCGAATGAGTCTTGCGGTCGACTGAGCGGCGGGGAAAGAATGCGCTCAGTGCGCACGAGGGCCAAGAGTTGACGCTCCGGACGTCACCCCACGACCCGCAAATGGCGCATGCCAGCTAGACAACGTTAGACGGACAAGACGCACTACGAGCAACTCGAACTTGATCGGGAGGAATCGGATGCCATCTCAAGGCGTACGTCCTGGCTTCCAAACCGTCGTGCCCTACCTTTGCGCTCAAGGGGCCGCGCAGCTCGTCGACTTTCTCAAGGCCGCGTTCGGCGCCCAGCACACCTTCATCGCACCGACGGGCAAGCACTTTGAAGTGAAGATCGGCGATTCAATGGTCATGATCGGGGAGGCTGGGACCGGGGCGCCACAGATAGGGCATATCTTCATGTACGTCGAAGAACCGGAAGCGCTGTATCGACGCGCCATCGAGGCGGGGGCAACGTCAGTCATGGAACCGTGCGACCGGCCCTGGGGCGAGGACGAAGCGATCATGCGTGGTGCCGGTATCAAGGATCGAGCCGGAAACGTGTGGTATCTGGCCGGACCGAAGTAGGTCTGGGCAACTCGACAAGAGTGACTCCACTGAAACCGCCGTCTAACCTTCAGATGGAGCCGACGCCCCTCGCCGGCTCACGCATGACTCGGGGCGCGGCTCATCTGAAACGTTCTACGGGCATCACAACGTCCTCGCGAAGCTGAATGAAGGAGATGCACTTTCTTAGGCGAGCAACGCAGCCAATCGCGTGGCAGGAAGCCGCCATGCACATGCTTGCTTCTGCGAACTACCTCCTGGAGGCCGAGATTGGACCGCTGCCCGAGTCGTTCCCAGGGCACCGGTCGACGAGCAGTCGCGGCAGCGTGCAGCCGAAGTTGCTGCTCTACGGCGCAGCAGTCGAGAACATGCTCAAGGCGATTCGCGTTGCCCAAGGCGTATGCGCGGTAACCGGCAATGCGCTGAATGGCGATCTCGCCACCCACGAACTTCAACGCTATGCAGAGGAGGCGGGACTTAAGCCGGGCAAGAGTGAGGCGCGGCTCCTTCGACAACTCCAAGATGTGCTTGAGGCCGGAAAGTACCCCGTGGCGATGAAGGCGGGACGTAACGCCAAGGCGTGGTCCTTCGACTATCCAGAGGATGTTTCCGCTATCTGGGCCTTGATGGATCACCTGGATGCGGTACTCCGTGCGACCGGCACACGGTGCATGGTGCAAACCAATCTTCACACCTTGACGATGCGGCAATCCTGAGAGTGCCGAAGAACACTGCGTTGGAAAGACGAGGCGAGTTGGTGTGCCCGCTTCGCGGGCAGTTTAGAGTCTCGCCTTGCCGCTCAACGCAGTGTTAGAAGTCAGCGAAACACGAATGATCTGATTCGACCTGGGACCGGGAACGGCGAGAGCGTCGAAGCGCTGGACACTCAGGCGACGGCGTGACTCGCGCGCTACAATCGGGCGTGCGTCTGCGCTTCTTCATCGATCCGGCGACCGGGGAGCCACATATCACCGGTCACGATGTCACCGAGGACGAGGTCGAAGACGTGTTGGTCCGACCGATCGAGGACCGGCCAGGCACCGAGGGGTCACGCGTCGCCTTGGGACAGACGGAAGCGGGGCGCTACTTGAAGGTCATCTACGTGCCGGATCCGGAACCGCGGTCGGTGTTCGTCATCACGGCGTACGATCTGGGCCCGAAGGCCCTGAAGGCGCTTCGGCGCCGACGGAAAAGACCATGAAGACATCAAAGTACCCGGCGGGATGGGACGAGGCCAAGGTCCGACGCGTGCTCGCTCACTACGAGCAGCAGACGGACGAAGAAGCGGTCGCCGAAGACGAGGCGGCGTACGAGTCCACCACACATACGGCGATGGAAGTACCAGTGGATCTCGTGCCCGCGGTGCGAGAGTTGCTGGCCAAGCAGCGCGCCTCGTAGGCGCCGCAACACGACTCGACGTCTAGCCTTCAGATGGAGCCGATACCCCGCGGCGGCTGACGCACCGACCGGGGCGCGGCTCATTCGAATCGTTGGACCTTCTGAGCACACGGAAAGACAGACAATGGCGACACAGGTGTTTCAGATCGCTCCGGCCGCGTCGAAGGCACTGTGGGGCTTGACGATCGTGCCAGTCATCGTCCTGGTCGTGGTGTTCGGTCTGTTGGCAGCGTCTGCCATCGGCTCGCGATCGGCAACCTTTGAAGTCTCACGCGAGGGGCTGCGGCTGCGCGGCGACCTCTACGGGCGCTTCATCCCGAGCTCAACCATCCACGCCGACCGAGCGCGGCGAGTCGATTTCGAGGCCTCGCCGGAATTGACGCCTGGACTTCGGACGATGGGCACCGGATTGCCTGGGTATCAGAGCGGCTGGTTCCGGCTGCGCAACGGCGACCGAGCGTTGTTGTATCTGACGGATCGGAGTCGCGCTGTCTACGTACCAACGACGAACGGATACGGCGTGCTCCTCAGTCCGGCCGATCCTGAGGCGTTCCTGCTGGCGTTGAAGCAAGGCGCCGATCAGTAGGCGACGGCGGTAGGCACCGGAACTCGCGAGATCGCCGGGACTTCCTGAAGCGCCCATGACACCGATTCCGCTGGCTCTCGTCCTCGTCTCCATTCCTCTGGCCCTCGGCCTGGTTCCGAGGAACCGGTTCTACGGCTTCCGTATGCCATTCACGATGGCGTCGGACGCCACGTGGTATCGGGCGAATCGCATCTTCGCCATCGCCTTGATCGTTGCCGGTGTCATCTGGTTGCTGCTGCAGTGGCTGGTGCCCCTCGCGTTC
>JBFXBH010000094.1:0-10195 GCA_050183355.1 Vicinamibacterales bacterium | reverse complement strand
CGAGCGATCAGCCCGTGTTCGACATGCCGACCTCGACCGGCAAGATGCGGAAGACGACGCAGATCGGCACGTTGTCGTTCACGGTCAAGGGCCAGACGCTGACGCTGACGGCGTTCGCCGGCGAAGGTGCGGGCGGCCGGCCCGACATGAACCGGGTGTTCCTGCCGTTCAGCGACGCGACCAGCGGCACGGAGACGTATGTGGCGGGCCGCTTTCTCGAACTCGATCGCACGGCCACCGGCGTCTACGTCGTCGACTTCAACACGGCGTACAACCCGTACTGCGCCTACAACGCCAGCTTCGACTGCCCGCTGCCGCCGCGGTCGAACCGGCTGGAAGTACCAATCCTCGCCGGAGAGAAGATCCGGCCCGAGATGCCGGTACCCGCGACCCCGCAGGGCTGATCCGCCGGATGCCCGCTCATCTCGACGCCGTCATCTTCGACTTCGACGGCGTCATCGCCGACAGCGAACCGCTCCACTACCGGGCCTTCGCGGATACGCTCGCCGCGGCAGGGTTCACGCTGACGCGCGAGGCGTACTACGCCCGCTATCTCGGCTACGACGACGTCGGCGCCTTCGACGCCGTGGCGAAGGACCAGGGCCGTCCGCTCGACGCCGCGGCGATCCGCGGCCTGGTCGAGGCCAAGGAACGGCGGATGCACGAATTGACCGCCGGCTCCGACGTCCTCTTCCCCGGAGCCGCGGACTTCATCCGCGCGTGCGCCGCCGAGGTGCCGGTCGCGGTCTGCTCGGGGGCGCTCCGGCAGGAGATTGCCGCGGTGCTGGACGCCGCGGGCCTCGCATCGGCGGTACGCCTCGTCGTCGCGGCCGGCGACACGCCGCAGAGCAAGCCGTCGCCGGAGCCGTACCGCCTGGCGTTCGCGCGGCTGAACGCCGCGGCGGGCGGCGGGCTGCGCGCGGACCGCACGGTGGCGATCGAGGACTCGCGCTGGGGTCTCGAGTCGGCGCGCGGCGCCGGGCTCCGGCTCGTCGGCGTGACCAACAGCTACGGCGCCGAGGCGCTGCCGGGCGCCGAACTGGTGGTGGCCGGGCTCCACGCGCTGTCGGTGGAGATGCTCGATGAGGTGTGCGGTGCCGCACGCGCTCGCTGACGAACTCAAGGCCGCGCTCGCGGTCCCCGGTGATGGCCTCGTGCGCGCCGCCCTCGTCATCGCGCGGCTGGAGTATCCCCGGCTCGACCCGGCGCCGTGCCTGGAGCGGCTCGAGGCGCTCGGCGAGCGGGCCGCCGCACGGATGCAGGGCGGGGACGCCGCGATGCGCGTGGCCGGGCTGAACACGTTGCTGTTCGAGGAGGAGGCGTTCGCCGGGAACAGCGCGCAGTACGACGACCCGCGCAACAGTTGCCTGAACGTCGTGCTGGACCGGCGGACCGGCATCCCGATCACGCTGTCGGTGGTCTATATGGACGTCGCGCGCCGCGCGGGCCTGCACCTCGAAGGCGTGAACTTTCCGGGGCACTTTCTGGTCAGGCACCCCGGCGCGCGTGGAGGTGACCTCATCATCGACCCGTTCCACGCCGGCGCGGTGCTCTCGGTCCGCGACTGCCAGCGGCTCCTCGGCCGCGCGCAGGGTGACGTCCCGTTCAGCCCGAAGCTGTTGACGTCAGCGCCGCCGGCACACATCGCGACGCGGATGCTGACGAACCTGAAGCGGCTCTATCTGGGCATGCGGTCGTTTCCGCAGGCGCGGGCGGCGACGGACCTGCTGGTCGCGCTGAACCCCGCGTCGGCGGACAACATCCGCGACCGGGGACTGCTCGCCTATCAGCTCAACGACTTCGCCCCGGCCCTGCGCGACCTGGAAGCGTCGCTGGCCCTGGCGCGCCCGGCCGGGCCCGGGTCGAGGGGGGACCAGCGGGTGGTCTGGGACCACATCAAGACGCTCCGCCGCCGGCTCGCATCCCTGAACTGATCGTCCTGGCCCTGCCCGGCGGGGCGCTCGACTCCCGCTCAGGAACCCCGGCCGGACCGTCCCAGCCCTGGTTGAATCCAGTACTTTGAACCTATCGATGCCTTTCTATTGGATTTGAACTCAGGCGACTGCCCACACTCCCCCGTTTGTCGCGGGATAAACGGCCCTGCTTGACGCTCGAGTACGGCCCGGATGTTGCCAATACATCTCTCCGGGTCGGACTCCCCCCGTGGGGCGTCAGGCCTGGCAAGAAGGCTCTACCGGTCTGCCGGCGCCACGTCGGGCCAATCCACGCAGGGCGGTCAAAGAACCCGAAAGTCGCACCAGGAAGTGCTTCGACGGCGGCATGGTGCCGCCCGAGGAACAGGGAGTCACTACAGATGAATGTTCGTCGTACCGGATGGTTGCTCGCCCTGCTGGGCGTGCTGCTCATTCCGCAGTTCGCGTTGGCGCAGTCCACCGGCACCATCTCCGGCATCGTCAGAGACGCATCGGGCGGCGTGCTGCCCGGTGTCACGGTCGAGGCCGCAAGCCCCGCCCTCATCGAGAAGGTCCGCACGGTCGTGACGGACGCCACGGGTAACTACAAGATCATCGATCTGCGCCCCGGCACCTACACCGTCACCATTTCCCTCCCCGGCTTCGCGACCTACAAGCGCGAGGGGCTGGATCTGTCGGCCGGCGTGACCGCCAACGTCAGCGCGGACCTCAAGGTCGGCGGCCTGGAAGAGACGGTCACCGTGACCGGCGCCACGCCGATCGTCGACGTCCAGAGCGCCCGCACGCAGAACGTCATGAAGTCCGAGACGCTCGACGCCCTGCCCTCCGGCGCCCGCAACCTGATGGCGTTCGCGGCCATGACGCTGGGCGCCATGCCCTCGTCCGGCGGCCGCAACGACGTCGGCGGCGACAAGGGTGAGCAGGCCACGGGCATCGTGCTGCACGGCGGCCGCGGCGACGACGGCCGCGTCAACTGGGACGGCATGAGCACGAACGTGTTCTTCGGTGGCGGCGGCGGCCAGCAGCGCACGTACTACTTCAACACCGTCGCGGTGCAGGAAGTGGTCGTCGACACGGCCGGCTCCACGGCCGACACCGAAACGGGCGGCGCCAACATCAACATGGTGCCCCGCGAAGGTGGCAACAGCCTGAAGCTCTACTCGAACCTCGCCTTCACGAACGAGAACCTCTCGGCCGAGGCCGTGCCGGACTTCGTCTCGGACCGCGGTTTCGCGGCCCAGTCGTCCCTCCGGAAGATCTGGGACTACGGCGTCGGCGTCGGTGGCCCGCTCAAGCAGGACAAGGCCTGGTTCTACACCACCTACCGCAACTGGGGTGCCCAGAACTACGGCAACGTGCAGGCGGACGCGGATCCGAACCCGCTGGTCTACACGCCAAGCCCGGACCGTGCCTTCGCGAACACCTACTTCGCGGATGAGTCGTTCCGCGTGACCTGGCAGTTGAGCCAGAAGCACAAGGTCAACCACGAGTTCCACCTGCAGTACGGCTGCTCGTGCGACCTGGGCATCGGCGGCGGTGCACTCCAGACGTCGGAAGCGTCCACGGACTTCAACTACGGTCCGCAGATCCTGAACCAGACGACGTGGAACTGGACGGCCAGCAACAAGCTGCTCGTGCAGGTGGGCGCCAGCTTCCTGCGGCAGGAAGTGAACTTCGTCAACGTGGACAGCCGCAGCCTGCTCACGGCGAAGAGTGGCTTCACGTTCCCGGGCGCCGGGACGCATGCGATCACGGACGTCGCCACCGGCTTCAGCTACGCCAACATTCCCGGCGGCTTCACCACGTGGGGCGCGGACGACATCAGCAACAACTACAACCAGCGCGTCGCGGTGAACTACATCACGGGCGCGCACGCGATGAAGTTCGGCCTGCAGACGGTGCAGGGCCGGTATGACATCTTCGGCATGCAGGGCGGCGTGGAGCAGGTGGACTTCCAGGTCCGCAACGGCGTGCCGGTCGGCGTGCGGCTGCACGCGGGTCCGTTCCAGTCCCTGATGGGCCTGGGCGGCCAGGGCCTGTTCGCGCAGGACCAGTGGACGCTCAAGCGCCTCACCGTGAACTTCGGCGGCCGCTGGGACCGCTTCAAGGGCAGCACGCCGGCGCAGGACATCGCGGCCGGTCCGTTCCGCCCGGCGTTCAGCGTCACGGAGGAGGAGTGCCTGCCGTGCTTCAACGACGTGACCTACCGCGCGGCGGCCACGTATGACCTGTTCGGCAACGGCAAGACGGCCATCAAGGCCGGCTTCGGCAAGTACCTGATGGGCCAGGGCGGCTCGCTCGCGCAGCAGGGCTTCTCGAAGTCGTTCGGCATCGCCGGCAACACGGACCGGACGTGGACCGACGCCAACAACAACTTCAGGCCGGACTGCGTCCTGACCGACCCGGCCGCCAACGGCGAGTGCGGCCCGAACACGAACCCCGTCTTCGGCCAGACGATCTCGTTCGCGGCGCTGGACCCGGACTGGGTCGAGGGCTGGGGCAAGCGCGAGTACAACTACCAGTGGAACGTGCAGCTCCAGCAGGAGCTGATGCCGGGCGTGGGCCTCGCGGTGGGCTACTTCCACACGCAGTGGGGCAACATGTCCGTCACGCGCAACACCCGCCTGACACCCGAGGACTACACGTCGTACTGCATCACGGCCTCCTCGCAGGCCATCGGATCGACGGCCGGCCAGCAGGTCTGCGGGTTCTTTGACCAGACGCCGGCGTCGCTCGCGAAGGGGAACTTCTTCCAGATCGAGCGGGCGCAGAAGTACGAGTCGCTGGGCACGCCCAAGGACTACTTCGACGGCGTGGACATCGGCATCAACGCGCGGTGGGGCAAGGGCGCCCTGCTCACGGGTGGTGTGTCCATCGGCCGCCAGGTCCTGGACAACTGCTACGTGAACAGCCGTCCAGACCTCAACCCGCAGAGCGCGCCGTCGGGCTCGCCGCTCCCCGGCGCCAGCCGCTACCCGCGCAACGACGACTTCTGCAACGTGACGCCGAACTGGTGGGACGGTATCGGGTCGCAGATCAAGCTGCAGGTCGTCTACCCGCTCCCGGGTGACGTGAACGTCAGCGCGTCCTACAAGCACCTGCCGGGCATTGCCATCAGCGGCAACCAGGTGCTCGCGAACGCGCAGATCACCAGCATCCTCGGACGGCCGTCCATCTCGGGCGGCACGACCAACCACTCGGTGGTTCCGATCGGCAGCGGCGCCAACAACGGCGGTGGCGGCACGGCCGAGGTGTTCGACCGGCGCCTGAACCAGCTTGACCTCCGCTTCAGCAAGAACCTGCGGATCGGCAAGGGCAAGATTCAGGGCATCTTCGACGTCTACAACGTCGCCAACGCGCGCACGCCGCAGTCCTCGGTGAGCACGCTCGGCGCGGCCTACCAGCGCATCATCTCGACGCTGGGCGGCCGGCTCTTCAAGTTCGGCGCGACGGTCGACTTCTAGAGTCCGTTCGCACGACGTTCGGTCCGGGACAACCCGGACCGCTTTCGGGGCGGGTGCCGCAAGGCGCCCGCCCCTTTTTTCATTTTCCACCCCTGGCCTTGTGTATTCGCGCGGCCGAAACCCGCGCGATCGTGTACTGCCAGACGTCCGCGTTCTTGGTAGACTCCCGCTGGTCCGGCTCGCTCCGGAGGGACCGCCCGGCTCGCCCCGTAGCGGGCCGGCGGCACCGGGGCCACGGACCGGTCGCATCGGAGGGCACGAGGTCGCAAGGAGCAGCACATGTCCCGAACTCCCCGTCAGGTTGCCATCGGTTTCTGCCTCGTCGCCGCCGTCGGCTCGGCGACGGTTCGGGCCGGCCAGCAGCCGGGGCGTCCGGCGGCCCCACAGACCGCCGACGTGAAAGCCGGGCCCACGCCGGATATCCAGACGTTCGTGACGCAGTACTGCGTGAGCTGTCACAACGAGCGTAACAAGGCAGCAGTGAACGGCTTCGCGCTGGATGAGATCGACATGAACACGGTCGGCCCGCGCGGTGACGTCTGGGAGAAGGTGGTGACGAAGCTTCGCGCCGGGCAGATGCCGCCGCTCACCGCCCGCCGTCCTGAACGCGCGGTGTCGAACAGCGTGGCCACCTGGCTCGAGTCGGAACTGGATCGCCACGCAGCCGTCAAGCCCAACCCCGGCCGCACCGAGGCTTTGCACCGTCTGAGCCGTACGGAATACAAGAACGCCGTTCGTGACCTGCTCGGCCTTCAGATTGATGTCGAGAACCTCCTGCCGCCGGACCCGCTGGGTGGTGGCGACGCAAACTTCGACAACATTGCCAGCTCGTTGCGGATGAGCCAGTCGCTGCTCGAACGCTACCTCGCCGTGGCGCGCCGGGTGACCCGGACGGCCATGAGCGGCCATGTGCCCCCGAACATCCAGACGTTCAAGGTGCCGCAGGGTCTGCAGCAGGACATCCGGCTGGACGGGATGCCGTTTGGCTCGCGTGGCGGCCTCGCCATTGACTATGTGTTCCCGCTCGATGCCATCTACAAGATCGACGTGATGCTGGGGGCGGCGCTTGGCGGGGGCACCTTCGGTGGACCGCCCGTCGCAGGCGAGATCCTGGAGCTGAGCCTTGACGGTGAGCAGGTCCGGGAGTGGGCGATCATCCCGCCGGCAGAGAGTGGAGGCATGAGGCGGGGCCGGCTGCCGAGCTTCACGATGGAGTTGCCGGTGAAGGCAGGTGCGCACCGCCTGCTCGCGACTTTCCGCAAGGTCCGTCCGGCGGTGGAGCAGGAGGGTGATCGCCTGGCGTTTGCCAGCCAGCAGTTGCCGGGCAACCCTGTCATTCCAGGTGTCGCATCGGTGACCGTCGCCGGCCCCCTTGAGGTGCTCGGCAAGGGCGACACACCCAGCCGCCGCCGGATTCTGACGTGCACGCCGAAGATCGTCGCTGAAGAGGAGGCGTGCGCCCGGCAGATTCTGACCAGACTTTCCCGCCGCGGGTTCCGTCGGCCCTCGACGGCCGACGACCTCGCCTACCTGATGCGCTTCTTCAACGAAGGTCGCCGGGAGGTTGGTGATTTCGAGGCCGGCATCGAGCGCGCTGTGCGCGCGTTGCTGGTCAGCCCGGATTTTATCTTCCGCACCGAGACCGATCCGGCCGGCGTCGCGCCGGGCGGCGTCTACAAGGTGAGCAACCTGGAGCTGGCCTCGCGCCTGTCCTTCTTCCTCTGGAGCAGCATCCCGGACGATGAGTTGCTCGATACGGCCGTCACAGGGCAGCTCAGGACGCCGGCGGTGCTGGAGCGCCAGGTCCGGCGCATGCTGCGCGACCCGAAGGCCCTGGCAATGACACAGAACTTCGCCTCGTTTTACCTCTGGATCCGCAACGTCGCGGACACCCAGATGGACGCCTTCCTGTTCCCCAGCTTCGACGCCACCCTCCGGCAGGCGATGGCACGGGAGACGGAGCTCTTCTTCGACAGCATCCGTACCGAGGACCGGAGCGTGCTGACGCTGCTGGATGCCGACTACACGTTCCTGAACGAGCGGCTGGCCACGCACTACGGCATCACGGGCGTGGCCGGGCCGCGTTTTCGACGCGTGACGCTGCCGGCCGATAGCCCGCGCCGGGGCCTATTCGGCAAGGGCAGCATCCTGACGGTCACCTCGGTGCCGACGCGTACCTCGCCGGTTAAGCGCGGGAAGTGGCTGCTGGACAACGTCCTCGGCGTGCCGCCTCCGTCGCCGCCTGCCAACGTGCCGCCGCTGCCCGAGCAGAAGCAGGACGACGGCCGGGTGCTCTCCGTGCGGGAGTTGATGGCCCGACACCGCGCCAACCCGGTGTGCGCGGGCTGCCACAACGTGATCGACCCGGTCGGGTTCGCGCTGGAGCAGTTCGACGCGATCGGCAGGTGGCGCGAGGTGGACCGGTCGTTCACGCGCATCGACCCGGCGGGCACGATGCCGGACGGTTCCAAGTTCGGAACGCTGGGGGACTTCCGCCAGCGGGTCATCGAGAACTCCGGACCGTTTCTGCGCACGTTCACCGAGAAGCTGATGATCTACGCGCTGGGCCGTCCGTTCGAGCCCTACGACGCGCCCGCGGTTCGACAGGTGCTCCGCGGTGGGCAGGCCGGCGGCTACAAGTTCGCGGATCTGATCGTGGGCATCGTGAAGAGCGCCCCGTTCCAGATGCGGAGGGCGGCGGCCGCACCGGCAGCCGTCGCGGCGTCACGATAGGCCACATCGCGTAACCGGCTGGGTTGAGGCGACGAACGATGCGAATGCGACTGACTGGCGGCCTGGTGCTTCTGTTGTCGATGGGAATGGCGTCCGCGGTACGGGCTGCGCCACCTGCGGTGCCGCTGATCGAAGCGGTCAAGCGCGGGGATGTGACCGCCGTGCGAAGCCTGATGGCGCAGATGGTGAACGTCAATGCGACCGAGCCGGACGGCACGAGCGCGCTGCACTGGGCGGCCGAGCTCGGGGACGCCGGAACGGTGGACATGCTGCTGAAGGCCGGGGCCGCGCTCACGGCAACGAACCGGTATGGTGCGACGCCGCTGGGGCTGGCGAGCGCGGGCGGCAATGCAGCCGTCGTCGAGCGGTTGCTGCAGGCTGGCGAGGACGCCAACGCGGTCGTCAACGGGGAGCCGGTGCTGATGCAGGCGGCGCGGGCCGGCAGCATCGATGCGGTCAAGGCGCTGCTGGCGAAGGGCGCGGACGTGAACGTCAGGGAACCGGTGTTCGGGCAGACCGCACTGATGTGGGCGGCCGCGGCCGGGCACAGCGGCGTCGTGAAGACGCTGGTGGAGGCCGGCGGTGACCTCAAGGCTCGCAACCGTCCTCCGGGCACGGGCTTCTCGATGGATGTGGGCTTCCGCATTCCGGCCGACAACGACCCCCTGGGCATCCGGTCGCACAGAAACTCGGGTGCGTGGGGCATCACGCTGGACGGCATTCAGTTCACGCCCCTGATGTGGGCGGCGCGGGGCAACCACGTCGACACGGTCCGGACACTGCTCGACCTGGGTGCCGACGTCAACGATGCCAAGCCGGAAGGGACGACCTCGCTCATCCTGGCGATCATCAACAACCACTGGGAGATGGCCTCGAGACTGCTCGACTGGGGAGCCGACCCGAACGCGGGTCCCGGGTACACGGCGCTGCATCAGGTGGCATGGTCCCGCCGGCCCAACCAGAAGGCGTTCACCGGGCATCCCGAGCCGACCGGCACGGTGGACAGCCTGTCGCTCGCCAGGAAGCTCATCGACAAGGGCGCGAAGGTCAACGCCCAGATGACGGAGAGCTTCAAGGACGACAATCGGAACCGGTTCATGCGGATTGGCGCAACGGCGTTCCTGCTGTCGGCCAAGCTGGTGGACCTGCCGATGCTGAAGCTGCTGCAGGAACACGGCGCCGACCGGACGATTCTGAACACCAACCGGGACACGCCGCTGATGGTGGCGGCGGGCGTCAGCCTGAGCAATCCCGGCGAGGATGCGGGCAACGAGACCGAGACGCTGGCGACGGTGAAGTACCTGCTGGAGTTGGGCGAGAACATCCACGCCAGGAATGCGAACGGCGAGACGGCGCTGCATGGGGCTTCCTATCGGGGCTTCGTACCGGTGTCGCAACTGCTGCTCGACAAGGGCGCCGAACTCCAGGTGGCGAACCTGCTCGGCTGGACGCCGCTGAGCATCGCGGACGGGGCGTTCTACGCCGGCATCTTCAAGCAGCAGCCGGCCGTGGCCGCGGCGCTCCGTCAGGCGTACGAGAAGAAGGGCCTGCCGGTGCCGCCTCCCCCGAACGTGGAAGATGAAAGCGCCAAGGCAGAGGCCGCTAACGGCGGCAACCTGGCGACGGTGGGTGTACTGGACGGGGCGAAGAAGTAGCTACTCCTTCGCCCCCCCCGCGGCGCCTCGCCCTCTCTTGTTGCGCGCATCCAGCCCGGCGCCCTCCGCGGCGAACGCTGTGACGGGGCTAGAAGGACGCCCGGCTGCTGAAGATCTCTGCGGTCGGCCGGGGCAAGCTGCAGGCGATCTTCGACGTCCACAACGTCGCCAACGCGCGCACGCCGCAGTCCTCGGTCAGCACCCTCGGCGCGGCCTACCAGCGCATCATCTCGACGCTGGGCGGCCGGCTCTTCAAGTTCGGCGCGACGGTCGACTTCTAGAGTCCGTTCGCACGACGTTCGGTCCGGGGTAACCCGGACCGCTTTCGGGGCGGGTGCCGCAGGGTGCCCGCCCCTTTTTCTTACTCGCCCGCTTCCTGCCTCTGCTATCCTCTGGCGCCGGACGATCG
>JBFXBH010000093.1:0-10503 GCA_050183355.1 Vicinamibacterales bacterium | reverse complement strand
GCCTCGGCGCGGGCGCGGAAGCTGCGGGTGTTGATGAGGGCCGACTGCCGCTGGAGCACGAGGAACACGGTCGACGTGCCCGCGTCGAACTTCCGCTGCTCACTGGCGTACTGCTGCTCGGCGAGGCGCGTCGCCTCCGCGGCGGTCTCCAGCGTGGCGCGGGCCGACGCCACGGCCTGCATCGCGTTGCGGACGTCGGCCGCCACGGCGTTCTCCACCTGACGGCGCTGCAGCTCGATCCGCTTGCCCTCGACAACCGCCGACGCCAGGTTGGCCTCGGCCGTCTGGTTCCTGAACGGCACGCCGATGCGGACGCCGACCTCGACCGTCGGGAAGTCCTGCCGCAGCAGGTTCGTGAACGACTGCCCCAGGCCGCCCACGAGACGCGGCGGCAACTGCTGATCGCCGCCGCCGTCGATGACGATCGGCGGCAGGCCCTGCAGGTTCGACAGCGTGTTCAGCCGGTCGAAGATGGGCGCGAAGCTGGACGTCAGCGGGTTGCCCGTGTCACTGACGAACGTCCGGCCGGCCAGGCCGTTGGACGTGTAGGCGCCGACGAGATCGACCTGCGGCTTCGTCTGGTCCCGGAAGAAGTCCGTGTTCACGCGGTTGAGCTCGGAGGAGATGCCGATCTGCTGGAGCTCGGGCCGGCTGCCGAGGGCGGCCTTCACGGCCGAGTCCAGCAGCGGGTCCGCCGCCGGCACCTTCGGCGCGGTCACCGGCGCCAGCGCGGACGACCAGATGCCGGCCGACGTGTCCGGCGCGAGCAGCACCTTGAGCGCGTTCTCGGCCCGCGTCAGCGCGAGCTGGGCGCCGAACACGTTCGACCGGAGCGTCGTGCGCTGCGATTCCGCTTCCACGACGTCGATCGGCGCCGAGACGCCCTGGTCGACGAGCCGCCGGTTCGCCTCGACCACGCGCGTCGCCAGTTCGAGGCCGGAGGTCAGGATCGCGAGGTTCTCGCGCGCGAAGGCCAGGTCCCAGTAGGCCTGCTCCACCTGTACGGCGACATCCATCACGCGCTGCTTGAACTGCGCCTCGGTCAGCGCCTCGGTCCGCCGCGCCACCTCGACCTGCCGACGCGCCTGGTCGACCTTCCGTCCCCGGAACAGCGGCTGCGTGACGGAGAAGGCCAGCGCCGCGGGGTACTGCGGGTTCAACTGCACGAACGCGTTGTCCGTGGTCTGGCGCCGCGTCGTCAGCGACGCCTGATAGCTGGTGCCGAAGCGGGGCGACAGGCCCGACACGCGGGGGCCGACGAGCAGGTCGTTCGACGTCACGGCACCGCTGGCCGAGCCGCCGATGATCGACGCAATCGGCATCACCTGGTGCACGAGCGACGACTGGAGGCCGAACTGCGGCTCGAACGCGCCGAGCGCGCCGCTGATGCCGTAGCCGGCCTGCTCCACCGTGGTCCGGGCCACGGCGATATCGGGATTGTTCGCGAGCGCCTCGCTGAGGGCGTCCGCGAGCGAGAGGTCGCGCTGGCCGATCACGCCGACGCGGAGCGGCAACGTGGCCGACGGCGCCACGCCGGAGGCCTGCGGTGCCGCCGTCTGGCCGACGGCGGGGCCGGCGCAGACGAACACGAGGGACGCCACCAGGGGCGTCAGGCGGACACTACTCGGCATGGTCGGGCGCCACCGTCTGCTTCGCTGCCTGGAACGTCGGCACCGCGTCGTCGCGCCGGCGGCCGAAGGGCAGGATCCGCCGGACCGCGGCGGCGAAGCGCGAGAGCGCGGGCCACTGCTCGAAGTCGTCGAAGAGGGAATAGAACACCGGCACGGCGAGCAGCGTCAGCAGCAGGCACAGCATCTGCCCGCCGACGACGAGCACGCCGATCGTCTTGTTGGTCGACGACCCGGCGCCGTCCGCCACGATGAGCGGAATCATGCCGGCCACCAGCGCGATGGTCGTCATCAGGATGGGCCGCAGCCGTTCCCGGTTCGCCTGAAGGATCGCCTCGTAGCGCGGCAGCCCTTCCTCTCGCAATCCGTTGGTGTGGTCGATCTGCAGAATCGCGTTCTTCTTCACGATGCCGAACAGCAGCAGCAGGCCGAGGCCCGCGAACAGGTTCACCGTCTGGCCGCCGATGAAGAGCGAGAGGATGCCGAACGGCACCGCGAGCGGCAGCGTCAGCAGGATCGTCACCGGGTGGATGAACGACTCGAACTGCGCGGCGAGCACGATGTACATGAAGATGAACGACAGCGAGATGGCGATCGCGAAGCCGACACCCGTCTTCGCCAGCTCCTCGGAGAGGCCGACGGGCTCCGCCACGTAGCCGGGATCCATCTTCATGGTGGCGATTGCGTCCTGGATGTCCGCGATCAGCTCGGACTGCGACGCGCCACCGGCCAGGTTCGCCGACAGCGTCACCTGCCGCTGGCGATCGGCGCGCTCGATCGACGACGGGCCCGTCGACGGAATCAGGTTCACGACCTCACTGATGTCCACCACGCCGCGCTTGCTCGACGGCACGGTCATGCGCTGCACGCCCTCGGCCGTCGTGCGGAAGCCCTCGACCGCGCGAAGCGTGACGTCGTACTGGTCCTCGCCGACGTCGAACGTCGTGACATTCTGGCCGCCGACCAGCACGTTGAGCGAGTTGGCGATGTCCTGCACCCGCACGCCGAGGTCGGCCGCCCGCTGGCGGTTGATCTCGACGCGCAGCTCCGGCTTGCCGTAGACCAGCGATGTGTCGACGTCGACGGCGCGCGGGTTCTTGCGGATGCGTGCGTAGAGGTCGTCGGCGTACTCACCCAGCCGCGCCAGGTCGGGACCGCGCAGCGAGAACTGCACGCCCACGCCGCCCCCGGGGCCGCCGAGCGCCAGCACCGACGTGCGCAGGTCCGGGTAGCCCGCCAGCAACTGCCGGAAGACGGGCATCAGGTCGAACTGCGTCCGGGTCCGCTGCTCGATCGGTGTGAGCGCCACCGTGATCGAGCCGACGTTGCCCGCCGACGCGCCGGTCACCATGCCCGGCCCCATTCCCGTGACGGCCGAGCCGATCGAGACCAGCGTGTCCTGCACTTCGGGCAGCTTCCGGAGGTCGGCGGCGATGCGCTCGATGATCGTCGTGGTCGCCGCCAGGCCCGTGCCCTCGGGTGCGCGGATGTTGACCGTCAGTTTCGAGCGATCCTCGTCGGGCGCGAAGTTCTTGCCGATGGCGTTGAACAGCGGGACGATGCTCGCGATCACCAGCACGCACAGCCCGACGACGGCCCAGCGGTGCGCCATCGCCCAGCGCAGCATCGCCATGTAGCCCTTCTCGATGGGCCGGAAGATGATCGAGTCCTTCGAGCCGTGGTGCGCCTCGATATCCTCGCGGCGCGGCGGCTTCACGAAACGCGACGTCAGCATCGGCGTCAGCGTGTAGGAGACGAGCAGTGACACGCCGACGGCGAAGGCGGCCGTCAGGCCGAACGACGCCAGCACGCGGCCGACGATACCGCCCATGAACGCCACCGGCACGAACACCGCCATCAGCGACAGCGTCGTGGCCAGCACGGCGAAGCCGATCTCCTTCGTGCCCTTGATGGCCGCCTCGAAGGGCGCCATGCCCTTCTCCTCGATGTACCGGTAGATGTTCTCGAGGACGATGATCGCGTCGTCGATGACGACGCCGACCATCAGCGTCAGCGCGAGCATCGTGACGACGTTGAGCGTGTAGCCCATGACGGCCATCAGGAAGAACGTCGAGATGATGGACGTCGGGATGGCCACCGCGGCGATCAGCGTGGTGCGGATGTTCGCCAGGAAGAAGAAGATGACCGCGGAGGCCAGGATCGACCCCAGTACCAGGTGCTCCTTCACGGCGCCGAGGGCCGCCTCGGTGAACATCGCCTGGTCGTCGACGATCCGGAGCGTCATGTCGGACGGCAGCGATTCCTGGATGGCCGCGATGCGGCGCTTCAGGTCCGCGGCGACCGTCACGGTGTTCTGCCCGGACTGCTTGGTGACGGTCAGCAGCACGGCCGGCTTGCCGTTGAAGAAGGCGGCCGTGCGCATCTCGGCCTGGCCGTCTTCGACCGAACCGATGTCCTTCAGGCGGACGACGTAATCCCCGCGGTTGGCGATCGCGATCCCGTTGAACTCCGCCGGGTCCGTGATCTTGCCCATCGTGCGCAGCGTGACCTCGAGGGCCCCCTGCTCCACGCGGCCGCCCGGCAGCGTCAGGTTCTGGCTTCGGAGCGCGGCCACGACCTCGGGCACCGTCACGCCGTACGCCCGCATCTTGTCGGGGTCCAGCCGGATCTGGATGGCGCGCTTGGTATCGCCCACCATCGAAACCTGGCCGACGCCGTTGATGCTCTCGAGGCGCTCCTTGACGTTCTTCTCGGCGAAGCGCGTCACCTCGCGCAGCGGCCGGTTGCCGGCCACGGTGAGCTGCATGACGGGCGTCGCGCCGGGGTCGGCCTTCAGGATGATCGGCGCCTTGGCCGTCTCCGGCAGCTGCCCGGCCAGCAGGTTCACCTTGTCGCGCACTTCCTGGGCCGCCACGTCGCCGTTCTTCTCCAGGACGAACGTGACGATGACCATCGACGAGCCTTCGCTCGAGGTCGACCGCAGCTCGGAGATGCCGCTGATCGTGTTGACGGCGCCTTCGACCTTCTTCGTGATCTCGGTCTCGATCTGTTCGGCCGACGCGCCCGGGTTGTTGACCGTGATGGCGACGGTCGGGATGTCGATATTCGGGAAGTAGTCGACGCCCAGGCCGATGTACGAGTAGATCCCCATCACGGTCAGCGACACGATGAGCATCGTGGCGAAGACCGGACGCCGGACGCAGAGTTCAGCGAGTTTGTGCATGGGACGTGGTGACGGGTGCGCCGTCAAAGAGCGTGTCGACGCCGCTGGTGGCCACCTCGAGGCCGGCGGTCAGCCCGGACAGCACGCGCCGCTGCCCGTTGGCATCGGCGTCCACCTGGACGACCTTCACACGCGCGAGGTTCTTCTCGACGGTGTAGACGATCGACGCGTCGCCGTTGGCCAGACGCGCGACGGCCGTGGACGGCACGAACAGGGACTTCTGCGTGGCCGGCAGCCTGATCTCGGCGCTGCCGAACATGCCCGGCGTGAGCCGGCCGTCCGCGTTGGGCAGCCGCGCCTCGACCGTCATCGACCGGGAGCTCGGGTCGATGGCGACGTTCAGCGCGCCGATGGTGCCCTTGAAGAGCGCCGCCTCGTGCGCCGGCACCGTGACGTCGACCGGCATCCCGACGCGCAGCCGCGCAGCGTCGGATTCGGGCACCTGCAGGTTCAGCTTGATCGGCTGGATGCGGACCAGCGTCACGAGCTTCACGGACGTGCTGACGTACTCGCCGACCGCGACGGGCCGCGCGCTGACGTGTCCCGTGAAGGGCGCCCGCACGATCGTGTCGTCCACGGCCTTCTCGGCGGCGGCAATCTGGGCCCGGGCCTGCGCCACGGTCGCCTCCGCGATCGCGACCTGCGCCGTCAGGCGGTCGAAGCTGGCGCGCGAGACGTCGCCGCTCTTCGCCAGGTCCGCGTTCCGCTGGACCTCGAGCCGGGCGCGCGCCGCCTCGGCCTCGGCCTGCTGCAGGGCTGCCTGGACCTGGCTGAGCCGGATCCGCGCATCGCGGTCGTCGAGCTTGACGAGCACGGCGCCGGCCCTGACGACATCGCCGACCTGCACGAGCGTCTGGTTGACGGTGCCGGCCACCTGCGGCGTCACGTCGGAGCTCTCGTCAGGCACGAAGGTGCCCGTCGCGCGGATGACGACCGGAACCTCGCGTTCCTCGACGAGCGCGGTCTGGATGGCGACGGGGCCGACGGAGGCGGCCGGGGCCGGCGCGGCCGCCGACGCGGACGCCTGTTCGGACGGCGATGCGCCGCAGCCGGCGAGCAGCACGGGGGCAACGGCGACACAAACAAGGAGGTGCGTGAGATTCATTCGGTCCCGGGAACGCGCAGACGTTCGGAGGTGCTGGCGGGGAGATCCGGCAGCTGTCGTGATTGACGAGGAACCGGGGGCGAATGTTTCCGGAACCCCTGTCCCTGCTTCATCTTAGCGCGCCCCCGCGCAGGCGGACGGCACAACCGCCCCTTTCCAGGAGGAAACGGTGGGGAGCCTCCCCTAACCCAGGAGGGCGTCCCGGGCGGCAACCACCGTATCTTGTGCCTCGGCGGCGGTCGCGGCCGTGGCAGTCAAATGCCCCATCTTCCGGCCGGGCCGGGCGGACGCCTTGCCGTAGAGATGCAGCTTCACGCCGGGATAGCGGAGGGCCCGCGCCCAGTCCGGCTCCCCGTCCGCCCACAGGTCGCCGAGGAGGTTGGCCATCGCCGCCGGGCGGAGGAGCGCCGCGTCCCCGAGCGGGAGACCGCAGACGGCCCGGACCTGCTGCTCGAACTGGCTGGTCACGGCCGCGTCGAACGTCAGGTGGCCGGAGTTATGGGGGCGCGGCGCCAGTTCGTTGACCATCAGCTCGTTGTCCGTGGTCACGAAGAACTCGACACAGAGCACCCCGACGTAGTCGAGCGTCCGCAGGATGCCCCGCGCGATGTCGACCGCCTGCGCGGCGACCGGGGCGGGCACGGCCGCCGGCGCGGTCGTCACATCGAGGATGTGGTTCGCGTGGCGGTTCTCGAACGGCACGTACTCGACCGTCCGCCCGTCGAGCCCGCGCGCGGCGATGACGGAGATCTCCGCCTGCAGCCGGACGTAGCGCTCGACGATGACCTCCTGTGCGCCGACGGCGGCCCAGATTCCGTCCACCTCGGCCGGCCGCGTGACCTTGTGCTGGCCCTTGCCGTCGTACCCGAACGCGGCCGTCTTCACGACGGCGGGCGTGCCCACCTCGGCCAGGGCCGCGTGCAGTTCGTCGAGCGTCGTCGCGCGCGCGAACGGAACCGTGGGGAAGCCGTGCGTCCGGAGAAACGCCTTCTCGCGGGCCCGCTGCTGTGAAACGTAGAGCGCGTGCGCGCCGGGCCGCACCGGGACGTACCGCTCGATGGCCTCGATCGCCCCGGCCGGCACGTTCTCGAACTCGAGCGTGACCACCTGGACGCCGCGGGCGAAGCGCGCGAGCGCGTCGAGGTCGCCGTAGCTCGCGGTGACTTCGAGGTCCGAGACCTGGCCCGTCGGCGTGTCGTCGTCGGGCGAGAACGTGTGGACGCGGTAGCCCATCCGCCGGGCCGCGATCGCGAACATGCGGCCGAGCTGGCCGCTGCCCAGCACGCCGATGGTTGCGCCGGGCGGGATCACCCCGCCGGTCACGGGAGCTCGTCCTGCCGGACCTTGTCCGTCTGCTCGGCGCGGAAGGCCCGGAGCTGCTCGCGCAGGTCGGGCCGCGCGTTGGCGAGGATCGATACCGCGAGCAGGCCCGCATTGGTTGCGCCGGCCTTGCCGATCGCGAGCGTGCCGACGGGCACGCCGCCCGGCATCTGCACGATCGAGAGCAGCGAGTCCAGCCCGTTCAGCGCCGCGCTCTGCACGGGCACGCCGAGCACCGGGAGCGTGGTGTGCGCCGCCACCATGCCCGGCAGGTGGGCCGCCCCGCCCGCCCCCGCGATGATCACTTCCAGTCCGCGCGCCTCGGCCGTCATCGCGAACTCGGCCATCCAGACCGGCGTGCGGTGCGCCGAGACGATGTGGCGTTCGCAGGGCACCCCAAAGCGCTCGAGCACGTCGACCGCGTGGCGCATCGTGTCCCAGTCGGACGACGACCCCATGATGACGGCGACCAGCGGCGCGGGCGAAGACGGCTGCGTCATGGAAGGGAGGATTGTACCCGCTCGGACGGGTCCGAACGCCGGTGTAGAGTGGCGGCATGCGCACGTGGTTTCACAGGATTTCGCCGGCGCGCCGGACGGTGCTGACGGCGCTGGCGCTCGGGCTGGCCATGTTCGCCGGCGATGCCGGGCCCGCGGCCCAGGCGCCGCCGTCGCCCTCCCCGCTGACGGTCCCCTACCGGCTGTTCCGGCTCGAGAACGGCCTCACGGTGATCCTGCACCGGGACACATCGGTTCCGGTGGTCTCCGTCAACGTCTGGTATCGCGTCGGCTCCGCGAACGAGAAGCCCGGCCGCACCGGCTTCGCCCACCTGTTCGAGCACCTGATGTTCGAGGGCTCGAAGCACGTGAAGGACGGCGAGTTCGACGGCCTGCTCGAGTCCGCGGGCGGCAGCAACAACGGCACGACGGACAACGATCGGACGATGTACTACGACGACGTCCCGTCGAACGCGCTCGAACTGGCACTCTTCCTCGAATCCGATCGGATGGGATACCTGCTCGACGCCATGTCGCCGGCGCGCGTGGACGGCCAGCGGGACGTCGTCAAGAACGAGAAGCGGCAGCAGGTGGACAACCAGCCCTACGGCAAGGTGTTCGAGGAGATCGACCGGCTGCTCTATCCGCCCGGCCACCCCTACAGCTGGCAGGTGATCGGCTCGATGGAGGATCTCTCGGCGGCGAGCTACGAGGACGTCGTGGAGTTCTTCCGGAAGTACTACGCGCCGGGCAACGCCAGCCTCGTCGTGGCCGGTGACATCGACCTCGACGACGCGCAGAAGCTGGTCACGAAGTGGTTCGCGGAGATTCCGAAGGGCGCCAGCGTCGAGCCGCTGAACGTGCCGCAGCCCGCGCTCACGGCGGTGACGCGCCGGACCATCACCGACAAGGTCCAGCTCCCGCGCCTCTACCTCGCGTGGCTGTCGACGAAGGAGTTCGCGCCGGACGACGCGGCGCTGACGATCGCGGCGCAGATCCTGTCGGGCGGCAAGGGCGCGCGCCTCGACCGCCGGCTCCTGCACGACTCGCAGCTGGCACAGGACGTCTACGCGTACCAGGGCAGTATGGCGCTCTCGGGGTCGTTCCAGATCGCGTCCACGGCGCGGCCCGGCCAGAACGTCGCCGCGATCCAGGCCGCCATCGACGAGGAACTGGATCGGCTGCGGACGACGCCACCCGACGCCGCGGAGGTCGAACGCGCGGTGAACGCGATCGAGGCGCAGTTCTACCGCTCGATGGAGCGCGTGGGCAGCTACCGCGGCAAGGCGCTGCAGTTGAACCACTACTACAACGCGACGGGCGAGCCGGACTACTTCGCGAAGGACCTGGCGCGCTACAAGGCGGTCACGCCAGCGGCGGTGCAGGCGGCGGTCGTGAAGTACCTGCCGAAGGACCGGCGCGTGGAGCTCATCGTCGAGCCGGAGGCGGCGCGATGAGCGTCTGGATTCGACCAGCCGGATCGCGCAACGAGGCGCGGCAGCTTGCCACACCCCACCGGGTTCCGATGACCGGACCACGCAGCGAGGGCCGCCGCGACCCCGTGCCGCTCGTCCCGTGGCCGCGCGGGGGCCCACAGCCATCTCGCGGGGTCCTTGATCGCGTCGGTCATCTCCACAAGTCGGGGCGTGGCAAGCTGCCGCGCCTCGCTGCGCTCGCAGCGGTGATTCTCACAGGGCTGTCAACCGCGCACGCGCAGGCGCCGGATCGGACGAAGCCGCCGGTGCCGGGGGCGCCGCCGGCGCTTCGGGTGCCGGTCATCCAGAAGCGGACGCTGACGAACGGCCTGCCCGTCTGGATCATGGAGGCGCACGAGGTGCCGCTCGTGCAGGTGAACCTGGTCGTGTTCGCCGGGAGCGCCGACGACCCGGCCGGCCGCTACGGCGCGGCGAGCTTCACGTCCGCGATGCTCGACGAGGGCGCGGGGGCGCGGTCGGCGATCGAGATCGCCGACACGATCGACGGCCTGGGCGCCACGCTGTCCGCGGCGAACGGCGTCGACTCGTCGGGGGTCCGCCTCAACGTGCCCGTGGCCCGGCTTGCCGCCGCGTTGCCCGTCATGGCGGACGTCGCGCTGCGGCCGGCCTTCCCGGCCGCGGACCTGGAGCGCATCCGCCAGGAACGGCTGACGACGCTGCTGCAGACGCGCGACGAGGCGGCGTCGCTGGCGGCGCTCGCGTTCTCGCGCGCCGTGTTCGGGCCGGGCCACCGCTACGGCACCGGCGTCATCGGCACGGCGGCCAGCGTGAAGGCGCTGACACGGGAGGACCTCGTGGCGTTCCACCGGGCGCACTACGTCCCCGGGAAGGCCGCGCTGCTCGTCGTCGGCGACGTCACGCCGGATTCCGTGCTGCCGCTGCTGCAGCAGCACTTCGGCGCGTGGGCCGGCAAGGGTGCGCCGCGGGCGTCGCTCCCCGCGCCGCGGCAGGTCTCGACGCGGCGGGTCGTGATCGTCGACAAGCCGGGCGTGCCGCAGTCACAGATCCGCATCGGCTGGGTCGGCCCGTCGCGCGCCACGCCGGACTTCTTCCCGCTGGAGGTCATGAACACGATGCTCGGCGGGTCGTTCTCGTCGAGGCTGAACGACAACCTGCGCGAGGAGCACGGCTACACGTACGGTGCCTACTCGATGTTCGACATGCGGCGCGTCGCGGGCTACTTCTCGGCGCAGGCCGGCGTGCAGACGGACAAGACGGCTGACGCGCTGCGGGAGTTCTTCAACGAGTTCGCGCGCATCACGACGTTCGAGCC
>JBFXBH010000092.1:0-10587 GCA_050183355.1 Vicinamibacterales bacterium | reverse complement strand
GACGCTGAACGGGTTCACGACCTGGCTCGAAGACCGGCTCGACAGGGAATCCGCGGCCGCACCCGATCCGGGACGCCCGGCCGTGCACCGCCTGAACCGCAGCGAGTACACCAATGCCATCCGGGACCTGCTGGCGCTGGAGATCGACGGCGCGGCCCTGCTGCCCGCCGACACGACGGGCTTCGGCTTCGACAACAACGCGGACGTACTCTCCGTCTCGCCCGGGCTGCTCGAGCGCTACCTCGGCGCCGCGCGGAAGATCAGCCGGCTCGCCATCGGCGACCCCACGATCAAGCCCGGCCTCCAGACCTACAGCCTGCCCTACATGGTCCTGCTCCAGGACGGACGGATGAGCGAGGACCTGCCGTTCGGGTCGCGCGGCGGCGCCGTGATCAGGCACGTGTTCCCGGTGGACGGCGAGTACGAGTTCAAGGTCACGATGCAGCGTGCGTACCTGGACACGGAGCCCCGTGGACTACCGACCGCGGAGATGGTGGACTTCCGCCTGGACGGCGTCCGCCAGGCCCTGCTGCCGATCGGGGGCCCGGAGGCGGTCGGCCCGAACCCGTACGCCAGCAACGACATGAAGCCCGCGGCTGACGAGAAACTCCGCGTCCGCCTGCGCGTCAGCGCCGGCACGCACGCCATCGGCGTGACCTTCCAGCAGCGCACGTGGTACCAGGAGGGCCTCGGTCCGTCGCGCTTCCCGGCCGCCAGCTTCGGGCGCCAGTCCGCGAAGGGGACGAGCGCCGGCTTCGGGCGCGTCGAGATGTCGATGGACACGCTGCACATCGAGGGTCCGTTCGGCGGCGCGACGCCGGCCGACAGCCCGAGCCGCCGCGCGATCTTCGTCTGCGCACCGCCCGCGCCGAAGGCGGCCGCGGGGACCACCCCGGCCGCGAAGCCGTCCGTCGCGGAGACCGCGTGCGCCGAGCGCATCGTCAACCGCCTCGCGCGGCGCGCCTACCGGCGGCCGGTGCGCCCCGCCGACACGAAGGCCCTGATGGGCTTCTTCGCGACCGGCTACGCGAAGAGCGGCTTCGACGGCGGCGTCGAGCTGGCGCTCGAACGCCTGCTCGTCTCGCCCTACTTCATCTACCGCACGGAGTCGGATCCCCCGCAGGCGAAGCCCGGCGTGCCGTTCCGGGTGTCGGACGTCGAGCTGGCCTCGCGGCTGTCGTTCTTCCTGTGGAGCAGCATCCCGGACGACACGCTGCTCGACCTGGCCGCCGCCGGGCGGCTGCGGAACCCGCTCGTGCTGGAACAGCAGGTCACGCGCATGCTGGCCGACCCGCGGTCGGGCGCCATGATCGACAACTTCTTCGGGCAGTGGCTCTTCCTGCGCAACATGAAGCTGCACCGGCCGGACCCGAAGGCGTTCATGGACTTCGACGAGAACCTCCGCGAGGCGTTCATCACGGAGACGAAGCTCTTCACGGCGAGCCAGGTGCGCGAGAACCGCAGCGTGACGGAACTGCTGACGGCCAACTACACCTACGCCGACGAGCGCCTCGCGCGGCACTACGGCATTCCGCACGTCTACGGCCCTCGCTTCCGGCGCGTGACGTTCCCGGACGACCGCCGCGGCGGCATCCTCGGCCAGGGGAGCCTCCTCTCGGTGACGTCGATGTCGAACCGGACGTCGCCCGTCAAGCGCGGCGCGTGGCTGCTCGAGCACCTGCTCGGCACCCCGCCGCCGCCCCCGCCGCCCAACGTGCCGCCGCTGGCCGAGAGCAACGAGAACCAGAAGGTGGCGACCTCCGTGCGCGAGCGCATGGAGCAGCACCGGAAGAACCCCGCGTGCGCCGCGTGCCATTCGAAGATGGACCCGCTCGGCTTCGCGCTCGAGAACTTCGACGGCGTGGGCCAGTGGCGCGACGACGACGGCGAGAGCAAGGTCGACGCCTCCGGCGTGCTGCCCGACGGCACCAAGTTCACCGGGCCGGCCGAGTTCCGGCGCGCCCTGCTGCAGCGGCCGGACGCCTTCGTGACCACCGTCGCCAGCAAGCTGCTGACATACGCGCTCGGGCGCGGCGTCGAGTACTACGACATGCCGGCCGTGCGCCGCATCGTGCGCGAGTCGGCGAAGGACGAGTACCGGTGGTCGTCGCTGATCCTGGAGATCGTCAAGAGCATGCCGTTCCAGATGAGGAGGCCCGCAACATCATGACCATTACGCGCAGACATCTTTCCCGCCGCACCCTCCTGCGCGGCGCGGGAACGGCGCTGGCCCTTCCCCTGCTGGACGCCATGGTGCCGGCGTTGACGCCGACCGTCCGCACCGCGGCCGCGCCGGTCAAGCGCCTCGCGATCGTCTACAGCCCGATGGGCGCGTACATGAAGAAGTGGACACCGCCGACGGAGGGGCCGCTCGAGCTCTCCCCCATCCTGAGCCCGCTGGCCGCGTTCAGGAACCGGGTCCTCGTCATCGGCGGCCTGGACATGCAGAACGCCGACGCCCGCGACGGCGGCGGCGTGCACTCGCGCATCCAGCCGTGCTGGCTGACGGGCCAGCACGCCAAGCGCACCGAGGGTCCGGACATGCAGGTCGGGATCTCGATGGACCAGGTGGCCGCCCGCGAGATCGGCGGTGAGACGCAGCTCGCGTCGCTGGAACTCGCGCTCGAGACCAACGACGTGCTCGGCGCCTGCGACCTCGGTTACACCTGCGCGTACACGTCCACGCTGAGCTGGCGCGGCCCGAAGACGCCGCTGCCGATGGAACACAACCCCCGGGCCGCCTTCGAGCGCCTGTTCGGCACCAGCGACAGCACCGACCCGCGCACGCGCGCCGCGGACCTGCAGCGCGACCGCAGCATCCTCGACTCCGTGCTCGGCGACATGGCCGACCTCAAGAAGACGGTCAGCGCGCCGGATCAGGCCAAGCTCGACGAGTATGTCGACGCCGTCCGCGACGTGGAGCGGCGGATTCAGCGGGCCGAACAGCAGGCCGACCGGGAACTGCCCACCGTGACACAGCCCTCGGGCATCCCCTCGGAGTTCGCCGACTACGCGAAGCTGATGTTCGACCTGAACACGCTGGCGCTCCAGGCCGACATGACCCGGATCTCCACGTTCATGATGGCGCGCGAGCTCAGCGTGCGCACGTACCCGGAGATCGGCGTGCCGGACCAGCACCACGCGCTCTCGCACCACCAGGATCAGATCGAGAAGCTCGAGCGGCAGGCCAAGGTCAACGTGTTCCACATGGAGCTCTTCACGCACTTCCTCAGGGCGCTCGACAGCGCGAAGGACGGCGAGGGCTCGCTGCTGGACCACACGATGATCCTGTACGGCTCCGGCATGAGCAATTCCAACGTCCACCTGCCCTACGACGTGCCGACGGTCGTCGTCGGTGGCAGGCTGTTCGGGATCACGCCCGGCCGCCACGTGCGGCATCCGAAGGGCACGCCGCTGACGAACCTGCAGCTCGCGATGCTCGAGAAGATGAACGTCCGCGTCGACCGCTTCGGCGACAGCACGGGCACGCTCTCGCTCGCGTAACACCCTCCGACGCCCGGGATCGCCTGCGCGGTCCCGGGTGTTCTGCGTACGAGCCCTGCCACGACGCGCCCGGCCGCGGCTCGATACCGAGATTCCGGTAGACCGGTAACTTTCGACCGTTCGATAAGCTTTCCCTCCGCTGGTTCGCCGCGTGTGGCCGCGCCAGCCGCGCATCACGCCCGGGTCGCGCCGCATCGGCGGTCGCGCCGGTCATGGGAGGAATCGATGACTCGACGGGTATCTGCATGGGTTCTCACCGCGGTTCTCGCGGCAACGGTGGCGGCGTGGCCGGCCTCCGTGCGGGCGCAGGGCGGCGCGGCCCTCACGGGCGAGGTGACGTCCCAGGCCGAAGGCAAGATGGAGGGCGTCGTCGTGACGGCGCGCCGCGACGGGGCCATCTTCGACGTGTCGGTGGTTTCCGACGCGAAGGGCAAGTACAGCTTCCCCCGCACGCATCTGGCACCCGGCGACTACGCGGTCACGATCCGCGCCGTCGGCTACGAGCTCGGTCAGCCGGTCAAGGCGACGGTTGCCGCCGGTAAGACGACGAAGACGAACCTGATGCTGCAGAAGGCGGCGGACGTCTCGAAGCAGCTCACGTCGGTCGAGTGGGCGATGAACCTGCCTGGGTCGGACGCCGACAAGGACAAGATGATGATCCAGGCGGCGAGCTGCGCCTACTGCCACAACGTCGAGCGCATCGTCCGCAGCAAGCACACGGCCGAGCAGTTCCCGGCCGTCATCACGCGCATGCAGCGGTACTACCTGGACGGCACGGCCTACGGGTACGAGGGCCGCGTCCGCGCCGTGCTGGAGCCGAAGGAGGCGCTGGAGCGCGCCGACAAGAACCCGAACTGGGGCTACTGGCCGGCGCTGTCCAAGAAGGACCTGGGCGCCTACCTGGCGACGATCAACCTGAACGGTGCCGGCGCGAACCTGCCCGCCACGTTCAAGACGCTGCCGCGGCCGAAGGGCGCCGAGACGAAGGTCATCATCACGCAGTACGACATGCCGCGTAAGGGCACCATCGCCCACGACGGCGACCTCGATCAGGACGGCAACTTCTGGTACACGGACCAGAGCGCGCTCTACATCGGGCGCTTCGACCCGAAGACGGCCACGTTCAAGGAGTGGGCCGTGCCGCCGACGAAGAAGAGTCCGGCCGGCACGAGCGACATCGTGATCGACCCGGAGGGCTTCGTCTGGTTCCCGGCCACGAGCGACCTTGCCACGTCCACCTTCGGCGTCATCACACGCTTCGACCCGCGGACGGAGACCTTCGAGCCCGTCAAGAACATGCCGAGCAACGCCAACACGCAGTTCCTCGGGATGGACGGCAACGGCAAGCTGTGGTCGGGGTTCGGCCCGTGGTTCAAGATCGACCGCAAGACGAACACCTTCGAAGAGGCCTACCAGATCCGCTCGGCGCCGAACCGCCCGCCCGACGCCACCGGCGGCGGCTACCAGATGGAGGTCGACTCGAAGGGCAACCCGGTCCTGACCGACTTCATCGGCGGCTACATCGCGAAGATGAACGGCGCCACGAAGGAGATCACGTTCATCAAGGTGCCGACCAAGGACGGCATGCCGCGCCGGGGGCGCATGGACAAGCAGGACCGCTTCTGGTTCAGCATCTACCGCGGCGACAAGATCGGCATGCTCGACATGAAGACGGACACGATCAAGGAATACGCGATCCCGATGAAGTACTTCACGCCCTACACGGTGTCCTACCCGGATGCCCGCGAACGCGTCTTCGCGCCGAGCAACACGGCGGACCGGCTGGCGCGGGTGGACATCAAGACGGGCAACGTGATCATGTACCTGATGCCGTCGCGGGACTTCGACACGAAGAAGCTCGCGATCGCGAAGGACGGGAAGACCGTGTGGTTCGCGAACAAGCGGAGCGCGCGGGTCGTGAAGGTCGAACAGCTCGACTGACGCCGGTTGCCCTGCCGGGTCGACCGCCCTGACACGCCCCTCCGGTCCCGGACCGGAGGGCGATACACTACCTCCCGGCCAGGGAGGCGCGATGTCGCAGCAGGACAAGGAGACGGTACGGGCGTTCTACGACGCGATCGACAACCGGCAGGTCGACAAGATCGGCCCGCTCTGCACACCGGACGCCACGTTCCAGTTCGGCGCCGCGCCGGCCATCTCGCTGGCCGAGTTCACGGCCATGACCAGCGGCTTCGGCGCCGGGTCCTCACGCCACGTGATCCGCGAGCTGATTGCCGAGGGCGACAAGATCGCCTGCCACGTGGACGTCGTGGCGAAGACGCCCAGGGGGGAGGGTTCGATGAAGGCGCTCACGCTCTTCACCTTCTCCGGGGGCCGGATCGCGAACGAACTGGTGATCGTCGACCGCGGGATGCCGGGCGCCTAGGCCCGCGCCCGGACGACCGCAGAGAGCCACGACGATGCCCCCCGACGACCCGCGCCAGACGGTCACCTCCGACCGCGTCCTGAAGTGGACGGTCTTCCTCGGCGCCACGGCGCTCATCGTCTACCTCTGCCTGCGGATCCTGCAGCCGTTTGTCGGCGTGCTCGCGTGGGCGATCGTGCTGGCCACGATCTTCAACCCGCTGCACCGCCGGCTCGCGCGGTACACGGGGCGTCCGGGCCTGAGCGCGTTCATCACGAGCCTGGTGGTGGCGCTCGTCGTGGCGGGCCCGGTGGCGAGCCTGGTGGCCCTCGTCGTCGACCAGGTGCTGGCGCTGCGCAGCGCCGCGCAGCAGGTGCTCTCGCCCTCGGGCGAGCCCCTGTCACCAGCCGGCCAGGCCCTCGCGTGGATCTCCCGCACCTTTCAGGTCGACACCGGGAACCTGCTCGCGTGGGTCACCACGCACGCGTCCGACCTGGCACAGGCCACCGGCGCCTACACCTTCTCGATCGCGGCCGGCATCACCGGCGCGATCGTGTCGTTCATCTTCGTGATCTTCACGGTGTTCCTGCTGCTGCGGGACGGCGCCCGGCTGCTCGCCGGCGTGGCGGGCCTGCTACCCTTCGACCGGGCGCGCAACGAGGCCCTGCTGGCCCGGGTCGCGGAGGTCATCGACGCGGGTGTCTACGGCATCGTCGCCATCGCGCTGCTGCAGGGGGCCCTGACCGGCGTGATGTTCTGGGTGCTGGGCGTTCCGTCAGCGGCGGTCTGGGCCATCGTGGCGGGCGTCGCCGGGATCGTGCCCCTCATCGGTGCCGCGGCGGTGTGGGCGCCGGGCGCCGTGTACCTGGCCCTCGGCGGGCACTGGACGCAGGCAATCGTGCTGGCCGTCTGGGGCGGGGCCGTGGTGAGCAGCGTCGACAACTTCCTCCGGCCCCGGCTGGTGGGCGACCGCGTCGGCCTCCACGAGCTCGTGATCTTCTTCGCGCTGCTGGGCGGCGTGCAGCTGTTCGGCCTGCTCGGCATCGTGCTGGGCCCCGTGCTGTTCGCCGTCGTGATCGCCATCGCCGACGTGCTGAGCCCGCGGACACCGGACGCCTGACCGGTACCCGCGGGCGTGGGAGGCGACGGATCTACCGCTTCGTGGATTCGGCCAGCCAGCCGTCGTCCCTGTGCGTCACGAGCTGCAGGCTCACGCCGTCCGGGTCGATGATGTAGACCGACCGGTTGTAGTTGTTCTCCATCGACGGGTCCGGCTTCCCGGGCGAGTAGACCCGGTGCCCGGGAAACGCCGCCGCCAGCCGCTCGCGCAGCATGTCGATGCCCGGGATCGTGTCCGGGTATTCGATGCCGACGCCGAGGTGGTGCAACTGGCCGGGAGGAACGCCCATCTGCGGGCTGACCCCGAGCAGGCTGATCCACGCCCCCGCGCCCGGCGTGGCGCCCGCTCCCGGCAGCGTGACGTTGATCTGACCGCGGTTCTGGTCCCGCACGGTCGTGCCGAGCAGCTTCGCGTAGAAGTCGCGTGACGCCTCACGGTTGGTCACCGTCAGCGAGAGGTGGTTCAGGCCGAGGAAACGCACGAAGCCCTTGGCGGGCGTGCGCGGGGCGGCCGGCGTGGCGTCCGCACGCGGCAGGTGGCCGTCGTCCTTCAGCGAGATGAGCTGCAGGCTGAAGCCGTCCGGGTCCTTGACGTAGATCGAGCGGTTGTAGGTGGAGTCACCGGGCTTGCCCGGCGACTGCACCTGGCCGGCCGGGAACGCCGCCTTGAGCGCCTCGCGCAGCTTCGTCGGGTCCTCCGGCAGGTCGATGCCGATGCCGGCGTGGTCCAGCGTGCCGGGCTTCACGGCCGAGCCGGGCGGGATCTTCCCGAAGCTGAGCCACTGCGTCGTGCCGTCGAGCATCATCGTCCAGCCGTTCGGACTCGTGTCGATGAGGCGCCCGCCGAAGAGCTTCATGTAGAACTCGAAGGACACCTTCGGGTCCTTCACCATGAACTGGAGGTGGTTGATCGTGCGCACGAGCGCGATCGCGGCGGACGGCGCCTGGCCGGCGAGCGGCCGGACGGCCAGCGCACTGACGAGCAGCGCGGGCACCACGAGCGCGAAACGGGAGAGACGGCGGAATGAAGGCATGACGTCCTGTCAAAAGAAAAAGGGCCGGCCGCTCCTGAGCGGCCGGCCCCGAGTGTTTCGAACGCTCCGGTCTACAGTTCGACCAGATCGCCCGTGCTGTCGCCGAGGCGCGGCACGTTGATGCCCATCTTGTCGAGCATCGTCACGTAGAGGTTCGAAATCGGCACCTTCTTCTCGGGCGCCCAGGCGATGTGCTCATTGCCACGCAGCGTGCCGTTGAGGCCTCCGGCGATCACCGTCGGGAGGTCCAGCGGGCTGTGCATGTCACCGTCGCTCAGCGACGACCCGAACATCATCATCGAGCGGTCGAGCAGCGTGGCGTCGCCGTCCTTCGTCTTGGCCAGCTTGTCGATCAGCCGCGCGAACTGCGAGACGTTGAACGTGTCGATCTTCACCAGGCGCAGCCGCTTCTCCGGGTTGCCGCCGTGGTGCGACAGGTCGTGGTGCGCTTCCGGCACGCCGAGGAAGCTGTAGTTCGAGCCGCCCATGTCGAAGGTGGCCACGCGCGTGATGTCCGCCTGGAAGGCCAGCGCCAGCAGGTCGAACATGATCTCGCGGTGATCCTGGAACTTCTCCGGGACCGCCGTCGGACGCTCACCCGTGTTGAAGTCCGAGTTCGCGCTCTGCGCCTCGGCCTTCTGGATCCGCTTCTCGACGTCGCGGACCGTTTCCAGGTACTCGGTCACGGTCAGGCGGTCACTGCCGCCCAGCTTCGTCTGGAGCTTGTTGATCTGCCCCGTCACCGCGTCGAGGATGCTCTTGTCGGCGCGCATGCGGGCCGCGCGCTCCTCGTTGGTCGTCTCCTCACCGAACATGCGCTCGAAGACCACGCGCGGGTCACCCTCGGGCGGGTTCGCCTGCGTGGCCGACCGCCACGACAGGAGCTGATAGAGGCAGCTGTAGCCGTTCTCGCACGCGCCGGCCTTCACGCTGCCGGTCGTCGTGGAGAGCTCCAGCGACTCGATCATCGTGTCCTTACCGAACTCGCGGGCCGCGTACTGGTCCACGGTGGTGCCGAGCGTCGGGTGCACTTCCGTGCGCGTCGCCAGCATGCCCGAGAGCCACGCCGCGTAGCCGCGCGTGTGCGGCCCGCCGCCGTCGCCGAGGCCGGCGCAGTAGTTGTTCAGGCCGCTGAGCACCGTGACCTTGTCGCGGTAGGCTTCCAGCGGCTTGAGCGGCGCGGTGAAGTCGAAGCCGGACCCGACCTTCGTCGGCGTCCAGTACTTCATCGAAATGCCGTTGGGCGTCTGGAAGAAGCCCACGCGCGGCACGCCCTTCGGGGCGGCCGAGAGGGCCGGCACCATCGCGTCCAGCATCGGCAGCGCCATCGTCGTACCCAGGCCCCGCAGGAATGTGCGCCGGGGCAACGCCATCTTCATGATCATCATCTCAAGGCTCCTCTGATTCGACTCGCTACCGCTTACTTCTTCGGCGCCGCGCCGGCCGGGGTCGCGCCCGCGCCTGCCGCCGCACCAGCCTTCGGGCCGTCGAGCAGCCCCACCGTGCCGAGGTTGCCGCCGTTGGCCTTTTCGGCCTTGGCGCTTTCGTCCTCGACGTTCGGCGGAGGCGGCACGGCCAGCCCCTGCTTCGCATAGGCCTCGCGCAGCACAACGGCCACCGCCGGCTGCTGCTTGAAGATACCCGCGTAGAATGCGCCGTCCGCCACGCTCAGCGGCGTCCAGCCCAGCGTGTTCGCCACCTGCAGCTCCGCGCCCTTCTCGAGCAGGAGCTTCGTGACCGGCACGAAACCACGGTAGGACGCGCCGTGGAGGGCCGTCTCGCCGTTCGCGTTCTTCGCGTGGATGTCCTCGCCCTGCTCCAGCAGCCACTTCACGGCCGCCAGCGTTTCCGTCTCGTTGCCGGCGTCCTCACCCGGATTGCTCAGGCTGACGCCCGCGGCGAGCATCAGCGGCGTGTCGTTCGTCTTGTTCAGGATCTTGCGGTCCGCGCCGTGCTCCGTGAGGAGCTTCAGCATCGGCAGGTCCACGAGTTTCGCGGACACCAGGAATGCCGTCGCGCCGATGCGCATCATGCGGTTCCGCATGTTGTCCTTGAAGCTCTCCGTCATCTGGGCGTTGACCTTCGCGCCCTTGTCGATGATCTTCTTCGCCAGCGTCAGGCTGTCCACCGTCCCGGTCGGGTCCGGGTGCCCGGGGTGGAACGCCGCCTTCAGGTTGATCCGGCGCGACCACGCGATCTGGTGCAGCGCCGTGTAGCCGGGTCCCTTGTTCGGGTCCGCGCCCCAGTCCAGCAGCTTCGACGCCAGCTCCCAGTGGTTGTTGATGATCGCCAGGATCAGCGACGTCGTGCCTTCCGGCTTGGCCTCGTTTACGTCCGCGCCCAGGTCGAGCAGCGTCCGCACCGTGTCGATGTGCCCGCCGCGCGCGGCCCACATCAGCGGCGTGAACTGGATGCCGTCCAGCGTGATGCCCCACGCGCCCGAGTTCCGGTGCGAGCGGATGCCGAGCGGGTCGTTGTCGGCCGGAATGCGGAAGCCGACGTCCTTCTCGATGCCCTTGCCCGGCGGGCGGTTGCGCGCCTTGATGTCGCCGCCGGCTTCCGCCA
>JBFXBH010000091.1:0-10727 GCA_050183355.1 Vicinamibacterales bacterium | reverse complement strand
CCGGCTTCCGCTACGAGCGCGTCGCCGGCGGCGAGATCCGCGAGTGGACGCCGGACAGCAAGCGGAAGTCCTATGCGGAGTTCTTCGCCGGGATCGGCGCGTTCGTCTTCACCATCGGCCTGGCCGAGGTCTGGCAGGACCGGGAGACGGGCGGCGTCTTCTGGCGCGGGATTCCCGACGAGATCTTCGACGCCAACCGGCACGTGTTTCGCCTGACCACGGTCGATGAGAACGCACGCAACCTCACGCGGATGATCGAGATCATCCGGACGCTGAACCCCACGGCGCCGATCGTGCTTACGCTGTCGCCGGTGCCGCTCATGGCCACGTTCCGCGAGATCTCGTGCCTGACGGCCGACTGTGTCTCGAAGTCGGTGCTGCGGGTCGCGCTCGATCAGGTGATGAGCACGCGGCCGCCCAACGTCTACTACTGGCCGTCGTTCGAGATCGTGAAGTGGATCGGCGCCAATCTGCCGTGGGCGACGTACGGCCGGAAAGGCGAGGCCCGGGCGATTGATCGGTCGATCGTCAGGCAGATCATGGATGAGTTCGTCGAGGCCTTCTACACACCGGAAGCCAGGGCGCTCATCCGGAGCCGGGCGTCCATGGTCCCCGAGGACGACGCCGAGAGCGACGAGTAGACCCGGCGCCCACCCACCCGGCGGGCGTGGGATAATCCCGGACGTCGGGGCGTAGCGCAGTCTGGTAGCGCATCTGCTTTGGGAGCAGAGGGTCGCTGGTTCGAATCCAGTCGCCCCGACCACTCACTCCGCCTTCGGCTCCGTTCGTGGACGGGGCGACGGCTTCCGGTTGGCCGCGACGGGCTCCGCCCGCCGCGAGCGGCACCGAATCCCTTTCTGCGCCACTCCTCACATCGCTGCGTTCGTTCCGGCCACCTCGCTTCGCTCGTGGCCGTGGCGACTACCTTCGCGGTCACACTGCCTCGGCCGGCACACATCGCTTCGCTCGTGGCCGTGGGGGCGTTCTACTTCTTCGGGACGCTCTCCGACCGGGCAGGGATATCCACCATCAGGTGCGAGTCCTTGTCCCCTTCGACGCCGGCGTACTCCAGCAACTCGTAGTTCTGGTCCTTGATCCGCTTGATGGTCATGGCCACGGTCCACGGCCGCGTGAACACCTGCGGGTCGGTGAAGGTCGCGCGGTGCTTGATCGTGTCCGCACCGATCCAGGTCCGGTACATGCCACGCTGATGTTTCCGTACGCCATCCGGGAGTTCCCGTACAATCCGGCCGGCGGCGACGACCCCGCCGCCCGGTCACGGTGGCGGCACGGCACGCGACAGGAGAGGCACATGAGACTCGGCAGGACGGCGTTGGCACTGGCCCTGTTCACCGCGACCGGCCTTCTGGTCGCGCAGGGACCCGGGCCCGCTCCCGGATATCAGCTCCTCGAGTCGTGGGGGCCGGTGCCGCATGACCCCGTCCCGCTCCGCAACTACATCGCCTGGAACAAGGACGTGTTCTGGGAGATGGGGCGCGTGGCCGTGAACCCGAAAGGCGACCGGCTGTACGCGTTCCGCCGGTCCGACCCGCCGATTCTGCAGATCGACCCGGCGACCGGGAAGATCCTCAAGGAGTTCGGGCACGGCATGTTCGTCTGGCCGCACGGCATGCATATCGACAAGGACAACAATCTGTGGGTGACCGACGGCTCGGTCGCCAACAACGAGGACGTCCTGGCGAAGAAGCTCAAGCCTGCGCTCGACGCCGGCTACGGCCATCAGGTGTTCAAGTTCAGCCCCGAAGGCAAGGTGCTGCTGACGCTCGGGACGAAGGGCGTGCCCGGAGACGATGCCACGCACTTCAACGCGCCGGCGGATGTGATCGTCGCCCCGAACGGCGACATCTTCGTGGCGGACGGCCACGTCGGCACCCGCGTCGCCAAGTTCGACAGGAACGGCAAGTTCCTGAAGTCGTGGGGCACGAAGGGCACGGGCCCGGGCCAGTTCAGCCAGCCGCACGGCATCGCGATGGACTCGAAGGGCCGTGTGTTCATCGGCGACCGCGGCGCGGGAGGGGGCATCGAGATCTTCGACCAGGAGGGGAACTTCATCACCCTCTGGACGCAGTTCGGCAATCCCAGCGGCGTCGCCATCGCAGCGGACGACACGATCTACGTGACCGACCAGGGCAAGCGGATCGTGACGGTCGGCAGCGCAAAGGACGGGACGGTGACCGGGATCATCCCCGACGTCTGGGCCGAGGGCGTCAGCGTCGACGAGAAGCACACGCTCTACGCCGCCGAGGTGTACCGCAGGCGCCTGAAGAAGATCCTGTTCACCCCACCCGGCCGCTGACCGCGCGCCCGGGTCGTTCGCGTGCCGGGCGCATGCCGCGCCCGGCCTCCTCGCGCCTAGATCGCCAGCAGCCCCGTGCTGTCGCCGAACTGCTCCACGTGCACGTCCATCCTGTCGAGCAGGCTGCGCTGCAGGTTCGCCAGCGGCGTACCCTTCGGGTGGCTCACGTGGCGTCCGGCCTGGATGCCGAACGTGGCACCGCCGAACACGATGGTCGGCACGTCGTACGGCAGGTGCAGGTTCGAGTTGCTCATGCCCGAGCCGTACAACAGGAGCGTGTGGTCGAGCAGCGAGCCCTCGCCGTCTGGCGTGGCTGCCAGCCGCTCGAGGAACTGCGTGTAGATCTGCAGGTGGTAGACGTTGAGCTTCGCCTGCTTCTCGAGCTTCTCCAGTTGATCCTGGTGGTGCGAGAGCCCGTGGTGCTGCTCGGGCACGCCGATCTCCGGGAACGTCCGCACGCTGAGCTCCCGGCCCACCATGAAGGTCGAGATGCGGGTCAGGTCGGCCTGCAGCGCGAGCACGTTCAGGTCGAACATCAGCTTCGCGTAGTCTCTGAACTCGGCCGGGATGCCGACTGGCTGCTCGATCGTCGGCAGCTCGCGGTCTGACTGCTGCTCCGCCCGCTCGACGCGGCGCTCGATGTCGCGCACGGCGTCGACGTATTCGTCGAGCTTCACCTGGTCCCCGGGCCCCACGCGCTTCTTGAGCTTCACCATGTCCGCCGACACGGAGTCCAGCAGGCTCTTCCCACGCCGCATATCCGCTAACCGCGTGCGGGTGTCGGTGCTGTCGCTGGTCCCGAACAGGCGCTCGAACACGGCCCTCGGGTTGTATTCCATCGTCAACGGCGTCGACGGGCCCCGCCAGCACAGTGTGGCCGTGTACGCGCAGGTATAGCCGAGGTCGCAGGCCCCGAGCAGGTCGGACGACTCCAGCGCGAGTTCGAGCGAGGCGAGCTGCGTCTCGCCGCCGATGGCCTTCGCGGCGATCTGGTCCATCGAGATCCCGACCTGCATGTCGGGCCCTTCAGTGCGCCTGGCATGCTGCTGCGTCAGCCAGCACGGCTGAATCCGCGAGTGCACGCCGCCGCCGTCGCGCGCGTCGGCGTTCTGCATGTCCAGTCCGCTCATGACGACCGCGCGGTCCCGGAACCTCGCCAGCGGCTGCAGAATCTCGGAGAGCTCCAGCGTGCCCTCCGTGGGCGGGGTCCACTTCGCCATGAAGGCGCCCATCGGCACGTACGTCATCGAGAGACGCTTCACCGGCGTCGCGGCCGTCAACCGGGCCGGCGTCAGCGCGGGCACCATCGCGTCGAGCAGCGGCAGCGCCAGCGCGGCCCCGGCGCCGCGGAGCACGGTCCGCCGCGAGAGATGCTGCTTCGTCAGGATCACCCCGCCCTCCTCATCTGGAACGGCATGCTGCGGACCACGCCGAGGATCAACGTGGACCACCGGTACTCCGACGCCGCGGCGTCCCGCATGATCCGGCGGACGGCCGGCATGTCCGCCGCCTCGACGCCGCGCCCCATCGCATAGGTCAGCAGCTTCGTCGTGACGGTGCTCACCAGTGCCTCCGGCCGCCGCAGCAGCGCCGTCCGGAACTCCGCCGGGGATCCGAACTTCGTGCCGTCGGGCAGTGTGCCCGAGGCGTCCACGACGCTTTCGCCGTCGCGGTCGCGCCACTGCCCCACGCCGTCGAAGTTCTCCAGCGCGAAGCCCAGCGGGTCCATCTTCGAATGGCAGCTCGCACACACGGGGTTCTTCCGGTGCTGCTCCATCCGCTCGCGGACGGACGTGGCGACCTTCTTCCCGTCCGTGCTCTCCGGCAGGGCCGGCACGTTCGGCGGCGGCGGGGGCGGCGGCGTGCCAAGCAGGTGCTCGAGCAGCCACGCCCCTCGCTTGACCGGGGACGTGCGCGTCGACATCGACGTCACGGTGAGCAGGCTCCCCTGTCCGAGGATGCCGCCCCGGTGGTCATCCGTGAAGGTCACCCGCCGGAAGCGGGGGCCGTAGACGTTCGGCACGCCGTAGTGCCGCGCGAGTCGCTCGTTGACGAACGTGTAGGTGCCCGTGATGAGCTCCATGACGCCCCGGTCGTCGCGCACCTGGCTCTCGACGTACATCTCCGTCTCCGTGATGAACGCCTCGCGGAGGTTCTCGTCGAAGTCCATGAACGCCTTCTGGTCCGGCCGGTGCAGGCGCATGTTCCGGGTGTAGAGCCACTGGCTGAAGAAGTTCTGGACGAAGCTCTTCGACTTCGGGTCGGCCAGCATTCGCCGCACCTGCTGCTCCAGCACGGCCGGGTCCTTGAGCCGGCCGGCGACGGCGAGATCGAGCAGGCGATCGTCGGGGATGCTGCTCCAGAGAAAGAACGAAAGGCGCGACGCCAGGTCCACGTCACTGATCCGGTACGCGGCGCCCGGCCTGACACCGGGCGGGTCCTCTTCGACGCGGAACAGGAAGTACGGCGAGACGAGCACGCGCTCGAGGGCGCGCTGGATGCCCGCGTCGACGGTGCCGTCCGCCCGCCCGGCCCTGTAGAAGGTCATCAGCGTGTCGACGTCCTCGGCCGTGGCCGCGCGCCGATACGCACGCCGGGCCAGCCGGCCCAGGATCGTTCGGGCGCACGCCTCTTCGCGGACCGACGGGTCGCAGACGAAGATCCGCCGGCGGCTCTCCGTCATCGCCGGGCGAAGCGCGTTGAACGGCCCCTCGACGAACACGGTGTCGACCGCCATCTCGACGCGGCCGGTCGACACGCTGGTGGCCTTCGCGTGCTGCGTGCCGAAGCTCGCGGCCGGAAAGCGGGAGGGGCCGGGGCCCTCGGGCGCCCACGTCCGGTTCTGGAACGAGACGCTGATCGCGTGCGGGCCGGCCTTCGCGGCAAACCGGACGACGAGCTTTTCGTCCGCCGGCGGCTTCGGCGCGGACGCGTACGGACTGGGACCGACGGCGTCGGGGCCGCCCACAGGCAGCAGCGCGAGCCGCTCCCCGTCGAGGCGGATATCGACCTGCTCCGCGGTCGAGAGCCCGCGCGGTTCCGTATCGAGGTAGCTGCGCTGGAGCGTGACCTTCACGCTGTACTCGCCGTCGACCGGAAACAGGTGTCGCACGGTCGTGCCGCCGCGCGACCCGAACGGCAGGTCCTCGCTCATCCGGCCGTCCTGGAGCAGCACCATGTACGGGAGGCTGTAGGCCTGCAGGCCCGGCTTGACGGTCGGGTCGCCGAGCGCCAGCCGGCTGATCTTCCGCGCGGCGGCCATGTACCGTTCGAGCAGGCCTGACGACACCGAGAGCACGTCGGCCACGTTGTCGAAGCCGAAGCCGCTGGTGTCGGCCGGCAGCAGCGCCGGCGCGTCAATCTCGACGCCGAGCAGGTCGCGAATCGCGTTCGCGTACTCGGCGCGATTGAGCCGGTGCACGGCGGGGCGGCCCGGGTTGGGCGCCTTCGCCGCCTCAGCGTCCAGCGATGTCTCGAGCCACGACGTCAGGCCGGTCAGCGCGGCGTCGTCCGGACGCGGCATGCCCGCTGGAGGCATGGCGCCGACGCGGAGTTTCCGGACGACCTTCTCCCAGGTTTCCGTGTGCTCCGCCAGCCGGGCGAGGGGCGCCTGGTCGAGCAGGAGCCCGGCCGCCTTCTGCCGCGCGTTGTGACAGGTGACGCAGTACCTGTCCACCAGCGCCTGCTGCGAGGCCGCAGCGGCGGGAGGAGCCGCCGGCCCGGGCAGGGCGCGTGGACCCGCGGCGAAGGCCGCCGTGCCGGCGAGCAGGGCGACGAAGGCCGTCGCGGACAACACGGGTCGCATCAGCGAAGCCTCACTCCGTGCACGGGCGATCGGCCGCCCGGACGCCCGCGTTACTTCGCGACGACCGGCACCGTGTTCGCGGCCTTCGGCTTCAGGTCGCGCACGTAGCCGGCGCCGCTGATGTCCAGCGCGTCGCTCGCCTCCAGGCCCCGCTCCTTCATCAGCTTGACGAGGAGCGCGGCCGTGTGCCGCTGCGACTTGTAGAAGTTCGTGTACATCACGCCGTTCGCGATCGTCAGCGGCGTCCAGCCCAGGACGTTCTGGGCATCGAGCTTCGCGCCCTTGTCCACGAGGTACTGCGTCAGGCGGTTGAAGCCCTTGTAGGCCGCGCCGTGCAGCGCCGTCTCGCCGTTGTCGTCCACATGGTTGACGTCCATCCCGAGTTCCTCGATGCAGTAGCGGACCGCATCCAGTGATTCGTCCTCGGTCCCCGCGTCCTCACCCGGGTTGAACTGCGCGACGCCCGCCGCCACCTCGAGGGCCGTGATGTTCTCGACGGTCGGGATCTTCGGGTCCGCCCCGAGCGAGACCAGCAGCCGCATCATCACCGGATCGATGCCCTTGGCCGCCAGCAGGAACGGCGTGGCGCCCTTCCGGTTCAGCCGGTTGCGATACCCGTCACCCTGGCTGGAGACCGTCATCCGCGCGTTGATGTCCGCGCCCTTCGCGATGAGCAGCTTCGCCACGGTGATGCTGTCGACCGAGCCCGACCCCGTCGGGTTCGGCAGGTGCCCGAGGTGGAGCCGCCGGGTGACCACCAGCTGGTGCAACGGCGTGATCCCTCGCCCGTTCGCGTTGGGATCCGCCCCCTTCTCGAGCAGGTAGGTCGCCAGTTCCCAGTGCGCATTCACGATGGCCATGAAGAGCGGCGTGGTCCCGTCCGAGGCCGCCTCCTCGAGCTTCGCGCCCGCGTCGAGCAACGCCTTCACCGCCTCGGCCCGGCCCGACCGCACGGCGAACAGCATCGGCGTCAGGCCCTCGGTCACCGTCCGCCCCCCGTACGAGTTCAGGGAGATGTCACGGCCCTTCGGGAACTTGCTCTTCAACACGAGCAGATTGCCCTGGCCCGGGTCGTCAGCTTCGTCGTACGGCTTCGGCGCAGCCGGCGCCTTCGGGGGCTCGGGCGCCTTCGGAGCCGGCTTCGCCGCCGGCGGATTGTCCACCGGCTTGCCATCACCCGTCGAGCGGCCCGACGTGGCCTTGATGCCGCGCATCTTCGAGTGCGCGTTGAGGTCCGCGCCCGCCTCGACCAGCACCTTGATGGCGGCCACGTTGCCTTCGGCGGCGGCCCACATCAGCGCGTTCTGGCCGCGCGCCTTCTCCACGGCGTCGATCTTCGCGCCGTGGGCCAGCAGCACCTTCACGAGGTCGGGATTGCCGTTCCGCGCGGCCCGCATGAGCGGGGTCTCGCCGTCGGGCATTACCGCGTTGGCATCGGCACCGGCCTTCAGCAAGCGCTCGGCGATGATGGCGTGGCCGTTGCCCGCGGCCAGACTGATCGGCTGGATGCCGTACCGGGTCACGGCCGTGACGTCGGCGCCGGCCGCCACGAGGGCATCCACGATCGCCGCGTCGTTGTTCTGGACGGCCCAGTGCAGCGGCGTCATGCCGTCCGGGGCCGGGGCGTTCACGTCGGCCTTCTGGGCCAGCGCCACCTTGACGGCCTTGATATCACCCGCCTGGACGGCACTCAGCAACACCGACGGCCGCGCCGCCGCTCCGGCCGCCGAGGCGGCCGCGAGCGTCAGCAGACACGCTGCGAGAGTGTGCTTCATGTTCTACAGCTCCGCGAGTTCGCCGGTGCTGTCGCCCAGCTTCTCCTGCGGCGCGCCGAGCTTGCGCAGGATGTTCAGGTGCAGGTTGGTCATCCGGCTGTCCGGCGGGAACTTCAGGTGCCGCCCGCCCTTCAGCGTGCCGCTGCCGCCGCCGGTCAGGAGCGTCGGCAGGTCGAGGGCGCTGTGGAGATCCCCGTCGCCGAGGCCCGTGCCGTAGAGCCCGATCATGTGGTCGAAGACCGACCCGTCGCCGTCCTTCAGCTCCTTCAGGCGGGTCAGGAACCGCGCGTAGTGCGACATGTGGTACGTGTTGATCTTCGCGTGCTTGAGCAGCTTCTCCGGGTTGTTCTGGTGGTGCGAGACGTCGTGGTGCGCCTCCGGCACGCCGATGAACGGATACGGCCGGCTCGTCTGCTCCCGCGAGAGCTGGTACGTCATGACGCGCGTCACGTCCGCCTGGAACGCCAGGACCTGCAGGTCGAACAGGAGCCGCACGTGTTCGTCGAACGTGTCCGGAATCCCGGACGGCTTGTCCCCGACCTCGATGGGCGAGGCCGCGTTCTGCTGCTCCACCTTCTGAATCCGCTGCTCGACTTCGCGCACGGCCTGGAAGTACTCGTCCATCATCAGGCGGTCGCTCGCCCCGACCCGCTTCTGCAGCCGCGTCATGTCGCTCCGGACCGAGTCCAGGATGCTGCGGTCGTTTCGCAGGTCGGCCATGCGCGCGCTGGCCGTACCGCCGTCACCGAACAAACGCTCGAACACGGCCCGCGGGTTGTTCTCCATCGGCAGCGGGGTCGTCGGCGTCCGCCAGACGAACGTGTTGGCATACACGCAGCTGTACCCGTTATCGCAGTTGCCGACCGTGAAGTTCGGCTCGGTCGCCATCTCCAGGGAGATGAGCTGCGTGTCCCTGGAGAGCACGCGGGCCGCGAGCTGATCGACGGTCGTGGCGAGTTCGACGTCGGCGCCTTCCGTGCGCTTGCACGGCACGCCGGTCAGCCACGCCTGGCTGGACCGGGTGTGGGGACCGCCGCCACCGTCAACCGTGGCGTTGCCCATGCCCTCGACGACGACGATCTGGCTCTTGAACGCCTCGAGGGGCGCCATGATCGCGCCGAGATCGGTCAGCTTCCCGTCGACGCTCTTCGGGCGCCAGTAGGGCTGCGAGACGCTGTTCGGCACGTAGGTCACGTGGTACCGCAGCGCCGGCGCGGGCGCCGCGAACGCGGGCACCATGGAGTCGAGATACGGCAGGGACAATGCAGCGCCGATGCCGCGAAGAACCGTCCGCCGGGGCAGGGCCATCCTGGTGATCATCATGATGAGTCGCTCCTCTGTCGCGCTTCGCGTTCGACTAGTTCCTGGCGCCCGCGCGGCGCATCTGGAATGGCGCGCTGCGGACGATACCCAGGACCACTGACGAGAACGTGTAGTTCTTTCCGGCCGCACCGCGGACGATCGCCCGAACGGTCGGGCCGTCGTACGGCTCGAGGCCACGGCCCAAGGCGTAGACCAGCAGCTTCTCCGTCATCGCCGTGGTGAACCGATCCGGATGGGCCACCAGCGCCGCGCGCAGGCCGTTGACACCATCGAACTTGGTGCCGTCGGGCAACTGGCCGGCCGCGTCGATCGGCTTCAACGTCTCGTCCAGATCGCGCCACCGGCCCACGGCGTCGAAGTTCTCGAGCGCGAAGCCGGGCGGGTCGATCATCGAGTGGCACGACGCGCAGACGGGATTCGCGCGGTGCTGCGCCATGCGCTCCCGCATCGTGGCGGGCACCACGGTCGCGCCCTCACCCTTCTCCGGCAACGGCGGCACGTTGGCCGGCGGGGGCGGCGGCGGCGCGGCGAGGAGGTTCTGCAGGATCCACTTGCCGCGCAACACCGGGGACGTCCGGTTCGGGCGCGAGCTGACGGTCAGGATGCTACCCTGGCCCAGCAGGCCGCGGCGGTGCTCGTCGGCGAGCGCGACGCGGCGGAACTGCCGCCCCGTCACGTTCGGGATGCCGTAGTGCCGCGCGAGCCGCTCGTTGACGAACGTGTAGTCCGCCGTCAGCAGGTCCATGACGTTCCGGTCCTCGCGCACGATGCTCGCGAAGAACATCTGCGTCTCCTTCTGGAACGCGCTCTTGAGGGCGAAGTCGAAGTCCGGGAAGAGCTCATCCGCGGGCGTGACGTTCGGCACGTTCCGGACGTAGAGCCACTGATCGAGGAAGTTCGTGGCCATCGCCTCGGCGCGCGGGTCGGCGAGCATGCGCCTGACCTGCTTGTCGAGCACGGCCGGCTGCCGCAGCACGCCACGCCGGGCGGCATCCAGCAGTTCGTCGTCCGGGATGCTGCTCCACAGGAAAAACGAGAGGCGGGAGGCCAGTTCCAGGTCGCTGATCGCGTAGTTCGTGCCGGGCGCCGCGCCGGCCGGGTCCGTCTCGACGCGGAACAGGAAGCTCGGCGAGACGAGCAGGCGTCGCAGCGCCATCTCCACGCCCTGCTCGAAGCTGCCGTTCGCGCGGCCAGCCTTGTAGAAGTTCATCAGTTCGGCCACGTCGGCGTCGGTGGCCGTGCCGCGATAGGCGCGGCGGGCCAGCGTGGACAGCACGCGGCGCGCACAGGCGGCCTCGTCCGCGGCGCCCGTCGGCGCGCAGACAAAGACGCGGCGCCGGGCGGGCGTATCACCGGCGCCCACCACCGCGAACGGCCCGTTGATCGTGACCGACCCGAGGTAGGTCATCGTGATCGTCATCGACCCGGTCAGGTCGTACACGCGGGGCTTGATGAAACGGTCGCGCTGGCCTTCGGTATAGGCGGCGTTGGTCTGCAGGAAGCCCAC
>JBFXBH010000090.1:0-10783 GCA_050183355.1 Vicinamibacterales bacterium | reverse complement strand
CCGCGCACGACGGCGTTCACCTCGACGGTGCCGCCGGTGGCCGGCACGGTGGACGGCCGCGCGCTGATCGTGACCGTCTCTGCGGCCGCCGTGCCGATGGTGAACGAGAGCGTGTTGGTGGGCGTGGTGGCGTTCTCGCCGCTCGGCGTCGTGCTGCCGGCCGCGCCGGAGAACGCGCGCACGTCGGCCACGCCGGAGGCGTCGCCCGCATAGAACGTGGTGGTGGCGATGCCGTTGCGCGTCTCAACTTCGACCGGATCGACGCGGCCGAGCGACGTGGTGAAGCGGACCGCGGTGCCGTTCTGCACCGGTGTGCCGCTCGGCTCGATCACGACGGCCGTCACTTCGACGCTCGAATTGAGCGCGAGCACCCGCTGGCCGGCGCTCAACGTGATCGTCGACTGCGAGGGCGCGAAGAGTGGAATCTTCTCGCAGGCCGTGGCCAGAAGCGCCAGGAGAACGAGGCCGGCCCCGTGGGCAGCGCGACGCATGCTGGCGACCATGGTAATCCGAACCTCCCGGCCGCCCAAGCCGGGAGCCGGGCACGGCGCCGTCATTCCGCCCAGAGGGCGTCGTGGAAGGCGACGCGCACGGCCTGGATGCCCTCGTGCCGGCGGTCCGGGTGGACGCGGTTCGTCAGCAGGACGGCGTACCGGTTCCGCGGGGGATCGATCCAGAGCGACGTGCCGGTGAAGCCGGTGTGGCCGACGGCGCTCGCGGACATCCGCGTGCCGCACGACGAGGTGGGGAGCATCGTGTCCCAGCCGAGCGCACGCGAACTCCCCGGGATACCGGCGCGCCGCGTGAAGAAGTGTGCAGTGGTGGCCCGGGAGACCAGTCCGGAGCGGCCCTGCAGGACCTGCAGCAGGTGGCGGGCGATGACGCCGACCGCCTCGACCGTTCCGAAGAGCCCCGCGTGTCCGGCCACGCCGCCGAGCGCCCACGCGTTCTCGTCGTGCACCTCGCCGTCGAGCAGGCGGCCCCGCCACGTCAGATCCAGCTCGGTCGGCGCGCAGACGACGGCGGGGCGCCGATGGAACCGGAACGTCAGCGTGTCGGCGAGGCCGAGGGCGTGCGCGAGGTCGGCGGCCTGTGTGTCGAGGGCGCGCGCGCGCACGCGCTCGAGCAGGTGGCCGAGCAGGATGAAGCCGAGGTCGCTGTAGACCGACGCGGAGCGCGGTGCGTACTCGAGCGGCATCACCGCGATGCGCGCCACCGCGGCCCGGACGCCACGCACGTCGCGATAGAGGGGAGCCCAGGCCGGAAGGCCCGAACTGTGCGTCAGCAGATCCTCGACGGTCACACCCGCGCGGTCCGCGCCCGTCCACTCGGGCAGGTGACGCGAGACCGGGTCGGTCACCGCGAGGAGCCCGCGGTCGACGGCCTGCATGGCCAGCAGGGTCGTGGCGAGCACCTTGGTCAGCGAGGCGAGGTCGAAGACGGTGTGCACGTCGGCCGGCGGCGCGGCGGCGTCATACCGCAGGTGCCCGGCCGCGTCCCGCCACGTGACGTGCGTGGCGTCCCCGGACTCCGCGACCGCACCCGGAAACGCCTGGCCGGCGATGCCGCGCAGCAGGACGTCGCGCGCCCCGGCCGGCATCGGCGTCAGCGCCCGGAAGCGGGCCGCGGCGCGCGGCCGGTCTTCCGCGGGCGGGCGCCGCTGCTTTCGAGCTCGCGGGTCACGCGTGCCTCGATATCGCCGCCGACCGCCTCGCGGATCGAATCGTGGGCCTTGCGCAGCCGCGAGAGCGCCTTCGAATACGAGAGACCGGTGCGCTGCATCACGATGGCGGCCTTCACGTGCCAGCCGGCCTGCCGCAGCAGGCGCTCGGCATCCTCGATGCTCACGCCCGTGGCGATGTGGACGATGCGGGCGGCGCGCTCCTTGTGCTTCTCGGAGGTCGGCTGGAGGTCGACCATCAGGTTGCCGTAGGTCTTGCCCGTGCGGACCATCGCGGCGGTGGTCAGCATGTTGAGCACCAGCTTGGTCGCCGTGGCGGCCTTGAGCCGCGTGGATCCGGCGATCACTTCGGGGCCGACGGCCGGCGCGATCGTGAGGTCCACGAACATCTGCAGCTCGGTGGCCGGGTCGCAGGTGACGAAGATCACGCGCGCGTTCGCCTTGCGGGCGCTGGTCAGCGCGCCCAGCACGAACGGCGTCATGCCGCTGGCCGAGATGCCGACGACGACGTCTTCCTTCCGGACGACGCGGGAGAGGGCCCGTGCGCCGTCCTCGTAGTTGTCTTCGACACCCTCGCGCACGGAGAAGAAGGCCTCCTTGCCGCCGGCCATGATCGCCTGGACGAGCGAGGGATCCGTGCTGAAGGTCGGCGGCATCTCCGCCGACTCGAGCACACCGAGGCGGCCGCTGGTGCCGGCGCCGACGAAGAACAGCCGCCCGCCCTTGCGCAGCGCCGTGACGATGAACTCGACGCCGGTCGCGATGCGCGCCTTCTCCTTCAGTACCGCCTGCAGCATCCGCCGATCCTCGGCGAGCATCACGTCGACGATCTCGTCCGCGGTCAGCCGGTCGAGGCTCAGCGTCGCCCGGTTGATGGCCTCGGTCGGATTCGATTGAAAGCGGGGTCGATGCGGCATGCGTCGAGACACATAGCCTACAATCAATCTGGCCGTGCCTTCCAACGAGATGCCGGACCCCGCCGAGGCTTCGTCGGCGGCCAGCGTGGACGCCTACCTCACACATCTGTCGGTCGAACGCCGCCTCTCGGTGAACAGCGTCGAGAGCTACGCGCGGGATCTGCAGCTGCTCGGCCGGTTCGCCGCCGGGTCCGCCAGCCCGCTGACCGCGCTGACCGCGGCGGACCTCGACGCGTTCGTCCGCGCGTTGATGGCCGAGGGACGGTCACCGAACTCGGTGGCGCGCGCGGTAGCCTGCGTGCGCGGCTTCTACCGCTTCCTGACGCTCGACGGCCGCGTGACGGTGAATCCCGCCGAGGGGCTGCGGCCGCCGAAGGCGTGGAAGGCGCTGCCGTCCTTTCTGTCGGGGGAGGACGTGGACCGCCTGCTCGCCGCGCCCGACGTGCGGACGCCGAAGGGCCTGCGGGACCGGGCGCTCATCGAACTGCTGTACGCCACCGGCATGCGTGTCTCGGAACTCCTGTCACTGCGCCCGGCGGACCTCAATCTCGAGGCGTCCTACCTGACCTGCACCGGGAAGGGAAGCAAGCAGCGCATCGTCCCGTTCGGCGACCAGGCGGCGGGCTGGGTCCGCCGCTACGCGCAGGAGGCGCGCCCGCAGCTGCTCGGCGGCCGCAGGAGCCCGCGGCTGTTCGTCAACGCCCGGGGCGGATCGGCGCTGAGCCGGATCGGCTTCTGGGGACTGCTGAAGACCTACGGCCGCAAGGCGGGCGTGCAGGCGCATCTGAGCCCGCACGTGCTGCGGCACTCCTTCGCGACGCACCTGCTCGAACGCGGCGCCGACCTGCGGGCGATTCAGCTCATGCTCGGCCACGCGGACGTCTCGACGACGCAGATCTACACGCACGTGCTCGAGCACCGGATGCGCTCGGTCTACGAACGCTTTCATCCGCGCGCATGAAGGCGCGGCTGCTGACCCTGACGGCGGCCGGGCTCGTGGCGGCGGGTGTCTTCCTGAGCCTGCCGCCGCGGGCCGACGTCCTGCCGGCGGGCGATCGTCCGATGGGCGATGTCCGCGGGGTGGTCCACATCCACACGCGCCGGTCCGACGGCGGGGGGACGGTGGAGGATGTCGCCCGCGCCGCCGCGCAGGCGGGTCTGCGGTTCGCCGTGCTGACGGACCACGGCGACGGCACGCGCCGCCCGGATCCGCCCGCGTATCTGCAGGGCGTGCTCGTGATCGACGCTGTCGAGGTCACGACGTTCGACGGGCACGTGGTCGCGCTCGGCATCGGGCAGGCACCGTACCGCCTTGGTGGCCGTGGCGCCGATGTCGTGGAGGACATCAACCGGCTCGGGGGCTTCGCCGTGGCCGCGCATGTGGATTCGCCGAAGCGTTCGCTGCGCTGGCGGGCCTGGGACGCCGCGCTGACCGGATTCGAGTGGTTGAACGCGGACAGCGAGTGGCGCGACGAGTCCCGCGCCTCGCTGCTCGGACTGCTCGTGCCGTATCCGTTCCGGGCGCCGGAGGCGCTGACGCGCGTGCTGGACCGGCCGGTGGTCACGCTGGATCGGTGGGACGAGCAGTCACGCACGCGGCGCCTCGTCACGATCGCGGCGGCGGATGCGCACGCGCGGGTCGGCGGCAGCGACGAGGACGACCCGCGGTGGTGGCGCAGGCTCTCGCTGCCGATACCCGGCTACCAGCCGTTGTTCCAGACGTTCTCGACGGTGCTGACCGGCGTCGAACTGACCGGCGACGCCGGCGCGGATGCCGCCGCGGTGCTGGGCGCGATCCGCGCCGGGCACAGCTACACGGCCGTCGACGCGCTGGCGTCGAACGGCTGGCTCCGTTTCCGGGCCTCCGGCCCCGGCGGGTCCGCCGGTCCCGGGGAGGTCCTGCCCCTCGCGGAGGGCACGGCCGGTCCGGTCCACATCGAGGTCGGCGTCCCGGCGTCGGCCGGTGCGCGCGTGCGGCTGCTGCGTGACGGGGCGCTGGTCCGTGAGGCGTCCGGGGCTGACCTGCGGGTCGACGTGCCGGCGGCGCCCGCGGCCTACCGCGTGGAGGTGCTGCGCCCCGGCGCGCCCGGGTCGCCGCCGGTGCCGTGGATCGTGTCGAACGCGATCTTCATCGGACGGGGCGCGGAGTGGGGAAGACCCGGGGCTGCCGGTGCCGACAGGGGCGCAGGGGGAAAGGACGCGGCGGTGCACGTCGCGGATCTCGCGGCGTGGGCGGTCGAACGGAGCGAGCGCTCACAGGCGGCGGTCGAGGTCGTGACGAGCGGCGGCTTTCGCGCGGCGCTCTTCCGGTTCGCCCTCTCCGGCCCGGAGTCGTCCGGGCCGTTCGCCGCCGCGGCCCTCCCGCTCGATGGGCTCGGCGATGCCGATGCGATCGCGCTGCGCTGCCACGCCGACCGGCCGATGCGTGTTTCCGTCGAACTGCGGGGACCCGCGAACGGCCGTGAGGTCCGCTGGCGCCGCTCGGTCTACCTCGACGAGACGGCGCGCGACGTGCGCATCCCGGTGGCGTCGCTGGTGGCCGCCGGGCCGGACGAGGCACCGGCGCCGGAGGCCCGGACCGTGCGGTCGCTGCTGCTCGTGGTGGACGGCGTCAACACTGCGTCCGGCCGGTCGGGGCAGATCTGGATCGAAGCGGCGGCGTTGACGCGCCGCGGGCCGGCGTCAGGTCCGGACCGTCAGCAGTAGCCAGGCCGCACCCGACGAGAACAGCAGGTTCGGGGCCCATGCGGCCAGGAGCGGCGTCATCAGCGTGGCGGCTCCCATCGCGCCGAAGATGCTGAGCGCGCCCCAGTAGCTGAAGGCGAGCACCAGGCCCACGCCGATCCCGTACATCGCGCCGCGCGTGCCGGTCGTCGTCGCGAACGGGATGCCGATGAGCGCCATGATGAGCGTGGCGAGCGGGAAGGCAAGCTTGCGCTCGAGGGCCACGCGCTGGCGTGTCATGTCGAAGCCGCCCCGCTCCAGCCGGCCGATGTGGTCCGCCAGTTCCCCGTAGTTCATGAAGTCGGGGTCGGGCGTCTGGGTGGAGAAGTAGGCCGGCGCCTCGATGTCGATCACCTCGTCGCGGACCGGTGCCAGTGTCACGGTCTCACCCGCGAACCCGCGCCGCCACCCCTCGTTGGCGACCCACGCCCCACGGTCGTCACTGAACGCGGCGCGCGTGGCGTGGGTACGCGTCGCGAGCGTGCCGGTCGCGTAGTCCATGCGGTAGGTGTCCAGGTCCACCAGCGTCCGCGTCCGCGGGTCGAAGTAGCCGAAGTGATAGATCTCGCCGTTCCTGGCGGCGACCCAGCGGCGGCGCAGGACGTCGAAGGTCTCCGGCGACCCGCCGCGGATGACGTGCCGGATGGCTTCGGCCTGGTAGTTGGCGGGGCCGAGCAGCGTTTCCTGCATCCAGCCCTCGGCGCCCGCCACGGCGGCAGCCGCCAGGAAGAGGGGCAGCGAGACGCGATAGAGGCTGATGCCGCACGCCTTCATGACGACGAGTTCGGAGTTCCGGGTCAGCAGGCCGACCGTCACCAGCGTGGCCAGCAGCACGGAGATCGGCAGCACGTAGTAGAGCGCCTGCGGCGTCGCGAACCACAGGTGCCAGAAGAGCTGGCCCCAGGTGGCGTCACCGCGCAGCACCTCGTCCGACAAATCGATGAATGTCGAAATGTGGAACAGGCCGAGGAGGGCGAGCACACAGAGACCGAACACCCGCGTGTAGCCCGCGAAGACGTAGCGGTCGAGAAGCCGGGTGCCCGGAATCGAACGGAGCAGCGCCCGCCGCCGATCGCCCCGGGCGCCGGACGACCGGCGGGGAAGGCGCGCGGCCAGGGCCGTCCACCACTGGGGCCAGCTGCGTGTGCGCTCGATCGCGCGCTGGCGCAGCAGAAAGAGAACGGCGCCGACCACACCGAAACCGAGATTGGGCAGCCACGCGGCGATCCACGGGGGCAGGTAGCCGCCCTTTGCCAGGTTTCCGGAATTCTCGAGCAGCACGTAGTAGACGAAGATGACGACCACGCCGATCAGGAAGCTCGAGAGCCGGCCGTCCCGCCGGTGGCTTGCGCCGATGACCAGCCCGAACAGCCCCAGCACGAGGCAGGCCGCGGGAATCGAGAACTTCTTGTGAATCTCGACCTGGGCGCCGGCGGTCGACTCCCCCTGGGCCGCGCGGTCCGCGATCCGCGTGCGGAGCTCGGCGATCGACATCTCGCGCTCGCCCTTGGCGGGCCCCGCCTTCGGAAAGATGCTCTCCGGGTCCACGCTGAGGATGGTCTGTGCCCAGGTGCTCGGCCGGTAGTTGTCGGCGTCGCCGGTCGTATGGGTCACGCCCTCCTCGAGGACGATCTCGACACGGCGCTGGGCCCGATCGATCAGCACGCGCCCGCGCTTCGCCACGTGGACGGCCTCGGGCTGTCCCTGGCCGCCGGTGACCAGGAACACGTCCTTCCAGCCGCCGGTTGACGGCAGCTCCCGGACGTACAGCGTGGCGCCCGGGAAGGCGTCGAAGAAGACCCGCGGCCGGACCTCGCCTTCGGCACGTTCCGACAGGATGCGGAACATGATCTCGCGGAAGGCCTGATTGGCCTGCGGCAGCGCTGCCAGCAGGACGTAGAGCGTGGCCGCCGTCGCCGTACCGGCCAGCAGGCCGACCGGCCACAGCAGCCGGGCCAGGCTGACGCCGCAGGCCTGCATCGCGACCCATTCGCGGTCTGATGACAGGCGGCCGAACCCGACGAGCAATCCGAGGAGCAACGCCATCGGGATCGCCAGGCCGAGGGCCTGCGGCAGCAGCGTCACCAGCAGCGTCGCGATGACGGGCGCCGGCACGCCCTTGGCGACCAGTTCCTCTGTTGACCGCAGCACGGTCGGGATGATCAGCAGGAAGGTGAAGACCATGAGCCCGAGGACGGCGGGCCAGAGGGTCTGACGGATGACGTAGCGGTCGAGGATGCGCACCGGGGCGGCCGACTGAATTATGGCGCCTGGAAACCCGGCTCCGATCGAGTAATTAACATAACGCTTCTTATGCGACGTTGCGGATAACGTGTGGACGGGCGGGTTTCCGGCTGGTGATTCGCCCCAAATCGGGTCCAGCGCCGGGGCCGGATGCGCTCCGGCCTGTTCGTTACGGCCAGCCCTGCGCCGTCAGCGCCTGGAGGCCTTGAGTTCCTTGAGAATGCCCTCGAGCGTCTCGATGAGCTCGGCCTTGTCGACGCGGCTCTTCTTGAACGTCATCTTCAGGCTGAACGCTTTCGTGGACGGCTTGAAGTTGAACGTGAAGGCCTTCGGGCGGGCCTTCGCGGCGTCCGCGGTCTCGGCGCGGACCTTGGCGCGCGTGGCGCCGCCGCTCTCGGCGAGCCGGCGGACCAGGGCCACCATCTTCTCGGGGTCGCCCTGCCGGACGATCTGCAGCAGCGTGGACTTCGACGTGATGTCGGCCAGCCGACAAAGGCTCCGGACCTCCTCGGGCATCTGGTTCAGCGCGAGGATTTCCGTGACGGAGGTTCGCGACTTGCCGAGCTTCCGTGCCATGTCCTCGTGCGTGTAGTGGCAGCGGTCCGCCAGCTGCGCGAGGGCCTCGGCTTCTTCGAAGGCCGTCAGGTCCTTGCGCTGCAGGTTCTCGATCAGCGCCAGTTCCAGGACCTCGAGTTCGTCGACGTCCTTCACGATGGCCGGAACCTCGGTCAGGCCGGACTGGACCGCCGCGTGGTAGCGGCGCTCGCCGGCGATGATCTGATAGCGCGACCCCTGGGGCCGGACGATCAGCGGTTCGATGATGCCCTTTTCCGCGACCGACGCAATCAGCTCCGACAGGTCACCCATCTGCTGGCGCGGCTGGTTCGGGTTCGGGTCCAGCAGGTCCAGCGGGAGCATCCGCCCGATCGGAGCGCCGGTCGACGCGACGAGGGCGTCGACGTAGTGCTGGTCGTGCCGCATCTGGACGGTCTCAGGCAGTCCGCGCTTGGCCACGCTCGATCACCTCCTCGCACAGGCTGTAGTAGTCGGCGGCGCCGACCGAGTCCGGTGCGAACGTGAAGATGGATTCCTTGTAGGCGGGGCTCTCCTCGAGCCGCACGCTCTTGCTGATGACGGTCTTGAACACCTTGTTGCCGAAGACCTTCTGGATCTGCTTCCGGATGTCGCGGCCGAGCGCCGTCCGCTTGTCGTGCATCGTGATGACCACGCCCAGGATCCGCAGGTCGGGGTTCGGCCGCTGCCGTACCTTCTCCACCGTTTCGAGCAGGTCGTCCGTGCCCTCGAGGGCGAAGTAGGACGACTGGATCGGCACGAGCAGATGCGTGGCGGCGACCAGCGCGTTGACCGTCAGCAGGCCGAGCGCCGGCGGGCAGTCGATCACGATGTGCGCGAACTCGGTGCCGAGCGCCTGGATCTTGTCCTTGAGCCGGAAGTGGGCGTCGAGTTCGCCGACGAGGCGCGACTCGAGCTTCGCCAGCGCGATGCGCGCAGGCGCCACCCAGAGGTTCGCGAGCGTGGCCGGATGGATGATGGACCGCAGGGGCACGGCCGGGTCGACGATGGCGTCGTAGGTGCTCGCCTCCACGGTCCGGAGGTCGAGAAACGAGATGCTGCTGTTGGCCTGCGGGTCCAGGTCGATGAGCAGCGTCGGGCTTCCGCGCATGGCGAGCGCGGCGGCCAGGTTCACGGCGGTGGTGGTCTTGCCCACCCCGCCCTTCTGGTTGGCGATGGCGACGATCATGAAGGCGCGGCGAAACGGAAACGGTGCGGGACGACGGCAGTCTAGAGCATTGTCGGCCGGCCGACAATTCACATCTTGTATTTGCCCATCGTCTCCGGGTCCATCTCCTCCAGCCACGCGTGCAGCCGTTCGGGGTCGGCCTGCTCCGCCGTCAGGTCGGAGGTCCGCGCGTGCTCGAACACGGCGTCCTCGACCAGGATGGGCGCCCGTGTCCGGAGCGCCAGCGCGATCGCGTCGCTCGGCCGCGCGTCGATGGCGAGGCGCTCGCCCTGCCGCGTGATGTGGATGATCGCGTAGAACGTGTGGTCGCGGAGGTCGCTGACCACGATGCGGTCGACGGTGCCGTCCAGGTCGGCGATCACGTTCCGCAGCAGGTCGTGCGTCATGGGCCGCGAGGTCGCGATGTTCTCGATCTGCAGGGCGATGGCGTTGGCTTCGACGACGCCGACCCAGATGGGCAGCACGCGTTCGGCGTCCCGCTCCTTCAGAATGACGATGGGCGTGCTCGTCACCGGATCGACCATCAGACCCTTGATCGTCATCTCGACCTGCATCGTGCGTCCCCTTCTATCCGGCCGGCCGTCCCCACACGCTGTTGGGGCCCGCCCGCTCGATCGTCACCGGCAGCATCCGGCCGATCCACGAGGGGTCGCCCGGACAGTTCACGGCGGTGTTGCCCGACGTCCGGCCCGAGACCTCGTGGTCCCGGCGCCGGGAGACGGCGTCGACCAGGACCTCCACGGTCCGGCCCACCATCCCGTCGTGCAGCCGCTGCTGGATGGCCCGCTGCTGCTCCTGCAGCGCGACTATCCGCACAGTCTTTTCGGTCTCTGGGACGTCATCCTGTAGTCGCTTCGCGGCCAGCGTGTTGGGCCGGGGGGAGTACTTGAACGAATAGATGGAGTGAAACCCGACGGCCCGGGCCAGGCTCATCGTGTCCTCGAAGTCCGCGGCGGTCTCGCCCGGGAAGCCGACGATGACATCCGTCGAGAGCTGGATGTCCGGAACGGCCTCCCGCACGCGGTCGACCAGGCGCAGGTAGTCGTCCCGCGTGTGCCGGCGCCGCATGGCGGCCAGGACGGCGGTGGAGCCCGACTGGACCGGCAGATGGAGGTGTCTGCACACGTGCGGGAGATCCCGGATGGCGGCGACGATGCGTTCGCTGGTGTGGCGCGGGTGCGGGCTTGCGAACCGGATGCGCCGGATCCCCGGAATCGCATCGACCCTTTCGAGCAGCGCGGCGAAGTCGATGCGCGGGTCGTCGGGGTCCTGGTAGTGGTTCACGATCTGGCCAAGGAGCTGCACTTCCGGCCGCCCGGACGCCACGGCCTCGGCGGCCTCCTCGACGATCTCCGCGGCGCGCCGCATGCGCTCCTTCCCCCGCGTTCCGGGCACCACGCAGAACGCACAGTGGTCGTTGCAGCCCTCGATGATCGTGACGTAGGCCCGCACGGG